>NZ_OY775937.1:1697500-2016250 GCF_963675255.1 uncultured Desulfobacter sp.
ATGATATCACCCGAATCAGACTGCTTGAAACCATGCACAAGGATTTTGCGGCAAATGTTTCCCACGAATTAAAAACCCCTTTGACCACGATCAAGGGGTTCATTGAAACCCTTCAGCAGATGATGGCAGACAGTCAGAGCCCTACAACCCAGGATTCAGCAGCCCAGTTCGGCCGGTTTCTGGGAATCATCGAAAAAAACGTCAATCGCATGGTCAGCCTGATTGATGATCTTTTAGCGCTTTCAAGACTGGAGCGTCTAAAAGGGACCGATATCGAGTTTGAGACCCACTCCCTGGCCGGTCTGATTCAGAAGGTCGTTAGGTTCTGCGCGGACCGGGCCCAGTCCCGGGGGGTAACCATGGAAGTCCACTGTCCGGATACCATTGCCGCTATGGTAGATCCCACGCTCATGGAGCAGGCTGTGTTTAATCTTCTGGATAATGCCATAAAGTACAGCGGTGAGGGGACATGCGTTACCATTAATGCAGAATTAAAAGACAGCAATATACAAATTCAGGTTAAAGATACGGGTTCGGGCATTGATGCGATGCATCTGCCAAAAATATTCAACCGGTTTTACCGGGTGGATAAGGGCCGAAGCCGGGACCAGGGTGGTACCGGCTTGGGGCTGGCCATTGTCAAACATATTGTCCAGTACCATAATGGCCGCATTGAGGTGGAAAGCCGGCGTGGAAAGGGGACCTGTTTCACCATCACCATACCCGGAGCTACAGCATTATAAATCAGGATACAGGGCCTGGGCATTTTCTCCAAGTACCATCCGTTTCTGATCTAAAGTCAGCTGTGACTGGTCAATGTCGCTGTAATACCTGTCTGGGGTAAGCAGGGGATAATCCGTGCCAAATAAAACTTTTTCCAGTACCCCGGCCTTTAGGGCCATGTCGTAGATTTCCGGGTCATAAAGAAAAACAGACGCGGCCGTATCATACCAGATGTTTTTAAGCCGTTCTTTCATCTGTTTTTTCATGATGTGATAAAAAAAGATACCGCCGCCCCAGTGGGCCAGAATGATTTTGTTGTCTGAAAAAGTCCGGGCCAGATTATCAATCTGTTCAAGGGTAACAGGGGTTTTCCCTGGATAGGAATGGCCCAAAGGTTCATTGGTATGGATCATACATGGTAAATTGCCCTTGCGCTTGAGTACATCCATCACAGGCTCCAGAAGCCGGATAGCCCTATCATCAATGCCGGACAGATAAAAGGCCAGTTCTCCCACACCGGAAAGCCCTGCATCAATACAGCGTTCAGCCTCTTTTGCCGCACCTTCCCAGGACAGATCAAAACAGGCCAGACCCCGCAACCGTTTCGGGTGGGCGGTGACCGCCTCAAGTACGGCATCATTGTTTCGTTCTGTGTGTTCTGGATTGCGCCATGGAAATCCTGAAAGAATGGAGATATCCACCTCATGTCGATCCATGGCGCCTATCAGTTGAGACACCGTTGTAATTTTTGATTTTGGGGAATCATATAAAAGCTTGAATTCAGGTTCGTTGTCAAAGAATGGGGTCCTGTCATCTGCAACGGCTTGAAAAAAAAGATGGGTATGGGAATCGATAATCACGGCATTGCCTTTATAAAGATTGAAAAAAACTAATAGGCAATATATATTAAACCCCCTGCTCAAACAAGGGCGAATGAGGGATGAGGTGATGGATTACTATCCGATTTTTTTAGATGTTAAAGACAGATATTGTCTTGTGGTAGGCGGTGGTGCCGTGGGAACAAGAAAGGCGCTTGGCCTTGCCCGGGCAGGAGCCCGGGTCATCGTGGTCAGCCTTGGCTTTTCAGATGAATTGTCAAATGCGCCGGTTTCTGCCATTACGTTAAAGAAAAAAAAATTTGAGGATTCGGATCTGGACGGCATGAGCCTGGCTTTTGCCGCCACAGATAATATGCAGTTAAATGCCAGAATACGGCAGGCTGCCCAAAAGAAAAATATATTGTGCAATATTGCTGACGGTCAGGACAAAGGGGATTTTATCCTGCCGGCAGTGGTGGATAGAGGCGATCTTTTACTTGCCGTCTCTACCTGCGGGGCAAGTCCGGCCCTTTCAAAATGCCTACGCATGGAGATAGAGGCTCGTTTCGGTCCTGAATATGGTATACTTGCAGCCCTTTTAGGCCGCATCAGAACTATTTTACTGGAACGTGGACATAATCCCAAGGGGCATCGCAAAATATTTTGTGCCTTGCTTGATGCCGATTTGCCTGAAAAAATTGCCGCAGGACAAACCCGGCAGATTGATACCGTGCTTGCCAAGGTTTTAGGTGACGGTTTCAGCCTGGAAAGGCTTATGCCTGATTTTGGTACCAGGGAGTTGTAATGTCTATGAATATTCCTTTTATCCTTTTGCAGTGTGCAACCTTTTTTTACCTGATTAGTACAGCCGGGTATTTTTGTTATCTGTTTTATCAGAAAGACCGGATACAGCAAACTGCTTTAGGCGCTCTGGGTATCGGGGCCGTGGTTCATCTGTTTGCCATTGTTCTGCAAAGCGCGGCACTTGGCGGGCTGCCCATCTATACCCTTGGCCAGAGTCTGTCCATGGCAGGCCTGTCCCTTGCTGCCATGTTTCTCTATGTGCAGTACCGATTCCACCTAAAAATTCTTGGTGTGTATGCCACGGCAATGATCACTGTCCTTATGCTTGCGTCCATTTTTCTGCCCGAGGCAGCCCAGGCACCGGACAAGATCTACAAGGGGATTTTCTTTTTCGGACACATCATTCTTATTTTTAGCGGGGAGTCCATGCTGGCCCTGGCCTGCGGTGCCGGAATCCTTTATCTGCTCCAAGAGCAGGGCATCAAAGGCAAAAGTCCGGGTTTCTTTTTCAAACGATTGCCGTCTTTGGATTTTTTGGATGCAGTGTCCTATACCTGTATTACCACAGGGTTTGCTTTGCTTACCTTTGGGCTTGTCACCGGCTTTATTTATGCCAGGTCCGTGTGGGGCAGTTTCTGGCGATGGGATGTAAAAGAGGTGTTTTCCCTGGGAGCCTGGCTGGTGTATGCGGTGCTTTTGCATCTACGGCTTTATGCGGGTTGGCGGGGGCGCAATTCCGCAATTATGTCCGTAATTGGCTTTATCATTCTAATTTTTACCTTTCTGGGGGTGAATTCCTTCCTTGGCGGGCATCACCAGGGGTTTACCCAATAAGAACAGGACGCAGATTAACCCATTATGCCAAAGATAATTCTGATTGGTGCCAGTCATAAGACCGCGCCTGTGGAGCTCAGGGAAAAATTGGCTTTTTCCCAGGAACAGATTGAAACGGCCCTTGAATTTATAAAACAGGATTCGGGTATCAGGGAAGGCCTGGTTTTTTCCACTTGCAATCGTCTGGAATTTCTATATATACCGGGAAACGGGGCGTTGGAAAACAAAGATAGAATTGATGCCGTTATGCAATTTATCTCTAGACTGAAACAATTACCTGTTTCTGAATTCAAGTCATCCCTGTACATCTACAGGGATGACGATGCTATCCGTCATCTGTTTTGCGTGGCTGCAAGTCTTGATTCCATGGTGGTGGGGGAACCCCAGATTCTAGGACAGGTAAAAAAGGCCTATAAAACCGCCATAAGTGCCGGTACCACAGGGGTCTTGCTCAACCGCATGATGCACAAATCCTTTTCCGTAGCAAAACGGGTGAGAAAGCATACCGGCATTGGTGATAATGCTGTCTCTATTTCCTATGCCGCTATTGAGCTTGCCCATAAAATTTTTGCCGATCTTGCCACCAAAAGCGTCATGCTCATCGGGGCCGGAGAGATGGCGGAACTGGCTGTTGAACACCTTATGACCCACCAGGTAAAAAATATTGTGGTGGTCAACCGCACATTTAAAAACGCCTTGGAACTGGCCCGCAAGTTCAACGGTCAGGCTGTTCAGTATGAGGAACGGGAATCTGCACTGGCAGATGTGGATATCATTATCAGTTCCACCGGGGCCACGGATTATGTGTTAACCCGTGACCAAGTCAAGGGCATCATGAAAAAAAGACAAAACAACACCTTGTTTTTTATTGATATTGCGGTGCCTAGGGATATTGATCCCCGGATCAATAAAATATCCAATGCCTATGTTTATGATATTGACGATTTGAGAAATATTGTTGAAACAAATATGAGCCGGCGGGAACAGGAAACCGTAAGGGCGCAACGGTTTGTGGAGGAAGCCTTGCTGGCGTTCCGCCGGTGGTTGGATGAACTGGCTGTGGTGCCCACGATTAAGGCCATCAATCGCAAAATGACTGATATTGTGAATCTGGAATGCGAGAAAACCCTGGCCGGGCTGCCCCATCTGTCAAAGGATGATGCCGAATCCATCCGCAGGATGACAAGGGCTATTGCGTCCCGTGCCATCCATGATCCCATTTTATTCCTGCGTAACACCGGTGATCACCGGGACGATTCTTTCTATTTGAATGTGGCCCGGCAGCTGTTTAATCTGGACATTCCGGATCACAACTTTTGAAAGTGGTTCAATGAAACTATTAAGACGGTTGATCATTTTTTTATTTTTATGTGCCTGCATGGCCTTTGGGGGCTATGCTTATTTGATCAACCATCAGGTGGCCGAACGCTTTAAGGAACGGTTGTGGGATGTGCCGGCCAAAGTATATGCACGCCCCATGACTCTTTATCCGGGGTTGCAGCTGTCCGCCAAAGCCCTTGGGCAGGAACTGGAGTTGCTGGGATACCGCAACGTCGAAACCCAGGAACAGCTGACTGTGCCGGGTACTTACACCCGGTACCATGGTCGGTTTGTTCTCAATTGCCGGCCCTTTGATTTTGGTTCACAGCACCGCCCCCTGCGCCGCACAGAGCTGACCATATCCGGCGGCCGCATCACCCGGCTTAAAACCGGGGAGCGCAATGTTGATATGGAACAGCTGGACCCGGTGCTTATCGGGCAATTCTATCCCTCTTCCATGGAAGACCGTATCCTTCTAAGCACTGAAGATATTCCAGCATTACTTAAAAAGACCATTGTTGCCGTGGAGGATAAAAACTTTTATTCCCATTACGGCATTGATTTTAAATCCATTTTCCGGGCCATCGTGGTCAATCTTCGCCAGGGTCGGTTTACCCAGGGCGCCAGTACCCTGACCCAGCAACTGGCAAAAAATTTTTTCCTTTCCCCTGAAAAAACGCTCAAACGAAAGCTCAGCGAAGCTTTTGTCGCGGCAGCCATTGAGCGCCAATTCACTAAGGAGGAAATTCTTGAAGCCTATATTAACGAAGTTTATTTAGGGCAGGACGGCGCCAGGGCCATACACGGGTTTGGATTAGGGGCTCAGTTTTACTTCGGCAAGTCTTTGGAGCTGCTTTCCCCAGGGGAAACGGCTCTTCTGGTGGGCATGCTTAAAGGGCCGTCCGTCTACAACCCAAGGGTTAATCCGGACCGGGCCATGGCCCGGCGGAACACTGTACTTGGCCTTATGGCAGACCAGGGTTTGCTTTCATCCGCCCAGCTGACAAAATCACTTGGCCGTCCCCTTGGGGTTATTCCGGTACCCCGGCAATGGCGGTTTCCATTTTACCTGGATTTGGTTAAGCGCAGACTGCTTAAAGAATACCGTGAAAAAGATTTAAAAAACATGGGACTGCGGATTTTTACCCCTTTAGATCCTTTGGTGCAGTTGGCTGCGGAAAAGGGGGTGGCGGATTTCATGGCGGGCAGAAATTCAAAGCTTGAGGCCGGTGTGGTGGTTGCGGCCGGCGCCACCAATGAAATTCAGGCTTTGGTGGGGGGGAAACAACCTACATATAAGGGGTTTAACCGCGCCTTGGATGCAATGCGTCCTATCGGCTCTCTGGTCAAGCCTGTGGTCTACCTTTCGGCCCTGGAGCGGCCTGAAAATTATACCCTGGTCACTCGGATCAATGACGGGCCTGTGTCATTGAAAAGTGGCGGCCGTCTTTGGAAACCCATGAATTTTGACAAAAAATTCCATGGAGAACTGCTCTTGTACCAGGCCTTGGTTCACTCCTACAATACGGCCACGGTAAGACTTGGCATGGATCTTGGTTTGGAAACTGTTTTTGCAACCATGGCGCAGTTGGGATTTAAACCCGCTGCCCCGTTTGTGCCTGCAATGCTTCTGGGCAGTTTTGAGATGACCCCGGTTCAGGTTGCTCAGGTTTACCACACCCTGGCCTCGGGGGGATTCTACACCCCGTCACGGGTAATAAACGCCGTTTATACCCCTGACGGGGAAACGCTTCAGCGTTATCCTTTACGCATTGCACAACACCTGGATCCGGGTGCTGTATTTCTGGTGGACAAAACACTCCAGGCTGTGGTCCGCCAAGGTACCGGGAAGTCTTTGTCCAGGTGGCTTTCTCCGGATTTAGGCATTGCCGGAAAGACCGGTACCACCAATGATCTGCGGGATACCTGGTTTGCTGGATTTTCCGGAAATCGTCTGGCCGTGGTCTGGGTGGGCAGGGATGACAATAAGTCCACAGGGCTCACCGGGGCTTCCGGTGCCATGCAGGTTTTTGGCCGGATCATGGGCCAGATCCCCAATACGCCCCTGGTCCTGACACCACCGGAAAATATTGAGTGGGCAGTGATCAATCCCGAGACCGGGCTTCGTACAAATAACAATGCTTCACAAGCCCTTGCCGTGCCTTTTATCCGCGGGTCAGCCCCTGCTGTTCCCGATCCTGCTGCTGGAGTTGAACCGTCAACTCCGGTAGCCCCCGGACCTGGCAAGCAACCGGTGCAGAAAAAAAAGCCGCGATATCTCATTGACTGGCTTAAGGACGTATTCAAATGAAAACTTATTGTTTTTATCTCATTGCCTTGGCCCTTATTATTTTATCTGCCTGTGCGCCAAAAAAACCTGTCTCAATGCCCCAATCTCACATGCCCCCTGCATCCGTGCCCGAGATCGGTGGGCGGCCTGTAACGAATCAAAAGAGTGTGCCCGAGGATTCGGCAATTGCGGTTAAAGAGAAGGACCAGAATCCGCTATTGTCTGCTGTACGCCCTGTTCAGCGTCCCCGGCCTCAGGCGCTGACCCGGATGATCCGGAATGCCGAAAATCAACTTAAAAATAGACAACCCCAGCTTGCCTTTTCAACCCTGGAGCAGGCATTGTACATTGATGGTCAGGATCCTTTGGTCTGGCACCTGATGGCAAGGGCCCAGCTTGACCAGGGAAATATTGTGCAGGCGGTTTCCCTGGCCAAAAAATCTAACAGCTTGGCTGTTGCGTATCCGGACGTAAAGGAAAAAAACGCAGCACTTATCCGTAAAGCCCAAGGTGACTAAGACTAAATATTATGACCATTGGGGCTTTTAATTTATGCCATGATCCTGTAAATATATCGGCTTGTCTTTTTAACCGTTAATGGTCCCGGTATTGTCGGGATACTTTCTCTCAATGATCAAGTTTCAGGAACACGTATGTCCCCAATATTTGGTATTGATTTTGGCACCTCCAACTCTGCGTTGGCCGCAAGTGTTGACAACCAGGTACAACTTTTGGATATTGACCCGGGTAGCCCCCTTTCAAATTCTTTGAAATCCATTCTTTATTTTATAAAGGAAGAGGGAGAACATCTCTCCTTTGTGGGCTATGAAGGGGTCAAGCAATATATCGACAACGGCGCCGAAGGCCGGTACATGCAGTCGATAAAATCTTTCTTATCGGACATTTCCTTTCAAAAGACAAATGTCTACGGTAAAAATTACACCATAGAAGAGCTGATCGGTTTTCTTCTTAAGACCATGAAGGAGCGGGGGGAGAAAATTATTGGCCGGGATGTGGACACGGTTGTACTTGGTCGTCCGGTTATTTTCTCAACGGACGAAGAACGGGAACGCACCGCAACCCAGCGGCTGATAAAAGCAGCTCAACTTGCCGGATTCAAGGAAATTTCTCTGCAGATGGAGCCTGTGGCCGCTGCCCGGGCCTATGAGAACAGTCTGCCCCCAAATCGGGAGCAGATTGTGCTGGTGGGCGACTTTGGTGCGGGTAGTTCCGATTTCACCGTGCTCAGGGTGGGTAATCCGCCACACGCCGGGAACAGGGAGCAGGACATCCTTTCCGTTGGCGGGCTTTATATCGGCGGGGACAATTTTGATTCTCTGATCATGCGCCACAAGGTGGCAAAACACTATGGCACGGATGTTAAAGTCAAATCCATGTTCAGTGATAATCTGACAGGACTGTCTCCTTTGGTTTTGAGCCATCTGATGCAATGGCACCGAATTCCCTGGCTTCGGCGTCCCCAAACCCTTGGGAGTATAAAAGAACTTAAAGTCTGCGCAGGGCTCAGGGACAAGCGTTTGCTGGAAAATTTGGAACGGTTGATCAGCGATAACTATGGCTATTTGTTATTCCGGTCCATTGAATCAGCCAAGTGCCGCCTGTCCGACCATGACGACGCAACCGTAATTTTTAAGGATTACGGTATCGCCATCGAAGAGCTTATTACAAGAACGGCATTTGAAGAGATGATCCAGGATCTGGTTGCAAAAATAGAGGCTTGCGTGACGGATACCCTTGCCAATGCCGGAATCGGATCTGAACAGATCAATGCCGTGTTTTTGACCGGCGGTTCTTCCTATATCCCGCTGATCAGGGCCATCTTTGAGTCCCGGTTGGGTGCAGATAAGATCAAAACTTCCAACGCTTTTACCAGTGTGGCTTATGGGCTTGGCCTTGAAGCAAGCTTGATAAAATAAAATTATTTTGTTCTGCGTGTATTATCAACGCCTGTTTTTAATTCCCGATATATAAGTTTAATGCGTCCTGGTTGTTTTTTAGTTTTACCGGTACTGAAAACCCGTTATGATTGGGTATGGAAATTTTATTATCTTCAATTGTGTTTACTGCGGACCTGGTGTTTCGAATGGGTTCGATAATGTTTATCAGTCTTTTCGGGGTGGAGCTGTTCATGCAGATGGGGCTGATGCGCCACCTGAAACCTTTTGGGAAACCTGTGGCAAGGGTCGCCCGGCTGCCGGCCGAAACGGCGGTTTGTTTTCTGGTCGCTGTGGGCTCCATGATCGCGGCCCACACCATGGCGGCTCAATTCCATGCGGGCGGACGCTTAGACGACCGTGAACTGCGGCTAACCGGCATCCTTAATACGGTACCCTTTCATCTCAAGGAGACTCTGACCTTTCAGCTTCCCATTGTCCTGCCCCTGCTCGGAGCCCGTCTGGCAATGATTTACACTGCCGCCTTCTGGCTTAACGGCGTACTGAAGCTTTGCTATGTACTGGTCCGCGGAAGGGCCTGGGGCAATGGCAGGGAGCCTTTGGAAACCGGTGATGACCCGTTTTCAGCCTACGAATGCACACCGGAGGATACGGACTGTCGTAACCGCAGTTTTATCCGGCTTTTGATAGACTCCTGGCATGCAAGAAAAAAAATGTTTTTCAAAATGACGAGTGTGCTGGCTGTTGTGACCCTGCTGGTTCAGGTGCTGACTCTGTCGGGAATGTTGTCCTGGGTTGACGCGGGGATCGCCCCTTTGACATCCGCTCTTGATTTGTCTCCGGCCGTCATTGGTCCGCTTACCACCTATATATTCAGTCCGATTGCCGGGATCAGCTACATGTCAACCCTTTTGACCCAAAATAGTATCAGCGGCTATGAGGCGATTACGGCCCTGATAGCCGGCGGTCTTATTATGATACCGATTTCCCGCCTGCGTCGGACATTGCCTCGGTATATAGCCATTTACGGTGCACGAAATGGTACTGTCATCTGTGTTCTGACTATGATGTTTGGTCTTTTGTCCAAAATACTGGTTCTGTTTTGGATTCTCTTTTTTTATTAATTTTTTTTTGCGCCTAACATGGCAATTTTTCGTTCAAACAAGGGTTTTTCGTTTTAACGCCATTTAGGGCGATGGAAACAGAAAAAATCAGGCCATGAACGATTTGACCCAGTCGTTGACCGGATGATGAATAAGATTGCCTGGGCTGCCTTGCTGGACAATGCAGCCCTCGTTCATCAGGATGATCTGTGACCCGGCGGCAAAGGCTTCTTCGTGGTCATGGGTGACAAAGATCGTGGTGATGTGCAGGCGGGAGAAAATCTGTGTGAGTTGATTTAACAAATGTTTTCGCAAGACCCGGTCCAGTGCGCTTAAGGGCTCGTCCAGCATGAGCAGCCTGGGGTTCGGCGCAAGGGTCCTTGCCAGAGCAACTCGCTGGCGTTCGCCCCCGGACAGCTCATCTACCGTTCTATTTTCAAACCCTTCAAGATTGGTCAGCGTTAGCATTTTTGCCACAATTGGGACCTGTTCCCGTCTGGGCATGCCCTTCATTTTCAGGCCAAAGGCAATGTTGGCAAAGACATTCAGGTGGGGAAACAGGGCATAGTCCTGGAACATCATGCCGAAATTGCGTTTGTGCGGGGGCAGATTCAGGATGGACACGCCGTTGAACAGGATATCACCTGAGTTCGGCGTATCAAGCCCTGCAATCATACGTAACAGTGTGGTTTTCCCACAACCCGAAGGCCCAAGCACAGACAACCGGCTGCCCCGGGGCAGCGCAAGGTTAATATTGTTTAGAATATAGCTGCCTGTTGTACTGGTTTTGCTTACGTTGTGTATGATGAGCTCATTTTCCATTAAAATTGCTGTATTCCTTTTAGACTGATTTTTTCAATGAGAATAAACCCGGCTGCGGTGACGGCCATGAGAAGGGTGGAAATGGCCATAGCCTGGCCGTAATTCATGGCACCCGGCTGGCCTAAAAATCGGTAAATGGCTATAGGGATTGTGGGCGTACGCGGACTTGCCGTAAAAATGGTGGCGCCGAATTCTCCCATGCTGATGGTAAAGGCAAACACGGCACCTGCCGTCAGCGCACCGGATATCAGCGGCAGATCAATGCATCTGAATATTTTTACCGGGGATGCCCCTAACATGGCGGCCGTCTCCCTGATGTTATTGGGAATGTTTTTCAGGGCAGGCAGCACCGCCCGAAGTACAAAGGGAAATCCCACCAGGGCATGGACCAAGGGAACAAGCAGCGCCGACGTACGCAGGTTAAGCGGTGGCCGGTCCAAGGTGATGATAATGCCGAATCCCAGGGTTACCGCCGACGTGGACAGGGGCAGCATAAACAACGGGTCAAAAAAGGCCGCAAGTCCCTTTGCTTTTGTACGGTCCAGGTGATTCAGGCAAAGGGCTGCACACAGACCGGTCACAAGGGCGATACCAAGGGCTGTTCCCGCAAAGATAAAGGAGAATTTAATCGCGGTAAAAGGCGGAACATGGAAGATGGAATTGGCAGGATTGTCAAAAATGGCGCGGTAATAAATTAGGGACAATTGACCGTCATGGACCAGGGACTTGCCTGCAAGCGCCGCTAAGGGGAAAAGGCATAACAGGAGCATAAAACCGGCATTTCCCGTCACTGCGGCTTTTTCCCAGAATTTTTTTGGCTGTTTAAAATTGGTATGATTGCCTTTGGGCGCAAATCGGACCGCTTTTCGGGAAAAGGCGGTGTAAAGGCCCATGAGCACCAGGGTAAACCCGATTTGAATCAGGGAGAGAAAAGATGCCACCGGCAGGTTGAACATATGGGCGGCCTGGCGGTAAATTTCTGCCTCTATGGTGGAATAGGCAGGGCCCCCAAGGATCAGAATAATGCCAAAGCTTGAAAAACAGAAGATGAACACCAGAAAGGATGCCGCCCATACCGCGGGCATGAGAAGGGGCAGGGTAATATGAATAAATGTCTGAAACGGCCCTGCGCCGAGCATGGCGGCGGCCTCTTGGACATTTGCCCGCAACCCTGCCCAGAAGCTGGTCAAAATTCTAAGCATGACCGAAAAATTGTAAAATACATGGGCTATGAAAATCAAAACCAAAGGATGGCGTATATTTAACACGCCAAGCCATCCGTTCCTGCCGAAACTTGCGTCAAGGGCGGCAGCCACCACCACCGCAGGCAGGACAAAGGGGATTGAGGCAGACAGGGTTAAAAATTTTTTACCTTTAAATTGGTAATGGGACATGACAAAGGCACACGGAAAGGCAAAGGCCAGGGTCAGGCCTGTGGATACGGCAGCCTGCCAGAAGGTAAACCAAATGATGTGATGAAGGCGTTGTGATCCGAAAACCTGATTCAAAAAGGACAGGTCAATGTGACGGTGTGCAGGGAAGTCCGGCACAAAACTTCGAAGAAAAATACCGGCCAGGGGGTAAAAATAGAAAACAAGGAAAAATACAAGGGGAACCAGCCCCGCCAGCACATAGGGGTGCGTATAAATCCTTGTTTTCACCGCAACAGGTTTTCCGTCCATTCCCGGAGCCATTTATCCCGGTTCCGGTTGATCTTTTCTGGGGGCAAAGACGCAGGCGCATCTGTAATTTTTGCATGTTTTAAGAACACGTCCGGCAGATTTGCCTTGGTGCTGGCCGGGAACACAAACATCTGCAAAGGGATGTCTTCCTGGAATACTGTACTTAGAAAAAAGTCCATGGCCTTTTTTGCAAGATCGGTGTTGGTACTGTTTTTCAAGATGCCGGCAAATTCAATCTGGCGAAAAGCGGATTTATTCTTAATGACGATACCGGTGGGAGCTGTGTCCGGTTTTTGTTCAGCATAAAAGACTTCTGCCGCAGGGCTTGAGGCGTAAGAGACCACAATGGGACGATTTCCTTTTGAGGCGGCCGTGAACTGCCCCCAGTAGGCTTCCTGCCAGCCGTTTACCACCATGACCCCGTTGGCTTTTAGTTTCTGCCAGAAAGAGATGTATTCATTTTCTCCGAAACGGCTGATGGTGGCCAGAAGAAAGGCAAGACCCGGGGATGATGTGGCCGGGTTCTGAACAACGGTGAGATTTTTGTATTCCGGGCGGATCAGATCTTCAAGGTCGGCCGGGGGGGCAAGATGTTTTGCTTTGAACCATTTGATGTCATAGTTAAGGCAGACATCACCAAAATTCACGGGTATCAGACGGTTTTTGTCATCCAGTAAAAGAGAGGTGTCAATATATTCAAAGCCTTTGGGGGTGTAGGTAATGAATATATCATTTTCCAAGGCGCGCCCGATAAAGGTGTTGTCCACCCCGAAAAATAGATCCGCCATGGGATTGTTTTTAGATAGAATCGCCTTATTTAATGCTTGGCCGGCATCGCCGGAACGTAAAATTGTAATGTCCGCACCCACGGCTTTCTTAAAATTCTTAAGCACAGATTCCGACATACTGAAACTGTCATGGGTCATGATGGTCAACTCCCGGCACAGGGCTTGGCCGGTGAGCATGGGCAGGGTTAAAATCAAGCAGACAATGACAGTGGCAACAGCAACATATGGTTTCATTTTTATTCCATTTTTAGTGCCTGGCCGGAAATAAGGATTTTTGTTAAAATTTAAGGCGGATCAAAATTTTAACCACAGGCATATATAGAATATCCTGTGAATTAAAATTTTGATCCAACGCCAAAGATAGGGGCTAATACCATTTGCGGCAGACGCCTATCGTCTTTCCGGCCAAATTTCTTCCGACATCTCCGTCAATTTGTATTTTTGAATTTTGCCCGAGGCCGTCATGGGATAATGATCAATAAAATGAATATATCTGGGAATTTTGTACCGGCTGATTTTCCCCCGGCAGAAGTCACTGATGTCGTTGGGCTCAATGTTTGCCCCCTCTTTCAGAATCACAAAAGCACCAACCTCTTCACCATATTTTTTGCTGGGAACCGCAGCCACCTGGACGTCCCGGATTTCATCCATGCGGTATAAAAATTCTTCAATCTCCCTGGGATAGATATTTTCTCCACCCCGGATGATCATGTCTTTGTGTCGGCCTGTGATGGACAGGTTACCTGCTTCGTCCATGACCCCGAGATCGCCTGAATGCAGCCAGCCGTCTGCGTCGATGGCCTCGGATGTGGCTTCGGGATTGTTGTAGTATCCTTTCATGACGTTATACCCCCTGCAGCACACTTCACCTTGTTTGCCCGGAGGCAGCCCTGCGCCGGTGTCAATATCAATGATCTTGACTTCAAGGTGAGGCAGAGCGCCTCCCACGGTCTCTACCCGCACCCGGATGTCGTCGTGTATCCGGGTTTGGGTCAAGACCGGAGAACCCTCGGTCAGACCGTAGCAGATGGTGATTTCACTCATGTTCATTTTGTCAATGACCTGCTCCATGACATGGATGGGGCAGTTGGAGCCTGCCATGATACCCGTGCGAAGGGATGAAAAATCAAATTTGTTGAAAAGGGCATGTTCCAGCACGGCAATGAACATGGTGGGCACCCCGTAAAGGGCGGTGCATTTTTCCTGTTCCACCGAGGCCATGATCAAAAGGGGATCAAAGCCTTCCAGGATCACCATGCAGGTGCCGTGATTTACAGCTGCAAGTACCCCGAGCACACAGCCAAAGCAGTGGAACAAGGGCACGGGAAGGCAGACCCGGTCATCCGGGCCAAAGTTCTGGTTGGCACCGATCCAGTAACCGTTGTTACCGATATTGTAATGGGTGAGCATAACGCCTTTGGGAAAGCCTGTGGTCCCCGACGTATATTGCATATTCACCACATCATGAGGATCCAGGCTGTCCTGGCGGGCCTGGTATTCCTCTTCGGAAGTCATTACAGACAGGGCCCGGATTTCGGGGATAGTATACATACCCCTGTGTTTTTCAGGGCCAAGGAAGGCCACCCGTTTAAGATGGGGGAATTGGGGGGATTTAAGGTGGCCTCGTTGACAGGTTTTCAACTCCGGCACCAGTTCATACATCGTGGATATGTAATCCGTGTCCTGATATCCGTCAATGAGAAAGAGATTTTCACATTCAGATTGGGTGAGCAGATATTCAAGTTCCGCTGTTTTATAGTTGGTGTTCACAGTGAGCAGCACAGCCCCGATTTTAGCCGTGGCAAACTGCAAAACAACCCAGTACGGTATATTTGTGGCCCAGATTCCTACTTTTTCCCCTTTCTTAACGCCCAGGGCCATCAAACCTTTGGCTGTTTCATCTACATAGGTGGCAAACTGGCTATATGTCAGGCGAAAATTTCTGTCCACATACACAACGGCTGGATTGTCTGGATATTTTTCAACTGTTCTGTCAAGGATTTGGCCTAAAGTCAGGGATTGCAATGGCAAAGTCTCGTCCATATGATGCTTTATTCCTCTTTGGCTTATTGTTGATGTCTTTAGTTTCATTCATGTTTTGTTATGGAGTGAACCTGGGCCTCGATAGACCAGGTCTGCCCATGGCTGTTATTCCGGAATATAAACCACTGCGTGAATTTCAGCCTTTTCTTCTCCGACACAGGAGACATAATGGGGAACCACAGAGTTGTAATAAATGGAATCGCCGGGCTTCAGTTCATAGGTCTTATTACCGTAAATCACTTCCACAAGACCTGAGACAACAACAATAAACTCTTCGCCTTCATGGGAAGATAGTGTTTTTTTCTTTGCGGATTCAGGCATGATTTCAACAAAAAACGGTTCCATGTGCCGGTCTGACTTACCTTTGCCCAAAGCATAGAAATTTAATGCAGGGGCTTTGTTGGTACCGTCAAGGACGGAAAATCCGCCTGCCCGTTCAGCCTTGCGGACAATATAGGGATCACTGCTGTCCTGGTCATCCAGAAAGGTGCCTAAACGCACACCCAGGGCCCGGGCAATTTTCATTAGAGGACCCAGGGGGGGGTAGGCGTCTTCTTCAAGCATGGTTTTGATAAATTGGGGATCAAGGCCGGCTGCCTCGGATAATGCCGTGATATCCATGTCCCGTTTCTCCATGAATGATAAAATCCGCTGGTTAACTTTTCCTGTATCCATCCATCCTCCCTAATCATAGTTTATAAAATTATAAGAAATGTATTGATATAATATATCATAAAATCTTTGTCAAAAAATTCATAATAGTTACCCCTGATCCGGTGTGTCGGGTAAACTATAAAGCGCTGTCGTCGATTTCGCAGGTCCGGAAAATTTGTAACAGACGGTCCCTGTGTATAACTTTAATTGTTAAAATATTATTTTTTTGGAGAAAGAAGTGTTGTTTTAGTTTATAACAAATCCATTGAATCTTACGCGCTGATTAATTATTAAAAACCGGACGCAAGGTTTCAACCCATGGGAAAATCGAAAATGGAAACAGCAAAAGAACTGTATAGCATTAAAATACTGGATGTCTATGTGGCCCTTATTCGGGAAAAATATCCTGAAATTGAAATCGAGAATCTCATGGCCGAAGCCGGGATCGAGAACTATAGCCGGGCTGGTGATAAGTCCCCGGGGCTCTGTCAGGCACAGCTCAACCGGTTCCATGAGCGTTTGTGTATGCTTACAGATAATATGCGAATTGACCGGGAGGCCGGCCGGTACGCTGTGAAATCCGAATGTCTGGGAATGATTCGCAGCTTGGTGCTGCCCTTTGTCGGGGTCAGACGGGCCTGTGGGATGATGGAAAAATATGCCGGGGGCATGACCCGGTCTTCGCATTATACCACCCGTTATACAGGAAAAAATAAGATCGAAATTGTGATCGCACCCAATGAAGGGATAAAAGAAGAACCTTTTCAGTGCGAAATCCGGCAGGGTTATTTTCAGGGACTTGCAGATGTTTTCCTCCATAATGAACTGACCGTGCACCATCCGGAATGTATGTTCAAAGGGGACAGGGTCTGCCGGTATGAGCTGATCTGGAAGTCTTCGGCATTTCCCATACTTACCGTACTTTCCTGGCTTGCTGCTGCTGTTGCAATCGCGATGCTCATTGCGTTGTGGCTAACGCCTGCTGGTGTTATGCCCAAAATTTTTTGGTTTATTTGCCCGGCCTTATTGTCTCTTGGTTTGGGGTGGACCGGTCAGCGGGTAAAATCAAAGGCGCTTGTAAGGTCTTTAAGCGGTATTCATACGGCCAGGGAAGAGGTGCTCAATCAAATTGAAATCAATGCGGAAAATTCAAGGGTTATTGTTGATATTGGACAGGTCCTGGGGATTGAGTATCCTGATGCTTGTAGCTTTGACCGGGCCGCAAATATTGTGGGTAAAAGACTTCGGTATGACCGTGTGATGATCATGATTGCCAATGATGAGAAAACGTCTTTGTCATATAGCGGCGGATATGGATTCACCGAGGTCGAAAAACTGTATATTGCCAATTACAGTATCTTCCTTGAAGGGGCGGGGGCGCCCGAAGATGTGTTTTACGAGTCCTTTATGCATAACAAAACTATGCGTGTTAACGATATGGCATGGCTTAAGCGCAAATTCCCCCAAAGTCTGGAATTTGTCGACCGGATCAAACCCCGCTCCTTTATTGTCAGCCCCATTGAAGTGGACGGTGAGCCCATTGGCATTATGATTGCCGGAAATACAGCGACCCTCAGAAAACTGGACAAAAATGACACCCATCTGCTTATGGGCGTGGCCCAGCATATCAGCGGCGTCTACCGGCGGCAGAAGTATGAAAAGCAGCAGGGTGAGTTCAAACGCCAGATCGTGCAGCTTCAGAAAATGGAGGCCCTTGGCGTGCTGGCCGGCGGTATTGCCCATGATTTTAATAATATTTTGTCCCCCATCCTTGGGTATACGGATTTGTGCCTGTCAATATGCCCGGAAGATGAGAAAATGCTTAAATACCTTCGCCGGGTGAAAAGCGCATCTGTCCGGGCTCAGGATATGGTTGCCCAGATCCTGGCATTCAGCCGCCAGGGTGAAAAGGAATATATCCGATGCCACCCCGGCCCCATTATCAAGGAGAGCTTAAAGCTGATGCGGGGCTCTGTTCCCAAAAACATAAAGATTGAAACGTTGGTCAGCACTGATCTTGCGCCTGTTATGGCAGACCCCACCCAGATTCATCAACTTGTCATGAATCTTTGTACGAATGCCTATCATGCCATGGCGGATAAAGGCGGTGTTCTTACCGTCCGTCTGGATGAAGTTCAGGTTAAGGAAATGCCTTTTGAAGAGACGCGTCAGATATTGCCCGGCTCCTATATTCATTTGCAGGTAGTGGACACGGGGCACGGGATGAGCCGTGCCGTTATGGATAATATATTTGAGCCCTATTTTACAACAAAGACAGAGGGTCGGGGCACGGGCATGGGCCTTCCCATTATCAAAGGTATTATTGCCAGGCTCAAGGGTTATATATTTGTGGACAGTACTGAAGGAAAAGGCAGTTGTTTTGATGTTTACCTGCCCCAGGCGCCTGAAAACAGATCCCTACAATAGGGTCAGGCTGAAAACGCGGTATCCGGCTCTACAGTCGTTAGGCCAAAATTTTTATACCTGGGATAAAAAAATATCAGCGGGCAAAAACTTTTACACAGTTTCTTCCTTCGGTTTTGGCTTCATAAAGTGCTTTGTCTGCATTATCGATTAAAGCAGCACCCTGTCTCTTTTTTTCCATGTCGTCGAAGGATGATACACCTATGCTCACGGTAATATGTATGGTGTTTTTTTGATAAACAAATTCCTTTTCCTGGCATTGGGACCTTATTCTTTCCGCAAATTGCAAGGCGCCTTTCAGATCTGTCTGGGGAATAAGACAGATGAACTCTTCACCCCCATACCTGAATATATAATCTGATTTTCTTTTTAAGGAGAGCAAAAGGGCCGAAAATTTTTGGAGAATAAAATCTCCACACAGATGTCCATAGGTATCATTGATATTCTTAAAATGATCTAGGTCCATTA
The DNA here is from genome assembly GCF_963675255.1 of uncultured Desulfobacter sp. Classification (GTDB taxonomy): domain Bacteria; phylum Desulfobacterota; class Desulfobacteria; order Desulfobacterales; family Desulfobacteraceae; genus Desulfobacter. The sequence continues at coordinate 1,716,190 of NZ_OY775937.1, forward strand.
TCAGGCAGCAAAGAGAGTTTTCATATCGTTTGGCCCGATCAATCTCTCTGGTTAAGACACCGTCCATATAGTTCCTGTTGTACAGTCCGGTCAGTTGGTCTGTGATTGATTTTTCGGCCATTTTTTTTATTGATTGGTTCATTTCCTTTTTCAGTTTGAATTTTTCAATGGCTGTGCTGATCGCTTCAAACAGGCGCTTGCTGTTAATTTTTGTCTTGGGCAGATAGTCAATTGCCCCGGCCTGAATAAATCTTGATGCGATTTCTTCATCTCCTTTTCCGGTTATAGCCACAACAGGGATATTTATTTTTTCATTATTTAATTTTTCAAGTAATTCAATGCCGGTTCCGTCAGGCAGGTCATATTCCAGAAGAATGATATCAAAAGCTTTTTTTTGCAGCGCAGGTAATGCATTTTTAACAGTTGCAACCCGGTCCAGATTCAAATGATCATACTTGGAACAGTAGGCTTTAATAATTTTATAGGCTCCGTCGGAAGCATCAACCAAAAGAATATGAATATCCTGGTTAAGGTCAATAATCCGTGTCTTGGCATCATGACTGATCGTGACATCATAACGAACATTCTGGATTTTCTTCACTGTTTTTGCGATGGATTCTCCTGCGTTTTGAACTTTGGGAAGCAGCGCCATCACCCGGCTGTGGTCCTCTTTCTCCAACTCAAGCATTTCCAGGTTGGCCAGCAGCACCATAAGGGGCTGGCTCAGTTCATGGGCTGCGGCGCCTGCCAGCTGCAACATCACCTTTAATCTCTCTTCTTCAACCAGGGCTTTTTGTTGCTCAAGAATAGTCTGGTTTGCTTCTTTCAGTTCAAGCCTCTTCTGTTCAATCGTCTGTTTATGATTGAATAACTCTATAAAAATAAGGACTTTATTGCGTATTATATGGGGATCCAGGGGTTTGAAAATATAATCCACTGCACCTGCTTCATACCCTTTGAAAATATGCTGCTGTTCTTTGCTGATGGCGGTGACAAAGATAATGGGGACATGGCGGGTTGTCTGGTTCATCCGCATCAGCTCCGCCGTCTCAAACCCGTCCATTTCAGGCATCTGCACATCCATGAGCACAACGGCGAATTCGTGCTCAAGGGTCAGGCTCAAGGCCTCATTGCCGGATCCGGCCTGAATAATAACAGCCTCAAGGTTTTCCAGAAGTGCTTTCAGCGCTGTCAGATTGGCAGGCATGTCATCAACAATCAAAATTTTTGGAAGCGCAGTAGAGGACATTATAGCTCCTTTCTTTTTTGAGTTCTTTTGGTATTTTTATCCTTGACCATGGACCAGAGAAAAGGGCCGATCTGGTCCAGCCAGATAATTTGGTCCACAGAGACGGCTGCCAAGGCGGCCTCAGGCATCTGCCGGGCATCTGCCGAGTCGGGGTCCTGGACAATCACTATCCCGCCGTTGGCCTTTACGGCCTTTACCCCTTTTGCCCCGTCATGGTTGGCACCGGTGAGCACCACCGCTATAAGCCTTGGCCCGTACTTTTTAGCGGCGCTTTCAAACAGGGGATCAATGGCAGGTCTGGAAAAATTGACTGGTTCATCATCCGAAAGGATCATCCGTCCGTCCTCTCCCACAAGAAGGTGCCTGTCTGGTGGCGCCAGGAGAACCTGTCCGGGAGCAGGCAATGCCCAGTGGACTGCAAAATGAATCTTTAATTTCGTGGCGCGACCCAGGGCCTTGAGAATATAATCTCCGGCATCGGGCCGCTGGTGCCTGACAACCAGGATGGGAATATTAAAGTCTTCGGGAAGGGGGGTTAAGAGGCTGTGCAGTGCATCAAAACCACCCTGGGAGGTGCCCACTACAATCATATCAATACCTGATTCATGGTGTGTCATATTTTAGTTCGCCGTTTTCTGATAAATTTTCATATCCGCATCAATGACCTTGAAATATTTATTAAACCGGCCTGCCGGGATGGACTCGTGGGACCCCAGGCAAAGGTATCCTCCGGTGCCAAGGGAGTCTTTGAATAATTTGAATACACGGTCTTTCAGGCGATGGTTAAAATAGATGAGTACATTGCGGCAGATGATCATCTCAAAGGTGCCAAAGGCATCATCACGGGCCAGGTCGTGCAGGGAAAAGACAATATTTTTTTTTAATGCCGAGGAGAGAACAACCCCTTCATACCGGGCATGGTAATAATCTGCAAAATCCCGACTGCCTCCCCCGCCCTGGTAATTATAGATGTTCTTTTTCATTTGTCCCATGGGAATGATGCCGGCCTTGGCCGTATCAAGAATCGGCCCGTTGAAATCCGTTCCGTAGATGGTTGTCTGCTCATAGAGCCCTTCTTCCTTGAGCAGGATTGCCATAGAATAGACCTCCTCGCCACTGGCGCAACCGGCATGCCAAATTTTAAGATGATCCCGGCCGGTAAGACGCGGCATGATCCTGTTTCTTAAGATCAAGAAGAATTCCGGATCCCTGAACATTTCAGTCACATTGATGGACAAGGCTTTTACCAGTCCATCTGCGGCATCGCTGTTATTGAGGATGAGGCGCTGAAGTGAGTTGATGGAATCAAGCTCCATCAAAGCCACCTGTTGCAGGACCCGGCGGCGGGCGGTTTCAAAGGAATAGTCTTTGAAGTCATACCCGTAGCGCTGTTTCAAGGCCTCAAAAAGCAGATTGATTTCAATTTTTTGTGTATCCATGTCTTTTCTGTTTTAAGTTAATCCCTGTACAGCCATACTCGCATCATGGACAATAGTTTGTCTGAATCCACTGGCTTGGCAAGGTAGTCGCTTGCCCCGGCCCGGATGCATTTTATTCTGTCTTCTTTCATGGCCTTGGCTGTCAAAGCAATGATGGGAAGCTGCCGGAACCTATCCTGGTCTCTGATTTTCCCCATGGCTTCATATCCATCCATTTCAGGCATCATGATATCCATTAATACGATGTCAATGCCGGACTCTGCCTCAAGTTTTTCAAGGGCTTCAATCCCATTTTTGGCAACTGTCACCTGCATCCGCTTTTCCTGTAGTATCGCGGACAGGGCGAATACATTGCGCATATCGTCGTCCACCAGCAGGACGTTTCTGCCCTCAAATACCGCCTCCCGGTCATGGAGCATTTTTAAAATCCGCCGCTGGCCTTCGGGCAGCTCGGTCTCCACCCGGTGGAGAAACAGGGTGGTGTCATCCAAAAGGCGCTCTTCGGAGCGGACGCTTTTTACGATTAGTCGCTGGGAATACTTGTCCAGTAAGGCCCGCTCTTTGGGCTCCAGTTCCCTGCCCGTATAAATAATCACCGGCACATGCCCAAGGGCGTTGTTTTCCTCCTGCAGCCTTTCGATGAGCTCAAGGCCGGTCATGTCCGGCAGACCCATATCCATAACAATACAGTCAAAATCCTGGGTTGCAATTTTTCCTTTGGCTTCAGCCCCGGTAAAGGCTTTTTCGATTCGGATGTCTTCACCCCCAAGAAGCTCTGAAATGGCCGTATGCTGGGCTTTGTCATCTTCAACCACCAGAAGGCGCTTTACGGATCGGTCAATCACATTTTCAATCTTACCAAAGGCTTCCTGCATGGCCTCCATGCTCACCGGCTTGGTCAGGAAACCAACCGCACCTTTGCTGAAGGCCTTGTGGGAGACGTCACTTGCCGTCATGAAGTGAACCGGGATATGCCGCGTCCTGGAATTGTCCTTGAGCCGATCCATGACCGACCAGCCGTCCAGACCGGGCAGGCCGATATCAAGGATAATACCGCTGGGCCGGTAATAATCGGCAAGGTATAAGCCTGTTTCACCGTCTTCGGCCGACAGAATTTTAAATCCCCGGGTTCTGGCAAGATCGGCCATGATGGACACAAATCGCACATCATCTTCAATGATCAGAATGGAACGGTCCCCGGGCTCAAGTTCGTTTCGGTCGTCCTGTATGCCCTTGGCAGGTTTTTTCTCGGCCTGTTCGGTGTTCTTTTCGGCAGGAAATGCCGGATGATTTTTATTTTTATTGAAGGACCGTTTCTGGTCCTCTGGTACAGTTTTTTCATCCTGGTCTGCGGTCGCGGCGAATACAGGTTTTTCAATTGGTTTGTCCGCCTGGGAAGAACCGGGATTTTTTGCCCCGGGCGCAGTCCCGTCAACGGGAATCCACAGGGTAAAGGTGCAACCTTTTCCTTTGTGGCTCTCCACAGCCAGTTCACCGCCAAGAAGCCGTGAAAGCTCCCTGGAAATGGTCAGGCCAAGGCCGGTCCCCCCATACTTTCTGTTGGTGGTTCCGTCCACCTGCTGGAAGGCCTCAAATATGGATTCCAGCCTGTCTTCCGGTATCCCGATGCCGTTGTCTGATACGGATATAAAAAGAGAATTTTCAGCGGGGGTGCGGTGTTTAAAGGCATTGTTCCTGTCTGTGTTGCCGATAAATACCTTGACACCACCCTGAGCGGTGAACTTAAATGCATTTGACAGCAAATTTTTAATAATCTGTCCCAGTTTTTGTCCGTCGGTCCGCCAGTATGGGGGAGCCGTCTCCGATTCAATCTCAAAATCCAGTTGTTTCTGATTGGCTAAAGGATCGAATTGGCGTTTCAGATCCCTGATAAAGGCGTCAAGATCGATTTTTTCAAAATTGATTTCCATTTTGCCGGCTTCGATTTTTGACAAGTCAAGGATTTCATTGATCAGATGAAGCAGATCGTTGCCGGAGTCATAAATGGTGTTGGAATATTCAATCTGTTTTTGATTCAGATTACCCTCTTTGTTTTCTCCCAGCAGCCGTGCCAGAATCAAAAGGCTGTTCAGCGGGGTCCGAAGTTCATGGCTCATGTTGGCCAGGAATTCTGATTTGTATTTGCTGGAAACCGACAATTCCTTTGCCCTCTGTTCAAGCTTGGCCTGGGCGTTTTCCAGTTCTTTATTCTTCATTTCCACCTGGTGGCGCGAGGTTTTTAAGTCCTGGGCCTGCTCTTCAAGTTCTTCGTTGGCCACGCGAAGTTCTTCCTGTTGCGCCCTGAGCTGTTCGTTTTTCTGCTCCAGTTCGCTCTGGCTTTCCTGGAGAACTTTTTGGGAGCGCTTCAGGTCCCCGGCCTGCTGTTCAAGCAGGTGGTTGCTGTCTCTGAGTTCTTCCTCCCTGGCCTGGAGTTCTTCTGCCTGGACCTGTGTCTTTTCCAGCAATTCCCGGGTCTGGTTTCTCGACAGCGCGGTCTGAACGGCAACGCAGACAGCCGTAGAAATAAGGCTGATAAATTCTTTCTGCACAGGGGTAAACCGTCTGAAAGTGCCAAATTCCAGTATCAGGGCGATTTGATCGTTCCAGATCATGGGGATGACACAGAGGTGGGAGGGTGCTTTTTTGCCCAGCCCGGATTCAATAGAAAAATAATCCGAAGGGATATCTGATATTTCAAGCATCTGCTTTTCCAGGGCCGCCTGCCCCACAATACCTTCTCCAAATTCGAACTCATTCCTGAACCCCTTGCGGGCACTGAAAGCAAAACTGCCCAACAAGCGGATCCTCTCGTCATCGACAATGTAGCAGACCCCTGTTTGGGCATCGAGATAACGACTGAGGAAGCCAATAACGTTCCCGGCCAGGTCCTCAATGCCAAGATCCCCTTTCATCTGGTCGTTGAGCTGATTCATCCCCTCCTGGAACCAGGTTTGCTTTTCCCGGCTTTCCTCGGCTGTTTTGAGGTCTGTCATCATGCTGTTGAATCCGTCAACCAGTTCCCTCATTTCGTGATCGGCCTTGATCTCTATTTTTTGCTGGAAGTTTCCTTTGCCCGCCAAGCTAAGCGCTTTGGAAATGGCGGTAACCGGCCCGACAATCTGCCGGGTTTTAACCAAGGTAAACAGAATAATGCACAGGGTCATAACGGCGATGAGGGTCAAGGTGGTATGGGCCAGGGTATGTGCCGCCTCAAGGGCCTGGCCTGCATCAATTTCCGAGACATAGGCCCATCGGACCCCATTCAGTTCGATATCGGTGTACATTCCGAGGACATCATTGCCTAAGGGCCCCTGATAGAGCATGATCTTTTCGTTCCGAATGTCAATATGCCTGTGTTTGGCCAAATGCTCGCTCTGCCATTTCAGGGTTGAATCGGTTCTAATCAGCCGTTTAAGGACAGGAAAATTTTTTCCCAGGGCTCCTGGGGACCTTAGGGTTAAATCTTCACCGATAATATAGTGAGTGCCCATTGAATGGATTCCGGTTTTCTTAATCAGCAGACTGGACAGGTAGTCGCCTGAAATTTGAAACACCATTAGGCCTATCTTTTCTCCGGTTTCGTCGATGATGGGGCTGACCATGAATCCCGAAAGCGCATTGTCCTTATATTTGTGAAATTCAAGGTCGGAAAACTTGACCTTTCCAAGGCTCAGGGACTGCTTTGCGGCCCGGCTCAACCGGCTTTCGGCCAAATGCCCTGAGAAGATATTTTTTCCCTGCTCCCGGTTTCCGGCTACTGAAAACAATATATTCCCCTGGAGGTCAATTAGAAAGATATCGCTATAGTTGTGTTCCTTCCAGAAAATGGTCAGATCTGAAGCCCATTTTCCTTTCAGCACTTCCCACTGGTAGCTTCCCACGAATTCGGATGCACTGGTGCCGGCTGTCTTTCGGGCCGATGTCAATGCCATGAGAAACCGGCTGTTGGCCAGTCGATCAGACTCTTGAATAATATCGACATTCATGGTTTCAAAGCCGGTATTCAATGCATGAAGCTGAACCTGAGACAGGTTATGCAGAGATGCTTCCGCATTTTTGTACAATTGGTTGCTGGCTTCCCGGTGGCTGATCCAGCTGACAAGGCCCAATGGAACTAAGGAGGTGGCAAGAAACCAGATCAGCACCCGCCGGGTTAATCCGGCTTTTATCAGATTTTTTCCAAAAGTATTTATCATCATTCCCCCTGGTCTGTAATCTCAGTATTGAAACTGTCGTCAACCAGCTGTTCAATATCTATTTCCTTCTCGATAAAACCAGCCTCAAGGGCTATGGCCATGATCCGGCGAAAACTTGATTTGGCATTATCATCCACATTCAGGTGGGCGTAATTAATGGCATTCAGATCTGATCTAAGCGTTTGAATGATGGCTTCCCGGCTGTGAGCCGGGATGTGCTTGCGGATCATGATCACGATCTCTTCAAGCGCCGGTCCGCCTTTTCTGCGTGCTGTTTCGATATCCCGGCCGGAAATATGGATATACTTAATGACCTCCTGAAGCGCTTCATGTTTTGTTTCTATGGATTCATTCCTGGCAATGATAACGCATTCAACATGCCCCTGTTCATGGTGGAGGATATCTTTTGAATACCATGAAATATACCCCGTCCGTTTAGTCTCGGCTACCTCGGGCCAAGGCAGGGACTGCTCAAATGCAGCATGGCGGCTGCGGGCATTCTGTTTTTTCAGATACACGGGAGAATCCGGCGGCTTGACGATATCCAAAACCACATCCACATTTTCGCTTTTTCTGAACCCAAAGGTGATGTCGTGTTTTTTCAGATAAGCATATAAGACGGTGGTATGGGTGGCCAGAAGTGAAGGGATACCTATTCTGACCGGTTCTCCGGTTCTTTTCCTGTAGGTTTTGATCGCGTTGGCGATTCGCTCATCAGGTAGCCTCGAGCGCTTATCTATGGGCAGGTCAATCTGTTCATACAGATGTTTGTTAATGGCCAGGGCATTTCCATCCCGGTGGATCAGACTAATCCAGCGAAATATAGGTTTTTTGCTGAACATGTCCATGACCATGGGGCATACGTTGAATGCCATGTCCACATCGGGTTCGCTGAAAAAATAAGCCCTGACCAGCTCCGGGCCTGGCAGCAGCTTCAAGTGAAAAGATGCGGTTTTCATTTGATGTCGGTATTTTTCATAGGCAATGATACCGGCATAATGATCCGCAAGAGGAATACCTACGGCGTATACTGGGATCCTGTCGTCTGCGATGCTATACGTCGCCACACACAAAAAACAAAATACTGCAATGATGAAAGTGCTATAGTATCGTTTCACTCCGGCGTCCTTTTTTTTCCGATTAAATTTTAAAAACGAATTTTCAAAGCCTGTTTAAAAATTAGGGGATCGAAGCGAAATCTCCTCTTAGGAATCGCCCGAGCACTATTTTTTTGGTAAAATACTTTATTATACTAGGTTAATAGTATAATAAAAGAGGTAAACATTAACGCATGGATTCGTATTAGCTATCAAAGTCTGAAGGCTTGGGGTCTGAAGGCTTGGGTTTCCACACCTAAAAGGTTATTTTTATGAAAACTAAATTTAGCGTTATACTGCTGGTGCTCATGTCGCTGGTTTCGACACCGGCTTGTAAAAAAGCCGAACAGAAAAACGCCAAGGCCATTCCGCCTGTAAGTGTCAGCGTATATAGAACACTTGCTCAGGATGTCCCCATTTACCAAATTTTTGTAGGTCAGATTTACGGTGCCAAGGACATCGCCATAAGGGCCCGGGTGGAAGGTTTTTTAAAAGGGGTTCATTTCAAGGAGGGCTCGGCGGTTAAGTCCGGTGATCTGCTTTACACCATTGAAAGCCAGCCCTTTGAGGCCCAGGTCGCTTCAATGAAAGGGCTTCTTGCAGAGGCTGAGACAAGGAAGGTTAAGGCCAAGCGGGATCTGGACCGATACCGGCCCCTGGCAAAGATGAATGCCGTATCCCAAAGTGACCTCGACGGAGCCGTGGCTGCCTACGATGCGGCGATAGCCGGCGTGACCGCAGCCCAGGCCAATGTCCGGGCTGCCCAGATCCAGATGGGATATACCATGGTCTATTCTCCCATTGACGGTATCATTGGAAAAACACAAGCCAAAGTCGGGGACTTTGTGGGCCGTGATCCCAATCCTGTCATTTTGAATACCGTTTCCAATACCAATTCCGTTCTAGCCGAATTTTTCTTGACAGAATCCCAATACCTTGGGGTGGCCCGTCATATTAATGCGTCCGGGCAGGAAGGCATGGCCCGGGAAAAATCTTCCAATCTCGATATCCAGTTGATTCTGGCCGATGGTTCTGTCTACTCTCACAGGGGATCGCCTAATTTTATGGACCGGCAGATTGACCCCACCACCGGTGCGATTCTGGTGCAGGTCTCCTTTCCCAACCCGGATGGTCTGCTGCGTCCCGGCCAGTTCGGTAAGATTAAGGCCATGATAGGCAACGAAAAGGGCGGTATTCTTGTTCCCCAGCGCTGCATCACAGACCTGCAGGGCCTTAAAAAGGTGTTCGTGGTGGGTGAAGACGGCATCGTTAAAGAGCAGGATGTTACCCTTGGACCGGATATTGATAATTTTGTTTTGATTAAAAAAGGCCTTTCAGGTGGTGAATCCATCGTGTACGAAGGCTTGCAGAAAGTTGCCGACGGGACCAAGGTGACGGCCGAAGAGGTGAAGGTGGACCGTATAAAACAGGAAGAGGGATAATGGGTGCTTTTTTTGTCCGGCGACCCATTGTCGCCATGGTTATTGCGATTGTTACGATAATCCTGGGGGTTTTGTCTGTATTACAGCTGCCCATGGAGCAGTATCCCGATATTACCCCGCCCATTGTGCAGGTACGTGCCAGTTACACGGGTGCCAACGCAACCAATGTCGAAGCCTCTGTGGCCACACCGCTTGAACAGGAGATCAACGGTGTGGATAATATGATCTACATGAAATCGGTGAACGCCAATGACGGTACCATGACCATTAACGTCTCCTTTGAAATCGGCACTGATCCGGACATGAATACCGTATTTGTGCAGAACCGCGTGTCGGCCGCCACGGCCAAACTGCCCGAAGAGGTCAAGCGTTTAGGGGTATCCACGGAAAAATCACTGCCCAACATCCTGATGCTGGTGTCACTCACCGATCCGTCCAATAAATATGACCAGACTTTTTTGAACAACTATGCTTTGATTAATATCAAGGATTCCCTGGCGCGGTTGAAGGGTATCGGCCGGGTGGATGTCCTGGGTGGATCAGACTACTCCATGCGCATCTGGATCAAACCGGACCGCCTGGCCCAGCTTGACATGACCGTGTCTGAAATAACCAATGCCATCAAGGCCCAGAACGTCATTGTGCCGGGGGGGAAGTTTGGGGCTGAGCCTGCACCTGACGGGACGGAATTTACCTATACGGTGCGACTGCCCGACCGGCTGGCCTCCAGTGAGGCCTTTGGCGATATCGTAATCCGCACCACGGATACCGGGGCCCAGGTCAAAATTATGGACGTGGCTCGTGTGGAACTGGGCGTGGAGTCTTACAATGTGTTCTCCCGCATGGACGGCAAACCCTGTTCCATTATTGCCCTGTACCAGGCGCCGGGGTCTAATGCCGTGAACCTGGCCAATGAGATCCGGTCGGTGATGAGCCAACTGTCCAAATCCTTTCCTAAAGGTATGCGGTATGACGTGTCACTGGATGCCACACTTCCCATCACCAAAGGGATTAACGAAATTGTTGAGACCCTTGTGATTGCCCTGGCTCTGGTTATTTTTGTTGTTTTTATTTTTATTCAGGACTGGCGGGCTACCCTGATCCCCACCATTGCCATTCCGGTCTCCCTGCTCGGGGCGTTTGTGGCGTTTCCGCTGTTGGGTTTCACGGTGAATAACCTGTCTTTGCTGGGGCTTGTGCTGGCCATTGGTATTGTGGTGGATGATGCCATTGTGGTGGTGGAGGCGGTCCAGGTCAATATTGCCAAGGGCATGGAAGCCAAACCCGCCACGGTTGAAGCCATGCGCGAGGTTACCGCACCCATTATAGCCACCACTCTGGTTCTAGTGGCGGTGTTCTTGCCCGTATCAGCCATGGGGGGGATTACCGGGCGGCTTTACCAGCAGTTTGCCCTGACCATTGTGGTTTCGGTTCTCTTTTCCTCCATCAATGCGTTGTCTTTAAGCCCGGCTCTTTGTGGTTTGCTGCTTAAAGCCCCCAAGCCCTACCGGGGGCCTTTGGGCATGTTTTTTTCAATGTTTAATAACGCCTTTGACACCTCCACTAATGTGTATACCAAAATTAGCCGAATGGTAGTCCGCAAGGCGTTGCTCGGTGTTATTTTTATCATTGCGGTGTGCTGCGGTACCGGCCTTGTGGGTAAACTTTTGCCCGGCGGGTTTATTCCCACCGAGGACATGGGCTATTTCATGGTCAATGTGCAGCTGCCCGATGCAGCATCCCTCCAGCGTTCGGACGCCGTGACCCGAAAGGTGGAAAAGATTATTGCCAAACACCCGGAAGTGGAACATGTAACCAATGCGACGGGTTATTCCATGCTCTCTTCCTCCATGGGACCCAATTACGGGTTTTTGTTTATTTCGCTCAAGGATTGGGATCAGCGGGATAAAACAGCCGATGATCTGGTCAATGAGTTAAATAAAGAGTTTTATTTCGGGGTTAACCAGGCCCAGGTGTTTGCCTTTGCTCCGCCGGCCATCCCTGGCCTTGGTACGGGCACCGGGTTCACCTTCATGCTCCAGGACCGTGTAGGCAATACTCCGGCTTATCTGGGGCACCAGGCTACCCAGTTCATTGCGGCAGCCCAAAAACGGCCGGAAATCGGATCCATTCGTACCACCTTCAGCCCCAACGTGCCCCAGAAGCTTATTGAGGTAAACCGGGACAAAGCATTAAAAGCCGGCATCGATCTCAATGACATCTATACCGCCATCGGTACGTTCTTGGGCGGCACCTATGTCAACGATTTCAACCGGTTTGGACGTCTTTACCGGGCCTATATTCAGGCGGAACCCGAATATAGGCTAAACGCCAAGAAGCTGGGCCGGTTCTTTGTGAGAAACAAGGCAGGAAAAAGTGTGCCCATATCTGCGTTTATCAAGGTCGAAGATGTGTACGGTCCCGATTATACCAACCGGTTCAACCTCATGCGGACCGCAGAAATATCCGGAACCCCTGCCCAGGGCTACACATCGGCCCAGGCCATGGCCGCTCTGGAAGCGGTGGCCGCCGAAGTACTGCCCGATGACATGGCCTATGCCTGGAGCGACATGTCCTACCAGGAAAAGGCCGCTTCCGGCACCGGGGCCATGGTCTTTGTATTTTCACTGATTTTTGTGTTCCTGATTCTGGCCGCCCAGTACGAGAGCTGGTCCCTTCCCTTCAGCATTCTTTTGGGGACACCCTTTGCCCTGTTCGGGGCCATGGGACTTTTGTATCTGGCGCGGTTTTTTGATTTAACTTACGAAAACAACGTATTTGCCCAGATCTCCCTGGTGATGCTCATTGGCATGGCTGCCAAAAATGCCATTTTGATTGTGGAGTTTGCCAATATTAAGTTTCACGAGGGGATGAGCCTGTTTGATGCGGCCATTGAGTCGGCAAAAATACGGTTCCGTCCGATCCTGATGACGGCATTTTCTTTTATCCTGGGTATTTTACCGCTGGTGGTGGCCACGGGCGCCGGCGCCTTGTCCCGTAAAGTCATGGGGGTGGCGCTTCTGGGCGGCATGTGCTTGGCCACGCTGCTTGGGGTGTTTTTTTATCCCATGCTGTTCGTGTTTGTCGGCAAGCTGTGCCGGTATGAAAAGAAACGAGATTTGGCTAACACTCAATCATCGAGTAACAAGAAAGCTTAAAAGTTATGGTTATGAATAGATTGTCGTCTATGCCCGCATTGTTTTTCGTCTTGGTCCTTTTGTCAGGATTCGGCCTGTCCGGCTGCCTTACGCTGGGCCCTGATTTTGAACCCCCTGTCGTGGATGTTCCGGCGGCGTACCGGTTTGCCCCGGCGGATTCCGGCAGCGACCAGGATTTAAAGTGGTGGGAGCTGTTCAAAGACCCGGTGCTTTATGAACTTGTGACCACAGCCCTTGAAAACAACCAGGATTTGAAAACGGCATTAAGCCGGATTGAAGAGGCCAGATTCTCCTACGGGGTGACCCGTGCCGATCAGTTCCCGGCTGTGGACCTTGGGGCAGGCGCTTCTGTAGGCAACTATTCGGGAACCCGGTCCACATATACCAACAATAATTCTTATGTAGCTCCCAACCTGTCCTGGGAATTGGATTTCTGGGGAAAATTCAAGCGGTCCACGGCTGCGGCCCAGGCCGAGATTCTGGCCTCGGCCTACGGTGCATGGGCTGTGCGTACCACGCTCATCTCCGATGTGGTGTCCGCCTATTATCAGCTTCTGGACTATCGTCAGCGCCTGAATATGTCCCGGGAAACCCTTATCTCCCGGCAGGAAGGTCTGGATATTATTACCAAACGGTTTGAAAAAGGGATTATCCCGGAAATTGATGTGAACCAGGCCCAGATTCAGCTGGAAGTGGCCGCCGGCGCCATCCCCTCCTATGAACGCCTTATTGCTAAAACCGAACACCAGTTAAAACTGCTTATGGGCTTTCTGCCCGGGGCGGTGCGAACGGGAATTGTACTGGAGAAACAGGCACTGCCTCCCATGATCCCTGTGGGCATGCCTGCATCCCTTCTGGAGCGTCGTCCTGAAATTAAGAGAGCACTGGCTCTTGTGCGTGCCGGCAACGAAAAAATCGGTGTGGCCGTGGCTCAGCGGTTTCCGGCCATCAGTCTGACCGGTGCCCTGGGACTTGCCTCTTCCGAAGTGTCTAATATCACCAATAGTGGCGGTATATGGAATGTAAGCGGCGGCCTTTTAGGCCCCTTGTTTGATTTCAATAAAAGCAAATTCAGGGTGGAAGTGGTCAAGGAACAAACCCGTCAAGCATTGTTCAACTACCAGAAAGTGGTGCTCACCGCCTTTAAGGAGGTGGAGGATGCGTTAGTGGAAGTGGATACCTACAGAAGGGAAAGTGAAGCGTCCCAGCGTAAGGTGGCTGCGGCTGAAAACGCGTATAAGCTTTCTTTTGAGCGGTATGACAAGGGGGTTAGTTCTTATCTTGAAGTACTGGATTCCCAACGCACCCTGTTTTCCGCCCAGCTTGAGTATTCCCAAAACCGACAGTTCTATTTCAACGCCTATGTTAAACTGTATAAAGCCCTTGGCGGGGGGTGGCTTTCCAAACGGACTGACGCTGTGGATGCTATGGGAAATGGATCTTTGCCCACACAATGATTTATAACCACGGAAGACACGGAAAATACTGAAAGCTAAAGCGCATAGCGCTCAATTTGCCCTTTGTTCAGGTTCCGTTTACATAGTTCCTTTTCAAAAATTAAACTTATTTCCGTGTCCTTCAGTGTTTTCCGTGGTTCATTTGGATGCAGTGGACAGAATGTCACTTTTTTTGTTATAAAGCGGACCCATGGATAATGCGCAAACCACATTACCTTCCTTTGAAGGCAACAAAAAAATCCAGGCGGCCCGGGCCTTTGTCGAGGAAACCCTGTGTCATATCTATCTGACCGGCAGGGCCGGCACCGGTAAAACGACGTTCCTGAAATCTTTACAGGAGTTCTGTCCCAAGCAGTTTATTGTTGCGGCCCCCACAGGCGTTGCCGCCGTAAATGCCGGGGGCGTGACCCTACACTCCTTTTTCCAAATTCCGTTGGGGCCTTTTTTTCCCGGACAAAGTGATCGACCCCAGGACAACCGGCGGTTTTTCAGGTTTTCAAAGGTTAAAAAACAGATTATCAACGGCCTTGATCTGCTGGTGATTGATGAAATTTCCATGGTCCGGGCTGATCTGATGGACGCCCTGGATGCTGTGTTACGGCGGCTGCGCCGGGATGAGAGGCCCTTTGGCGGGGTTCAACTGCTGCTCATCGGCGATCTGTTTCAATTGCCGCCGGTGACCAAACCCGATGAATGGAGCCTTTTGTCCAATTATTATGCGTCTCCCTATTTTTTTTCAAGCCAGGCCTTAAGCCGTTCCGATCTGGTGACAATAGAGCTTGAGACCGTTTACCGTCAAAGCGACCCGGATTTTATCCGCCTGCTTAATGCCGTGCGTGAAAACCGTATGGACAGTCACTGTATCGATATCCTCAACCAGCGGGTACAGCCCGATCCCCCGGAACAGGGTTACATCACCTTGACCACGCACAATCGACGGGCCGAATCCATCAATGATTTGAAACTTGCCCGGCTTGGGGAGACTGCACACACCCTGGCCGCAGAAGTGTCCGGAGATTTCCCGCCCCATGCCTTTCCCACAGGAGAACAGCTTACACTTAAACCCGGGGCCCAGGTGATGTTTCTGCGCAATGACGCCTCCCCTGATAAAGCCTATTTCAACGGCACCATCGGGCAGGTCACCCATGTGGGAACCGAAACCGTAACCGTGGCCTGCCGGGGCAGTGCCGGAAGAGCGGCCGGGGAAAGCGCATCAGATTTGAAGGACGGCCCCGTTGTGGAAGTCAAGCCGGTGGATTGGGAAAATGTCACATACAAGGTAAACGAAGAAGATAAAACCATCCGGCAGGAGGTGGTGGGGAGATTCAAGCAGTTCCCGTTAAAACTTGCCTGGGCTGTCACCATTCATAAAAGCCAGGGGCTAACCTTTGACCGGGCCATTGTGGATGCAAAAAATGCCTTTGCCCACGGCCAGGTCTATGTGGCCTTGAGCCGTTGTACCGGCCTTGACGGGCTGGTACTCACCGCTTCTGTACCGCCCCACGCCCTGGGTACCGATCCGGTGGTCGTGGATTTCATGAACCAGACGGCTCCGCCGGACCAGGACCTTGCCGCTATTTTCAGATCTGCCCGGGCCGCCTGCCAGCAGACCCTGGTACTTAAATGCTTTGATTGCTCAAGTTTCAGGCGGTTGTTTTTTTATTTTCTGCGTCTGGCAAAGGACAACCGCAATGTGCTGCGCATCCCCGGGCTTGGTGAACCGACGGAACTGGAATCCAGGGTTCGGGACCAGGTATTCCAGGTGAGCGATAAATTTCAGATTCAACTGAAAGGGTTAATGGCACAAGAGCCTTTGCCGGAAGCAAGTGCCGTTATCCAGGAGCGGGTGCAAAAAGCCAGTGGCTGGTTTGGCAATACCCTGGATCAGGTGTTTGGCCGCCTGATTGAAAAAGGTGCAGTGGACACCGATAATGCGGCCCTGGCCAAACAGGTGCAAAATGCTTTGGACAATTTAAAGCGGGAGGTTCGTGTTAAGCGGGCCGGAATTTTATCCTGTAAGGACGGATTTTCCACAACCACGTACCTTCGGGCCGTGTCATCCCAAGCCATGGCAGATACGCCGGGAAATCAGTCTAAAAAAAGTTCCGGTTCATCCACTACGGATTACACCGAACTTGATATTGCCCATCCTGAAATGTTTCAGGCCTTAAAGGAGTGGCGGGCCCGGACCGCAGCCGCCCAAAATGTCAAGGCGTTCCAGGTGGCCCACCAGAAAGTCCTGGTTCAGATCGCAGTCTGCCTGCCCCGGTCCAAAAAAAGTCTGAAAACCCTGAGAGGCGTGGGC
The DNA here is from genome assembly GCF_963675255.1 of uncultured Desulfobacter sp. GTDB lineage: Bacteria > Desulfobacterota > Desulfobacteria > Desulfobacterales > Desulfobacteraceae > Desulfobacter. The sequence continues at coordinate 1,732,533 of NZ_OY775937.1, forward strand.
CCGGCCACCGTGGAAAGCTATGGTGAGGAACTGCTGGCTATGGTGGAAACGTACTGCAATGAAAAGGAGATCCCGGGCGATGTATCCCCTGAACCGCGTCCTGCAGAACAGGCCTCAAAGAAAGAGTTGGGCACCAGCCGTAACAAAGCCCCAGGCAAGGATAAGACTACATCCCAAGTCAACACCCGGGACATCAGCCTGATGCTGTTTAAAGACGGCCTGTCCGTGGACAAGATTGCCGAGGAACGGGGGCTGGCGCCTACCACCATCCAGGGGCACTTATGTTCTTTTATTGCCAAAGGCGAATTGGCTGTGGACCAGTTGGTTCAAGACAAAGAAAAACAGGCAGCCATCGCGGCAGTCGTATCGCCTAATAAAACTTTGAGCCAGATGAAAGAGGAGCTGGGCGACGATTATTCCTACGGTGAAATTCGGGCCGTCGTGGCTCACCTGAAACATCTTGAATCCGGGGACGGATAGTCATAGGGTCGGTTTGATATTTTCCGGTACTGCATCCGAGGCTTCGATGATTTTTTTATGCGGCGTTAACCGATTTCACCACAAAATCTACATGAATTTCATCATAGGGAAATTCAATTTTACCTGATTCGGTCTTTTCCAAAATCCCCGTTTTTAAAAGCTTGTGAACATCGGTATGAACAGCCTTGACATCCCGGCCTAATAGCCTGGCCACTTCGCGGATCGATAATGGTCCGGCTCCGGTCATTTCCTGAATCAGATCCCATCGTTTACCAGAAATGATTTTAAAAAGTAGGGCAGGAGAGTCGAAAGTGATAAATTCCCCTTGATAAATCCCATCAAAAGCGGCTAATACACTTTGTTTTATTTCTTCCTGGGTTGCCACCCCTAATGTTACCGTTCTCATTTTATGTCCCCCAATTATTTACATCATTCTTAAGTTTCGCTTGTTTGAATTTGGGTTTCAGTAGTTTTGGATGCAATTATCCGATTTTTCACTTTGGCCAATTTTGACCAGGTTATGAAGTATCAAACAAATATTGGTGAGTGTAGCATTTTTCCGGCACATCCAGAATCGATAAAATATCTTTTTGTGTCTCGGTCAGCTTGGAGACAAAATATTGCCGGCTTCCATCATGAAGCAGTATTACGCCACATACGACAAATTCAAACATTGCCAACATGTTTTCTGTTTTAGGGTTACGCACATCCCTTTTATTGGGCATGAAATTATCCAAACCTTTATCCCGTTCGGCAATTTTTATTCTGGCCGTTCTTTCCATAAGGACCAACATTTGAAGCGCTATTTTGAAAAGGAAAAGATAAGCTTCTATTCTATCAGGCGTTTGCAGATAAATCGGTTCGAGATTGTAACCTGACTTTGACCGTTTATAAAGATGCTCCACCTTGTACTGATTTTTATGAGCCAGCATCGCATCTTCTATTGAAAAATCAGAAGCCGGCTTGTTGGTTACGAGTGGATAATAGCCGATTTGATATTGCGCCTTGGTACAGACGGACTCATTATAATTGAGTTCTATATAGAAGTGATCTTGATAGACCGCAATTTTTTCTGCATTTTTGGCTGGTCGACCGGGCCGTGCATTTTTATACGTGACCACTGGATCGTTGTGGACAACAAAATCAAAAAACGCCTGTGTCTTATGTTTTTTTAGTATGGCCTGACAAGCCTGCTCAATGCTGTCCTTCGTCTTTAATTTATATGCATTTATTTTTTGGGCGAGTTCATCAAATGCGACTTGGGTTTTAGTGATTCGTTCCAGAAGAGATTTTTTACGGCGGTAAAACAAGCCCTGATCGAAAAGGATGATCATTCTGAAGGTATAACTTTTGTTCTCGTGTTCAAAAGTCAGAGGCACCTCAACTCCCCGATTCATTTGATCTTTGTAAGGAATCAGGGTCTCGTGATTGTGCTTATCCAGTGCTTTGAAAAGAGCTTCTTGATAGGAGGCGTACATGGGCAGAGGACTTAAAAAATATCCTCCGTGATCATCTATGTGCGCCATATTCCCGTGTGTAGCCACCTTGGAATCGCCGGCAAATAAAAAATCTTTCTTTCCCAGCAGGTCAATCAAATGGTGCCACTGTTCCACATAGGTTTCCACATCGGCGGTGTTGCCACTATATGTTTGTTGGAATAAGGGAAAGCTACTGTCAGAACTGGCTGTCATGGACCATACCAATTGTTTCAGGTCTTTGCGGTATTGTTTGCTGTATCCGTATGAGATCTTGATGCTCTGTTCGGATCTGTTTTTATTATTCTCGCCGTAAACTTGCGCACAGGTCGTATCGTTATGACAGATTTCTGTCTGAATCTCAAAGGCTTCAATTATATGTCGGGTAATCAGCAGTTCCAGATTACCAATGCCGAATTTGTGAATAGCGTCTAAGGTATCACCCAGCCTATCGTCAAAATATTCATCCGGACTTATGTCAGGGAAAATAACATCCAGGACATTTGATTCCCTGGCAAATTTGCAAACCTTGTAAAGAGACATAACCTGAAAAAGAATGGCGGTGATCATTGCTATACTTGCCTGCCCATGAGTGAGCATGTTACGTCTTGCATCAAGAGGGACGTTCTGGTCAATAATATCAGCGATGCAACATTTGTGAAAATAATGCTGCAAAATCGGGGCAAAACCAATCGGTTTTGTCTCGACATTATTATTGACGTTATCCGCCATAATATTGATTCCAATAACTCATTGGAATTATATAGTATATTGACAAAGAAAAATCTAGTTTTATTTTGAGTGATTATAGTCATTTATGCCAGGTTAGAGGTGATTATGATGCTAATAGTCCAATTTTTTAAATATTTTCATTGATTATATCTGATTATCTCTTGTTTTCTAATTATTGAAATTTTATTTTGAACAAGCGAAATTAGAGTTAATAGAAATCGGATATTTTCTTCTAAGTAACTAAAATTTTTCTCTTGTAATTATAGTTACTTGTAGGATCGGATTCAGCCCGGCTGAATGGGACGCTTTTTAGTATCAGTTCAGCTTCCATGTTGTATATAATAACAACGCCACAAAGCGTTGTCAATAACTCCAACTGATAGTGATGGGGCGTTGGAATAGTCGCTTACCCCAATCGTTTTTGAATAATTGGATCTCCGTTAATGCTTGGGGGGTCGGGAATTTTTAATTCATTCATGAAGGCTAACCCCTCTTCATCAACGCCGATGGCCACTTTCAAGTCTTTTAAGTGCAATGTAAAATAAACAAGGGTGGTGTTAGCCGCCACCTTTGGGGAAAGGTCAGGGTACTCTTTGATGGACCTTAAAAGATTCAGATTGAATCCGACCTGGTGGCCTTTAAGAAACCTTTCTTTGAAGTTTGGATCCAGCCAGAGTACATTCTGTTTTTCGTCATAGGCCAGCCTGCGGGCTTTGAAGTGTTTTGTAATAAAATAAAGTTGCATTTTTTTATGCTCCACCGCTCAATTATTTTTAAAATATCTTCTCACTTATCACAATTCTCAATTTATGTCATTTTACCGATGATACCGTATTTATATATATAGAACACAAAGCATAATTTACAAAGTAAAATATATTAGATATTTATTGGGTTATATTTTCAAATATATAAAAATTAATTAGGTTAAATTTATCTTTAGAGTACGATATAAAATTAGCCGTGTTCTTTTTACAAATTTGGTTTTCCATAAAGGCACCTTGCCTCTGCCTGACAATTATGGGAAGGAGAAATAAACATATTCCCGATGATATTTTAGATGAAAGTTCCAATGCGTTTTTAAATTACTTTCATGTTTTGCTGTGGGTTGAGCTTATGTCAATGGACCCGGTCAGCCCATGGCAGTTATTTTAAACTTAGGACCACAGATTAAGTAAGTTGGGCAGAAATAACGCCGAATTTCGGTTCATCTACAAGGCGCATTAAAGGTTGAATAGCAGGCCTGTTGGGCCTTTGATGCAACGAAGTAGATGGGCCATAACAGGATCTTGATGCAGGTCACTGCACATCAATATAATAGGACCACGACTGGTAATTGCCAACACAAAACGGATCAGACCAGCTGTCGGCTTCCAGAGTAAGTCCAGAGAAGTGATTGAAATCTCTTCAACTTTCCCATAAATTGTGCATTCAATTTTTGAGAATAGGTGTTGATGATCAAATAGCTCTAATAACCGTACTTTTTCACCATACTTTGGTGGTCTACCTGGGCCTTTTTTTTGAGGTGTCTGTGCTTCGAAATAGGCTACACAGTTTTTTTTGGCTCTTATAATCAACGTAATCAATGGCGATTGATGCTGAACAGAGAACACCGAACCGGCCAGTTTGAAGACATCGGCACTGGGGGAAAAAAGCGTCCAGAGTAAGGACGCTGCGGACATCATGCTTCATCGCAAAATTTAGCGCCATTTGGACAATCCTGGTTCCCAGCGTCTCTCTGGTTTCCTCAGAGCACTCTCCATCATTTACGTGAATAAGCCCTTGATGGATTTTAAGAGATAACGGTGTACAAAAAGGAGAAGCCATAGATCCAATCAGCATTCCTATGGCCCCCCAGCAATGACCACGGAAATAGGATGGCTTGCTTTGGGTTTCTGAATGTTAATGCAAGGTGCCCACACAAGGCATTTGTCGCCCATCCTTAGGGATGTAGGTATGGTCTCCCTGCAAAACCACACGACCATTGGATTTCACCGTTTCATTCTGGGAAAGGACAAACATATTCCAGTATTCTGTAACCTTATCAAGAGACCATGTTGATGCTCGAAAGAAATGGATGAATGCATGGTAGCCAGTCGTGTTCAGGCCCCAAAATCGGCAAAACGATGTAACACCAATCATTTCTGAGGCTCCGATAAACCCAAGAACCACCATACAAAAGATGAGCCAGGTAATATTTCTTGAAAAAGCATTGCGGAAAAATCGTAGAGTCTGGTAAATATACTTGAGCATTTTGGATCCTTTTTTTTCTGATTATAACGGATTTGGGGGACCCGTCCGTAAACCTCCCAACGAACCAGAAATTAAAAGGTTCTGAAGCCAGTTCTCATGGTACCGAAATCCGTTAATTCTTTCAAAAGAACTCACATGGCCTTTTTGCTTTACCGTCCATGGATTGAGTGGGGCAAAATTTTGGATAAGTGCCCAGGCACGTATGCTGAAATTGGCAGATTTCATTGTGCCGTGAAAATACTTGGTACTGAATAAATGACGATCCATCCGCTGCATCAGCCGGTCCACCATGTTACTCGTTCTATGTGCGCCAGGAAAAGATAGTGGTTCCCACGAGGCTGTACCGCCCGATGGTTGCTTCAAGACGATACCAATACATGGGATCTTTTCCGAAACAGTGACTCAGAGCCCAAAATGGAACGGCGAACTTACGCAAAAATAACGGCTTTTCAACATCTTTTACAAATCCAGTCATATAGGGCATGGCAAAAGACGGCCTTATTGTGTAACTGATACCAGCTATGACTATTCTTCTGATTCTCAATTTCAGTTTTTTTGAGACTCTGATCTCCTTCATTGTGTATCCGAAGGCGATTTCAGGCGGAAAAAGTTCAGGATGTTCCTTGATTAACATGTCTAATATCATTCGGAATTGGATGGCACTTAAGTTTCGCTTGTTTGAATTTGGGTTTCAGTAGTTTTGGATGCAATTATCCGATTTTTCACTTTGGCCAATTTTGACCAGGTTATGAAGTATCAAACAAATATTGGTGAGTGTAGCATTTTTCCGGCACATCCAGAATCGATAAAATATCTTTTTGTGTCTCGGTCAGCTTGGAGACAAAATATTGCCGGCTTCCATCATGAAGCAGTATTACGCCACATACGACAAATTCAAACATTGCCAACATGTTTTCTGTTTTAGGGTTACGCACATCCCTTTTATTGGGCATGAAATTATCCAAACCTTTATCCCGTTCGGCAATTTTTATTCTGGCCGTTCTTTCCATAAGGACCAACATTTGAAGCGCTATTTTGAAAAGGAAAAGATAAGCTTCTATTCTATCAGGCGTTTGCAGATAAATCGGTTCGAGATTGTAACCTGACTTTGACCGTTTATAAAGATGCTCCACCTTGTACTGATTTTTATGAGCCAGCATCGCATCTTCTATTGAAAAATCAGAAGCCGGCTTGTTGGTTACGAGTGGATAATAGCCGATTTGATATTGCGCCTTGGTACAGACGGACTCATTATAATTGAGTTCTATATAGAAGTGATCTTGATAGACCGCAATTTTTTCTGCATTTTTGGCTGGTCGACCGGGCCGTGCATTTTTATACGTGACCACTGGATCGTTGTGGACAACAAAATCAAAAAACGCCTGTGTCTTATGTTTTTTTAGTATGGCCTGACAAGCCTGCTCAATGCTGTCCTTCGTCTTTAATTTATATGCATTTATTTTTTGGGCGAGTTCATCAAATGCGACTTGGGTTTTAGTGATTCGTTCCAGAAGAGATTTTTTACGGCGGTAAAACAAGCCCTGATCGAAAAGGATGATCATTCTGAAGGTATAACTTTTGTTCTCGTGTTCAAAAGTCAGAGGCACCTCAACTCCCCGATTCATTTGATCTTTGTAAGGAATCAGGGTCTCGTGATTGTGCTTATCCAGTGCTTTGAAAAGAGCTTCTTGATAGGAGGCGTACATGGGCAGAGGACTTAAAAAATATCCTCCGTGATCATCTATGTGCGCCATATTCCCGTGTGTAGCCACCTTGGAATCGCCGGCAAATAAAAAATCTTTCTTTCCCAGCAGGTCAATCAAATGGTGCCACTGTTCCACATAGGTTTCCACATCGGCGGTGTTGCCACTATATGTTTGTTGGAATAAGGGAAAGCTACTGTCAGAACTGGCTGTCATGGACCATACCAATTGTTTCAGGTCTTTGCGGTATTGTTTGCTGTATCCGTATGAGATCTTGATGCTCTGTTCGGATCTGTTTTTATTATTCTCGCCGTAAACTTGCGCACAGGTCGTATCGTTATGACAGATTTCTGTCTGAATCTCAAAGGCTTCAATTATATGTCGGGTAATCAGCAGTTCCAGATTACCAATGCCGAATTTGTGAATAGCGTCTAAGGTATCACCCAGCCTATCGTCAAAATATTCATCCGGACTTATGTCAGGGAAAATAACATCCAGGACATTTGATTCCCTGGCAAATTTGCAAACCTTGTAAAGAGACATAACCTGAAAAAGAATGGCGGTGATCATTGCTATACTTGCCTGCCCATGAGTGAGCATGTTACGTCTTGCATCAAGAGGGACGTTCTGGTCAATAATATCAGCGATGCAACATTTGTGAAAATAATGCTGCAAAATCGGGGCAAAACCAATCGGTTTTGTCTCGACATTATTATTGACGTTATCCGCCATAATATTGATTCCAATAACTCATTGGAATTATATAGTATATTGACAAAGAAAAATCTAGTTTTATTTTGAGTGATTATAGTCATTTATGCCAGGTTAGAGGTGATTATGATGCTAATAGTCCAATTTTTTAAATATTTTCATTGATTATATCTGATTATCTCTTGTTTTCTAATTATTGAAATTTTATTTTGAACAAGCGAAATTAGAGATGGCATGTTGAACGATGATGTAATATTGTGCTTGACAAACGTGCATACAAATAGTTCGATTCAGTCGGAGAGCGGTGTTAGAGGGAGAAATCATCATTTTCCTTAATTGTTATAGTTGCTGTTAGCACTTCAATCATAACTCAGGAAATAAATTTTTTCAGTCTATTTCATCGCTCTTCGACTCAGTCCCCCAAATCCGTTATAATCAGTTTTTTTTGTTTGAATTTGGTTGTTCAAAACGTTAAAAGGTCTAAAATGTTCTCTCCATTTTTCAATTTCACGCATTTAAAAAAAAAACTTACGACTCACGAGTAAGGACCAACTCACCATTTTACTTGGCGGAAGGGTAGCCGAAGAGATCGATTTTGGTGATATTTATAGCGGGGCTCAAAACGATCTGGAAAGAGCGAGTGAAATTGCCCGTGCCATGGTCTGCCAGTTCGGCATGAGCGATAATATCGGGCCGCTCACCTACGGCAAACGGCAACAACTCATGTACCTCGGCGTTCAGGGCCAGGAAGAACGAAATTATAGTGAAGAAACCGCCAAGCTTATCGATAGTGAGGTTCGCACTTTGGTGGAAGAAGCTCATGAAAAGGCGACTCAAATTCTCACAAAAAAAAAGAGCTACTCTTGACTCTCTCGCTGAACTGTTGCAGGAAAAAGAAGTGCTCAGCGGTGATGAGGTCGCCAAGGTGACGAAGAAAGCAGATAATGAAAGAGAAAGATGAAAACATACCTTATTTGTTTTTTTATTCTATTGTTTGTTTTGTTATTCTGGTACGGATATGTTTTGTTGAAACCCATGCCCGGTGCTTTTGTCCGCTATCTTGCCTGGACCATGACACCTGCCGCCACTGTATTGCGGGGAAGTACAAATACCGGGGATGCAACTATCCATTATGTCAGCTACGGTTGTGGTCCGGCAGTATTGCTCTTGCATGGAGGCTTGAGCAACCGTCTAATCTGGTTTTCCCAGATTCCATGGCTGGTAGCAGCAGGGCGACAGGTGGTGCTGCCGGACACTCGAGGTCACGGAGGTTCTGGACTTGGCTCTCAAGAATTGAACTATCGATTGCTCGCATCAGATGCGATCCATGTTTTGGACAAACTCAACATCCAGCAGGCCGATGTCATTGGCTGGAGCGACGGCGGAAATACAGCATTGCAGATGGGACATTACTGGCCGCAACGGGTTAAGAAAATGGTTGTTATTAGCGGGAATTTTAATCCTTTGGGCCTTATTCCCGACGCGCTGGGCGAAACGCACACACAATCCTGCGGATTGGAATACTGGTTCAAAAGATGGTGGACTGGTGCCGGAAGACGCCTGGTTATTCTGGAAAAGCGTATCAAGAGAATGTGGCTTACCCGCCCAATGATAAAGCCGGTTGAGTTAAAAGGGATTGTCCTCCCAACTCTGGTGATCATCGGCGAACATGACATCATCTCAATCGGACATGCAAAACAGATGGCCGAACTTTTGCCGCATGGCGTCCTGGAAGTCATCCCAGGCGGCCATTCTACACCTGTAACCCATTCGGTTCAGGTAAATGAAGCGATTGCCATTTTTTTTGGAATTCATGGGCTGGCCCAATGAATAAATTATTGTCTAACGAACTTAGGACCGCAAATTTGATGTCGAATCAGCAAAGGATTGGTATTGCATGATTGAAAAAATTCTTCACCGGATAAAACCCTATATCGGCTTTGTGCTGTTCCTTGTGGCAATCCTTATCGTACACCATGAACTCAAGGTGCACAGCATTGAAGAAATTGCAGCCGATCTTGTGCAGGTTCCCATGTCCGTCATTCTGCTGGGCGTCCTGCTGACGGGAATCAATTACCTGTGTTTGACAGGGTATGATTTTATGGCCCTGCGTTACCTGGGCAGGACCGTGCGGCCCAGGAACGTAATCATGGCATCTCTGATCAGTTTTTCCATCAGCAATAATACCGGACAGGCACTGATCAGCGGGTCGTCCATGCGATATCGATTTTACAGTCTGTGGGGTCTTTCCGGCATGGAAATCATCAAGTTTTCCCTTTTTATCAGCCTGATGTATGTGTTGGGCGCAACAACGCTTTTTAGCATCACCACGTTGACCTCGCCCCATCTGATGGCGGCGTCATTGCCCCTGGCCCACACCGTTCAATGGCTTGCCTGGTCTGCCCTGGCAGCCCTGGCAGTCTACTGGTGCATCATCGTGTTTCGTAAAAAGCCTTTCATTATAAGGGGCATGGAACTTTTTCTGCCGGGCCCCGGTCTCTCAATGGCCCAGACAATTATTGTCAGTGTCGATCTAATTTTAAGTTCATTTATTTTATATCTATTTATTCACGTTCATGTGGACATTTCGTTTCATTCTTTTCTTGCTGTTTATATTGCCGCCCAGATTCTGGGACTGTTCAGTCAGGTCCCTGGGGGACTCGGCGTATTTGAAGGGGCGTTTCTCTATCTTCTGGGGAATGACATCCCGGCATTTTCTGTTTTTGCCGCCCTGCTCGTGTTCCGGCTTGTCTATTATTTTGTTCCTCTTGTACTCTCCGGAGCAGGGTTGCTGACCTATGAACTCTTGCAGCACCGTACGTTGGTCAAAGAAAATGCCCAGGCAACCCTCGGGTATCTTTCCCGGGGGATTCCCCATATTTTTTCGATCCTGCTGGTTCTGGCTGGCGGATTGTTACTGGTTTCCGGGTCAACCCCAACCGATCGTGGTGCATTGAAATGGCTGTATGAGACATTGCCACTGTCGGTGATGGAGGCTTCCCATCTGATCGGCAGCATTGTTGGCCTTCTGCTGTTGTTCATGGCCCGGGCAGTTCGGCTGCGCATCGATGCGGCCTATTTTGGCATCCTTGTGCTGCTGGTCACAGGCGCCGTCTCCTCCCTGCTCAAAGGTTTTGACTGGCAGGAGGCCCTGGTGCTGGGAATATTTTTGATCCTGTTTCTGCCGTCCCGGCGATTTTTCTATCGAAAATCCTCATTGTTCACCATGCCCTTTTCCTGGTCATGGCTCGGGTTTGTGGGTGTTGTTATTATGGGCACCACATGGATCGGATTGTTTTCCTACAAGCATGTTGAATATACCAATGACCTTTGGTGGCGGTTTGCATATAATGGCGATGCACCCAGGTTTTTAAGATCTTCATTCATCCTTGCCGTTATGGTGCTGTCATTTTGTGTTTACCGCCTGATGCGGGTACGGCCCCAAAAGGCTCACCTGCCGACCCAGGAGGAAATTGATGAGCTGGAACCCATTGTTCACAATGCCCGGGATACCCAGAGCCACCTTGCCCTGATCGGGGATAAGACCATTTTGTGGGGTCAGAACCGTGAATCCTTTCTGATGTACGGCACAACACCAAAATTCTGGATTGCCATGGGAGACCCTGTGGGGAAACCGGAATCCCACGATTCACTGGTGTGGCAGTTCCGGGAGACAGCAGATAAAAACGGCGCCAGGATTGCCTTTTACCAGATCTCCAAAGAGAACCTGCCCCTGTATCTTGATCTTGGACTGGTGCTGATCAAGCTGGGAGAGGAGGCCCGGGTTTCCCTGACGGATTTCGATCTTAAAGGCGGAAAACGCTCAGGGCTGCGCAGCACAAATAACAAATTCTCCAAACTGAGCCTGGAATTTCGTGTTCTGGAACGTGACCAGGTAAAAGCAGGAATCCAGGGACTGCATCAGGTTTCAGACGCCTGGCTGAAAACCCGGAAGGCAGATGAAAAAGGCTTCTCCCTTGGATTCTTTTCAGAAACTTACCTTTGCCGGAGCCGATGTGCAGTGGTCATGCAGGGAGAAAGTATTCTTGCCTTTGCCAATTTGTGGGAAACCGACAGCAAAGAAGAGATATCCATTGATCTGATGCGGTATACACCAGAGGCACCGGGGGGTATCATGGAATACCTGTTCATTCAGCTCATGCTGTGGGGGAAAAGCCATGGGTATCACTGGTTCAATCTTGGCATGTCCCCTCTGTACGGACTTGAGAAGCACCCACTGGCACCGCTGTGGCACAAGGTTGGGAATGCGGTCTTTAAATATGGCGATAATTTCTATAATTTTGAAGGACTGCATGCATACAAGGAGAAATTTGATCCGGTCTGGCAACCGCGTTACCTTGCCACCCCTGCTTTGGCTGCACCCGCTGTTTTATTGAGTGTTACCGGAATGATAGCGGGCAGTTGGAAAGGTATTTTTACCAAATAACAGCCATGGGCTGACTTGGTCTATCAATACCGAGGCTCAACCCACAACGAAACATGAAAGTAATTCAGTAAGTTATTGGAACTTTCATATAAAACAATTAGACAATAAAAAAAGATGGTCTAGATAAAGATGGTTTCTACGTTAGACTAAAAAAGGTTACTCTTATGTTTGACTGGTTTGCCGATCGACGCAGAAAAAAACTCATCCAGACACCGTTTCCCGCCTCATGGGAAAATATCGTCCGCAGTAATGTGGCCCATTTCTGTATGCTGGAGAATGCCCAGCAGGATCACCTTCGTAACTTGGTAAAGGTCTTTGTCGCCGAGAAAAATTGGGTTGGAGCAGGCGGACTGGAACTTACAGATGAGATCCGCGTAACGATTGCGGCACAGGCTTGTCTGCTTCTTCTTGGACTGGCCCACAATTATTATAGGAATGTCGAATCCATCATCGTTTATCCTTCTACGGTTGTTCCCCCTCAACGCAGGCCGAATTTCTTTGATAATACAATTGCACCCGCCGGAATCGCCCATCCCATCATCGGCCAGGCATTCCAGAATGGGCCGGTAATTATCATCTGGGATGCTGCCCTGAGTGGCGGCCGCCATCCTGAATGCGGTCACAACGTGATTTACCATGAATTTGCCCACAAGCTTGATATGCTGGATGGCATGGCCGACGGAACACCACCACTGCAAAACCGGACTGAATACCATGACTGGGTTCTGATATGTTCGCGTGAATATCTGCGCCTTAAAAAGGATGCGGGCAAGGGCAGGAAATCTTTTCTTGATGCCTACGGTGCAACAAATGAAGCAGAATTTTTTGCAGTTGCCACCGAGCAATTTTTTGACCAGCCTCAACGAATGCGGGAGAACACACCTGATCTTTATCGTGTTTTGCAGGAATACTATAATCAGGACCCTTACGAACGGATGTCCCGGAATACCTGCACAGGTTAACCGGGATACGTTATATTATTGGGACAAGAGAAAATGTTTTTCCATATGGTTTTCATTTTCATGACAGCCCGCAAGGCCGTCATGGAAATTGTTTCCGAGACGGTGAAAAAATCCGCAGCCAAAACAAATGATCAAAAGGAAATTAAAAAATGACATTACACTCAAAAAATTCTAATTCTATCTCCCCATTACCAGGCAAACCAAATCAGAACTATTTCCGTTTCCATATGCCACACCGTCATCTTGCCTCGATTTATGGAGATAATTGGTTCTCGCTCAAGGCCGAAGCCTTTGCCCGCTTTTTTGGAACGCCTGTTTTTCTAGTGGCACAGACGGTGATCGTTGCAATCTGGATCAGCATGAACGCATTTGGTTTCACCAGGTTCGACGTCTACCCCTTCATTCTGCTCAACCTAGCCTTCAGTCTCCAGGCGGCTTATGCAGCGCCGCTGATTCTGTTGGCACAGACCCGACAGGCCGACAGGGACAAAGCGAACGCCGATGCCGATGCGCAGCATCGGGAAGCCCTTGCCATCGCGAGTGATAAGCGCCTGGAAATTGCTCAACAAAACACGGAGCAACTGATGGAACTGATGAAGCAAAACACCTAACTCACCGAACTCACGAAACAGTTGAGCCAGCGTATTGAGGTGTTGACCCTCGAGATGCACGGCAAGATATTCGGGGATGACACAAAAAAATAAGCGTCAACAATCAACGCACCTGAAATCGTTCCGCCGGATTTTGCTGGTAAGGGAATCAGAAATAAATAATTCATAGGAGCCTCTAAAACAAGGCAAATTGTTCATAGAGGTCTGAATGCTGGTGTTTCAACTTATTTATCAGCGGTCCTTTTTTATAGCCGTTAAAAATCACAGCAAAGGGGCAAGCAAACGGAATGTATTCTCGATAAAATGCCTCCAGGCGGAGCGTTGTCGCCACGCCGCAAGGACCAGTTTGTCTGTGCTGCCGAGGTAGGTATCCTGGAGCAACCGCAATTGCCCTGTGAAATTTGTGTCGTAAACAACCAGTGAACTCTCGGAATTGAGCCACATACTGCGCATGTCAAGGTTGACAGAGCCGAAGATACTTATCGAACCGTCAATGGTCAGACTCTTGGTGTGAAGCAAACCACCCTTGAAAAGAGCAATATTCACCCCGGCGGACATCAGTTCATCAAAGTGTGCAACGCTCGCATGACGGACGAGCAGCGAGTCGTTGATAGCCGGAACGATTAAAGTGACCTCGACACCTCGCAGGGCAGCCGACAAAAGGGCGGTAAGCATCGATTCGTCAGGAACGAAGTAAGGGGTGGTCATCACTATCTCCCGGCGTGCAGCGTAAATTGCAGTCAGCAGCAACTGGTGAATGGCTTCCGGTTTAAGATCCGGTCCGGAAGGCACAACCTGAACCGTCGCTCCGGCTGCCGCGGGAGAATGGTTTCCGGCGGTGGGCGGCGGTTCCCATGTGCGGCCGGTCTCGATGGACCAATCCAGTCCGAAAATGCCGTCAAGGGCAAGGGCGGTGGGGCCGGTTATGCGTGCGATTGCGTCCACCCATTGTCCAACTCCCGATTCTTGTTTGAAAAATCTGGGATCAACGAGATTCTGGCTGCCGGTATAGGAAATACAATCGTCGATGACGACTATCTTGCGATGATTTCTCAGATCCCTGCGAACAAAGAGGCCCCGAAGGGGCCCTGTGGGCAGCGCAGCCCGCAGCTTCACGCCCGAATGGATCAGCTGCCGGGCCAAGCTGCTCCTGAGAAATGTCTTGCTGCCGATGGCATCTGCCAGGGCCCGGCAGTGCACGCCACGTTGTGCCGCCCGTTTTAGCGCGGCCACAACATCATTGGCACGCCCACCCTCGTGCCAGATGTAAAAGCAGAGATCACACCGGTTGCGGGCAGCGTCGATATCAGCCACGATTGCGTCAAATACAGCATGGAAGTTGTTGAGCAACTCGATATTGTTTCCGGGCAGGGCCGGAAAACCAAGGACGTTTAAGGCATATCGTCGTAGAGGCTCCGCTGTTACCTCGATCTGGATGGATTCCCCATTGTATTGATTCTTTAAGCCCGCTTGCCATTGCTGCAAGCTACAGATGCTCGCGGCCACGCGTGCTGCCCTTTGCCGTCCAAGGCGCCGTTCGCCGAACATAAGGTACACGGCTGCACCGACAAAGGGCGCGCTGGAAATCACTGCCAGCCATCCCAATGAAACGCCCACGGACGGACATCTCAATATGACCCGAACGGACAACCCTGCCACGATGAGCCAATGGGTGACCAGGACAAACGTACTGAATAGGTGAGGGTTCATACCTCACCAACTTGGGCTTCGGCCTTTTCGGACGCCGGTGTTGCCATAGCCTCCAGAAGAGACCTGTGGGCTATCCTGGAAACAAGGATCATGACCACAATACAAACGACGAGTCCGCCAATGATTGCCAGACCGTGCAGGTGAGCGGTTCGTGCATCACTGCTCGCCAGGCGGGCAACGTGCTTGCCAACGTGCCCGAAGTAAACCTCGATGAACAAGTTGGGGATAGAGGCCAGAAAGGCAAGCAAAAACAGGGGAAAGCCGACGCCTGCAGCACCGAGCATATAACTTACGGTTGCGGGATTCAACGGCGTCAGGCGTAGAAGCACCTGCAGGCGGAACTCGTCACGAATGACAGCGCGCTGGATGGCAGCCAGGGACGGTTTGGCATTGATCATTCCCTGAACCCGTGCCCGCAGGAGCCTGCGCGACAGCGCATATTGAATTGGTCCTGCCAGCAGGCTTCCTGCCAGGACCAATGCGCATCCCGAGCCCATTCCCAATAGCGCTCCGGCAATGATGCAAAGCACAGTGTCTGGCAACAAAACTGAAGTGGTTAGAATGAAGAGCGCGACAAACGCGGGCGCCCCCCAGGGGCCAAGTTTCGTGAGCCATGACTCGATGGCATGGATGTGATGCTCAATTTCGTTCCCGCCGGCTACAATGGCAATGATCAAAAACAGGCCGGCCGCCAGATAAGGGAACGCTGCTCTTAAATCCACGCGTGTCAGGAACCATCGTGTCCGCATATTTTTATCAGAATCCTGGATCTTGTTCATACTGTCTTTGCACCTTTTTGGTCTCTTTTTTAAATTTCGGTATAATCTAAAATCAAATCAGATAAAGGCATTCTCCACCCCGACACTTTCCCGCCAAATGTTTGATACAAGGAACCAAAACCGTCAAGGTTAGAGGTCTGCATCATGGTCTGAGGCCATTGCCTTAACTTTTTTCTTTTTCAGGGTATACCCGCCCCAGGTCTGTTGGGCGACTCCGACCACCATGAATGCATCGGGGTCGATCCGGTTAATGATAAACTTTACATCATAGACCCGGGAGCGCAGTACGGTGAGATATAATAGGGTGCGTTCTTCTCCGGAATACCCGCCTTTGACCGGCCACATGGTCACGCCGCGTTTCAATTCGTTGATAATGGCATGCCGCAGGGGTTCGGGGTTTTGGGTAATGATTATCAGGGTGCGCCTCTGGCTGGCCCCTTCCATGGCAAAATCTGCGCTTATGCCTGCGATCAGAAGCGCCAGAAAGGCCAGTAACGACGTTTCCCAATTGAAGACAAAGCCGGCAACGACAATAATTATCACATCCACATAAAGGCCGGACTGGGACATGGGAAATCCGGTTTTATTGTAAATGATCCGGGTAATGATTGATGTGCCACCGATGGTGCCGCCAAAACGGTAGATAATACCCAAACCGATACCAATGAGCAGACCACTGTATATGGTTGCCAAAAGTTTGTTTTCAGTGATGGGGAATTCAGTGAAAACCGTTGGCATGTTGACAATAAAAAATTCTGTGGCGCCGGAAAACACCACCACCGCCAGGGTGGAGGTAAACAAAAACCGCCATTTACCCAGGGTGAAAAAGCCAAGGATGAACAATGGAATGTTTGCCGTAAAATAAAACAGACCCGGGGAAAATCCGGTTAGGTTATTTACGATAATGCCCAATCCGGATACCCCGCCTGCAGCCAGATTGTACGGCATTTGAAACAATACATAGGCAAAGGCGTTGAGCACCGCACCTATTGTAATGGCCAACTGCTGATTTAAAATCCGCAGGATTTTATGCCAACCGGGCGATTCAAGTTTTTGTTTAACCGCTTCTTTCAGTTTTTTTCGTGACAAGCAAGACTCCTTTTTTACGCCAATGTCCGGTCGTTTCAAATGGCCGGACCCTCGGATTTGAACCGGACCGATGCCTAACGCGGTTCCGGCTTCACCCATTTGTAAACACCCCTTGATACCCGTTCCAGTTTGCCCTTTCTTATAAGGCCGGACAGGATATTTCTGACCTTTTGCGGCGCCATGTCCGATTTTTCAATGACTTCGGCCGCGGTTGTGTGGCGTTTTGTCCTTCGCCTGAACAGGGTTTCAATGCCGGCGGCATCTTTGATTTTTGGGGAAGCGGTTTTCTTGCCGGTGCCGGCGGACCGGGGGGAATTTTTTTCGGCCCTTGGGGCCTTTGGTCTTTTCGGTTTTGACTTCCCAGTCCTTGGTTTCCCGGATTTGGGGGCTGCTTTACCGGGTGATTCAGGCACGGCCAGCGGTAAGGATGCTGATCCGTCCATATCAAGGTCGATGCCGAACATATCTGAGAGGTTCGGGCTTTCTTCATCAATGACTCTTGAGGATTTCTTCTCAGACCGGCTCAAAAGATCCTTCTTTGTCTCTTTGACGGTTTCGGAGATCAACTCATTGACCTTTGCCTTTCTCAACACGAAGAACAGGCCCGGGTCCTGGTCTAGACGGGCACCGATCCCATACAGTACGGCTGCCACATGTTTGCACATAACTGCCCTGTCCGGGCAGGAGCAATCGAGTTCAATCTCTTTGGGAGAGGGGAAAAGACCTTTTTCTTTCTGGGTAAACAGATCTTCAAGTGCCTTGGGAAACTTGCCCGCCATCAGTTGTTTGATGCTTTCCATTTTCCCCTTGCACTGATCTTTGATGCGCTGCCATTGTTTTTGGGGAATGGGGTTGATGGTGACTGTGACCCGGTAGGGGGAGGGCTCGCCTCCCATGACCAGGCCTGAGACCTTGCCCGGTTGAATCTGAAGATCCAGAACTGCTTTGTGCCGGACATAGCTGCGGCCCCGGCCGATCCGGTTAGCATAATCGGCGTACCGTTCCAGGTTTTTGTTCCAGGCTTTGCCCCACCATGTTTTTGTAAGGGTCTGGCCCTCAATGACCACGGGCTGAATACCGGGGTTTTTCTTTTTTAAGGCCGCAAGTTTTTTTTCAGCCTTTGCCCGTTTTTCTGCCACGGTCACGTATTTGGGATACCCGTAATGCATTATTAGATTCCTTCTACCGCTAAAACGTTAGCTGCTGTGTTATTCCGGCAGGGTGAGCCGGAACAGGTCCAGCAGGTATTTATCATCCATTTCCGTGATCAGTCCCTGGGCGGACGAGGTGACCACCTGGTCGGCCAGGGTTTGTTTTTCACTGATCATCAAATCAATCTTTTCCTCAATGGTGCCCCGGGTGACAAATTTATGCACCAGGACTTTTTTTGTCTGCCCGATGCGAAACGCCCTGTCCGTGGCCTGATTTTCCACGGCCGGGTTCCACCATCTGTCAAAATGGACCACATGACTGGCCCGGGTCAGGTTCAGGCCCACGCCCCCGGCTTTTAAAGAGAGCACCATAAAAGGGCAATAGGCATTGTCCTGGAACGTTTGTATCAGTTTTTTGCGTTTTGCAACAGGCACAGATCCATGGAGCACGAGTCCCGGGTGATGGAAGATGGTTTCAAGAAAGGCCCGTAAAGGTTCTGTCATCTCCTTGAATTGGGTAAACACGAGAACTCGTTCACGTTTTTCATAAACGGTTTCACAGATGCTGCCAAGGCGCATGAATTTACCGCTGTGGGCGGCCTTGAAGTCCCCGGACCCTGTGATTTGGTCCGGGTGGTTGCACAATTGTTTGAACCGTAGAAGAAAGGAGAGCACCAGCCCTTTTCGCTGGATGCCCTCGGATGTTTCAATGGCCTGCTTTAAATCCTTGACCGATTTTTTGTACAACACCACCTGTTTGGGGCTTAAATCGGCAAATACCTTCATCTCCACCTTGTCCGGCAGGTCTTTGATTACGGTTTTATCGGTTTTCAGGCGGCGCAGGATATAGGGAGAGATCATCTGCCGCAGCCTGGCATACCCCTTGGGATTGTCTTTCAGGGTTTTGGCAAAACCTGAAAATTCTGTTTTATTGCCCAAAAGCCCGGGATTTAAAAAATCAAACAAGGACCACAGGTCTGATAGCCGGTTTTCCACAGGGGTGCCGGTCATGACGATCCGGTGGGCCGCAGGCAGGGCTTTGACGGCACGGGTTTGCAGGGTGGCGGGATTTTTAATGGCCTGGGCTTCGTCCAGAATCAGACTGTGCCAGGAATATTTGGCAAGCCAGGCGTATTTTTTCACCAGGGTGTAGCTGGTGATGACCAGATCCAGGCGGTTGAGCTGGGCTTTGGTCAATTTGAATGCCTTGTTCTTCTCTGTCTTGCCGGGCTGTGAATTCGAAGGGGTAAAACCGGGATGGGCCACACAGGTTTTAAGGCCGGGCAGAAATCGGTTGATTTCCGACTGCCAGTTTGAAATCAGAGACGCTGGTACCACCAGAAGACTTGCGGGGCGTTTGCGGTTTGGCGGAAACGTGCTCAGCCATGCCAGGATCTGGACGGTTTTTCCCAGGCCCATATCATCGGCCAGGCAGGCCCCGAATCCGTAGGACGCCAAAAAGTTCAGCCAGTCTACGCCCTTTGACTGGTAGGGCCGCAATTTTGCCTTGAAGCCTTTGCCCGGTACCACCGGCTCAACCTGTTCCGGGTGGGTCATCTTTTCCAGTACGGACGTTAGCCATGTTCCGCTGGATACATTGATATCCACCTGGCCGGTATTGCCTCGGCCAAGCATTTTTTCCGGCTCCAGCCGGGTCCGCATGGCTGTTCCCAGGGTCATGCCCGAGGCGACCAGATCCTCAATCCGGTCGCAGGCCTTCAGGGCCTGTTTCAGTTTTTCCGGGTCCACGGCAACCCATTTGTTTTTGATAAATGCCAGGCCCTGGCTCTCTTCCAGCATGGTTTCAATCTCCTGCCTGGATAACGCTATATCGCCCAATGCCACACTGACGTTGAAATCAAGCAGCGCATCCAGCCCGGCCATGGTCGGCTTGTTATCCCCCATGGAGATGGTCACTTGGGGAGTGGAAGCGGTTTGTTTCCACCAGTCCGGAATCCGGCAGAGCACGCCGCAGGCCTCGTAATCCGGGATCTCCTTGAGAAAGCGAAACGCCTCATCCCCATCCCAGGCCAGGGGATGGAACAACTCGCCGGATTCAATGAGATCCGCCACGATCCGGCTTTTTTCTGCCGCCTTGTACACCGTGGATAAAAGGGTTAGAAGGTCATCATCGTCATGGGTTTCAATGGCATGTTTCAGGGGCAGGTGTTTGGGTTTCCCGTTGGCCCCCATGCCTGCGGAATAGGTGGCCATAAAGGCAAAGGGCAAATTCGAATTTTTAGCCTCCACCAGATGGAAAAACACCCGGCCCGCCGGATGAAGATCTGGGTTTTTCTCCCGGAAATAGTCGCTGACCCGGCCCTTGAACGCTGTGATGGCACGGGAAAACGCCCCATTAAACCCCTGCCACAACCCTTCGAGCATGCCGGCGGTTACATATTCGGCCCCGGCCATCATGGGACAGGCTGAAATAAAATCGCTGATAAGCCTCGGCGGGATGCTGATGATAGCGTCCTGCCTTAGAGTTTCAAGTTCGGGCGTTTTTAACAGCGCCTGGACAAAACAGCGGGAAAATCGTAGGAAATAGTCCAGGGAGGCTGACAAATTCAAGGGGAATTGCTTGAACCCCAGGTCGTACAGCCAGTCGTCTTTTCGGTTTTCAGCAGTTTGGGCTATTTCCTGCAAGCACAGTACCTGGTCTGGAGAGACCTTGTATTTTACCATTTCCCATTCAAGCACCAACGCCTGATCCGGCATGACCGAAACAACCGGTTGTTCTTTAGTTTTGTCCGTCAATTAATTTTATCTCCGCCATGGTCATTCTTCGGCGCAGATATATCAGATCCTTGATTCAGGAACAAGGAATGCCCTGGATCGGGCAATCGTGATGTAAAAAACAACCATCAATGAGTATCATAAACATACGCGGCTGGGAGAGTGATAATATTCATCTCCTTTGTGCTGCTTGGTGGCAAAAGTTTGAATTTGGGAACCCTATCCTGGAAATAAAAAATACGATTAATTGGCATCCTTAATTTCCCGCTTTACACTTTCCAGATGCCGACTCCCATTTTTCGGGAACCTCCATTCAAAAAGTGTAAAGTCCTTTTGGGGTCATATGAAGGATGCCGATTAATTTTAAAAATAATGATTTCCGGCCTTTCAAAGCAGACAAAATATTTAGCAGCTGGATAATCTCAAAAGAAAGTGGTCTATCATGCCGGTTAACAGTTTGCATTATATTGAAAATTTTGTTTTGAGAGTCAAACCATTTCAGGATGAAATCATTATAATGCTTGGCAGGCGTACTTTTCCGGGGAAAGCCGGCAGACCGAGGACAAAACAATTGATAAAAACGGGTTTGCCCCCTATTTAATGGGTCACAGTGGACAGCAGAAGTGGCCGATTTTATGGGCTGGAATTAGAAGGGCAAAGGATGAGGAAGTTGATATTCTAGTACATAAACCGGTGATCATAAAATTCTCTATTTTTCAACATATTTTCCTGGAATTTTCCACATTTTTTGCTGTTAACATTCAATTTAAACGATTCAATTGGGGGGTTGCTCATAACTTTGGCCACTTTGTGCCAATCTTTTAATTGACTGCAAAATAACGCTGGGATTACAGATGGTTGATAACATACTATATCTAATCATCACATAGGTAATCCATCTTATAATCAAGCGCTCAATTTCTTTTCAATTGGATTGGTTTTTTACGGTCGGTCCGGCTTGGTTGAGTAAAATCCAATGATCTACGGAGGAGGTATGGACAAGGACAGTATAAAATACATCAAAAAGCACATCCTTGAAACCGGACAGTCTGTGCGGGAACGCCGATTGAGGCGGCAGGCCATGAGATCTGAACTTCGAAAACACAAGCACCCCCCCATTAACCGGATTGCCCTGGAAAATCTTCAATCCTATGATTTTGGGACGGATCACATATAAAGGCTATACTGATTGCGAACTGAAAGGGGAATTCAGAGGGTAGAGCCTTCTTTGTCTGTTCGTTGAAAGATGGTCCACTATCGCACGGCTTGCGAACCGATGGAAGATGGGTATTATAGAACGCTTACGTAATACCTCATGATCAACCTTACCTATGGTGATCAACTCAGCCACGCCCTCATATCCACGAAACTCCTCCACGACCCCCCCGATTATCACAAACATTGAAAACCCCGTCTAAAAAGACGGGGTTTTCAACTATACATAAGGTAGAGCATAAGGCTCTACTTTATAAATTAATGGTTAGAGATCTGTATCCTCTCTTTCCTGATGCCCCCGGCAATACAAAGCAAACCAGCCCCGAACAGAAGCATTGTAGCAGGTTCTGGTACTACTACGGCGTCCAAACGAAATTGACCATTATTTGAAACAGTTAAGACACCCTCCACACTATCATCCGAAAGAGATGCGTTCACGGTTGTAATCGCGAAGGTAAGTACAAATGAATCCTCCTCTAATGTCCAAGCGGAAAGGTCATTTCCATCTGAATCGAACCAATAACCTTCAGCTAATTCACTTGCTACAAAATCAATTGAAATCCAACCGTTATTGTCCTCGAAGCTTCCTTCACCTGAAACCAGGTCGAAAACTCCAATTATTTCATCGCTCAGGTAACTGGAAATTATCAGAGCACCCTCTGTTTCATCAAATACAAAGTCTTCATCTGTTAACATTGAACCGCTTGTAAAAAATTCTGCGGTTAGAGCAGCACCTGTTGTGTCAAAAAATCCGTCAGTATCATAACTGTTAACATAAAACATACCAGTCTCAGTGAAAGTATCGTTCGTATTATCTTCGTAAATGGTTGTGAAACCTGTAAGGTCTAAATACTCTGCAATGGTGGTAATCCCATAGTCACCTCCGGAACCATCTATATCAAGTCCCCAATCTGCCATATATGCAGACACAGGTGCCGCCGTGAAGATAAATGATAGTGACAACAACCCCCAAATTATAATTTTTTTTCCCATTTTTAATTTGCTTAACATAAATAATTTTCCTTTAAAAATTTCCATTTGTTTTGATTAACATTAAAAATTTAAAACTTTTTCATCTCCTTTGTTTTAGTGTAATATTTCCTTGTTGTTTCAAGTCATAAGTGCACTTTAGTCGTAAAAGGGAAATCCCTTTTTTGTATTAGGGTACCGCCTAAATGTGATGAAGAAAGAAGAAAACTGTGGGGAAAAAAAGAGGAATGTGGGGGCCTTTGCTGCTTTTCTGGCATAAGCATGGTGGCATAAATAGGAGACAGACCGAAAGCGCCGATTAAAACCGGTAAAGGATAAAGAATGAAAGAGTCTTATGCTGAAGGTTTAGCAAATCACATCAGCCTCGAGCCATGCGGTAATTGCAGTAATGCAGTGGCTTAAGCGTTGACAGAGGGAAATATAAGCGGGCCAAAGCCATAAGCGTACTGCCAAGAAGGATTAACGAAATTGTTCATGGAAAGCGTTCGATTTCAGCTGATACAGCATTGCGTTTAGGTCGATTTTTTGGAATAGCACCGCAATTTTGGTTAAATCTCCAAACCCGATTTGATCTTGAAGTAACTGAGGATTTGCTGGCAGATCGTCTTGAAAAAGAGGTACAAGTTTTTGGCTCAAATGCAGCTTAAACCATCTTTTAGCTTATAAGCATCCGCTGAAGCTAAGCGGAAACATTATTCTTTGTCCTCTTCAAACAGTCGTGCAACTTCCGGGGGCAGATCCGGCAGCTCCAGGGTGACGGTCCTGCCCTTGTCCCTGAACTTAAGGAAACCGGCGTGCAGGCCCATGGCGTCGAACTGCTTTTGGGTTTTTAAGAATTCAAGGGCTCTGGGGGAACCGTACCGGGGATCGCCCACGACCGGATGCCCTGCCAGTTTGGCGTGGCGTCGGATTTGGTGCTTGCGGCCGGTGAACAATTCAATGTCCAGAAGGGTATAATGGAGGGATTGGTCCAGGACCCTATAGCGGGTCAGGGCTTTGATTCGTTTTCCCTGGCCCCGGGGATCGGCTCTGCCGCCGGCGGATTTGGTCAGGGGGGTATCCCAGGTGCCCCGAGCCTGGTCGGGATGGTCAAAATGGCCGTGGACCAGAGCTTTATAGCGTTTTGTCACCTTCCCCCCTGCAAAAAGATCCGAAAGTCCGGCCAGGGTGTACCGGGTCGTGGCCACAAGGAGGAGTCCCGAGGTCTCCTTATCCAGGCGGTGCACGGGCTGGAGTATTTCCGTGCTACCGGGACCCAGTTTTTTTTGGAGTCCGGATATCATATCCATGCCCGGATCGTTATGGACACTCATGCCCCCGGGCTTTTCCGCGCAGATCCAGCCTTGTCCCTGTTCTATAATTTTGATTTTTTCTTTCATGGCAGCCCATCCTATCCCATTCCGGGCCGGGGGTCAAAAGGCAATGTAATCCGGGGACATCTTAATTTATTGACAGAACATGACCAAGAGTTAACAATATGGGTTGTAAAAATGGGTCATAGAAAAGAAGTTCATCGCTAAAGCGAACGAAGAAATTTAATTTTGCAAGGGAGAATACAATAATCTGGATATTTGCTATAAGGAAGACGGTTTTTCTCAAAATCAAGGCCGGAGTTGCCATTACCAATCGGTCTGATCTATCCATAATCCACGCATTTTAGGAACGGGTCTTAAATAGCTTGCCCACTTTGCTATATCCTAGCGCGCGGGCGTCCCGCCCGCAGGTCTGCAAGTATTGGAAAGATGCGGGCGAGATGCCCGCGCTCATAGGTTTATTTCGGACTCATTCCTTCGATTAATGAAAAGATAGCTGATCACGCTAGCGGTTGCTTTATTTTTTTTTAAAAAAAGTGATTTTTTTCAAGGAAACAAAAAATTGGCGGGGCCGACCGCTTTTTTGAGAACCCTTCAAAATCCCCTGCAAGAAGCCTTCACTGGCCATTTAAACGACATTCAAAAGGTGGTGTATACCCCCTCTCACGCCCAATGTTAAAAATGGACCAAAATCACGATGTGGAGACAAGTATTTATTGTTATTTCAGATAGTTATAATCTTATCATATTTGCCTTCCCTGTGTTTTTCTGCTAACCCATAACCCTATGAGTTTAGCCCAAAATGCATCAAAAAATATAGTAGACCGCTTGACCTGGCATACAGCAAACAGGGACCAAACAGGCATCGCCAAAGATCTTGCCGAAGGTAAAGATATCCCTGAAGTATATGGCCTTGGGGAAGCTGGATTATTCGATGAGTTTTTTTATTTTCTTGATCATTTCGAATTTACCAACCTGCTCATGGAACTTGAACCAAAATCAAAACAAAGAAACAGTCCGGTCCCATTCATGCGTATCATTTTTATTTATATGATGCGTATTGTGGCTGGCCTTCATTTTTTTTGGCACACAGACTCTGTTATTCTTCGAAGTCAGGCCTTAATGCGTCTTGTCGGCTTTAACGGCAGGGAGATAAAAGAAGGGACTTGCAATAGGGGTAAGAAAAAATCCTCTTGCGATGAAAAAGCGCCCATTCCAATCCGAGGACCGGTATCGTAAATATTCGGGTTAGTAATTATTTTTTCTCCCACCTCAAAAAAAAACGGGACACGGACATAAAATATTGATACAAGAAGAAGTATGGTGTTTTCTTGTCAAAATTTATCCACAGCGTGCATCCATCAAATTGATGGTCGGGTTATTGATCAACCAACCGACTCACAGCCATATATTTCAATCCCAGAGGGAGAATATCTGGAATTAAAAAACCAGGTGGGTTATTGGAAATCCATGCACCAAAAAGCTCTTTTGCGAGAAGAGAGGCTCAAGCAGGAGATAAAAGAAAAAGATGGCCAAATCCGGGATCTAAAAAACCGGCTATTTGGAAAAAAAAGTGAAAAGAAAACGTCAAAAACAGAAAAAGCCAATCCAAAAGCAAATAAGGACAAAAGGCCTCGTGGCCAACAACCTGGAAGTGAAGGTCACGGCCTGACAGAGCGTCCTGACCTTCCCGTCGTAGATGAGAAAGCTTGTTTTCCGGAAAATCCAGTATGTCCTTGTTGCGGGTTGCCCTACGCACTTGATGAGAATACGGGGCCTGAAACCCAAATTATTGAGGTTGAAGTCAAAGCCTACACAAGGAGAATTGTCCGCCAAACAGGGACAAAAATATGCTCATGTAAAGGAGTGCCTCAAGCTCTTACTGCGCCGATACCTCCAAAACTGATGCCCAAAAGCCCATACGGCATTTCAATCTGGACAGATGTTTTGTTGAACAAATTTCATTATTGCCAGCCGACCAATCGTCTCTTAAATCAGTATGGGGAGCTTGGTTTACCCATTTCGGCCGGTACAATTTCAGGTGGTTTGAAAAATCTTAAAGAATTATTTCAACCCATCTACAACAGGCTTTACCTTCAGCAAATGACCGAAGACAGATTCCATCAAGATGAAAGCATCTGGAAGGTCTTTGAAGAAATTATAGGTAAAATCGGCAATAAATGGTGGTTATGGGTCAGTCGTTCTGAATCCGTTGTGTATTTCATGATTGCGCAAGGACGAGGTGCAGATGTTCCGATATCCTATTTTGAAAATACCCGGAAAAGTAAAATCATTGTTATCTGCGACCGGTATAGCGCTTATAAAGCATTGGCTAACAAAATGCCTTTCATTATTTTGGCCTTTTGTTGGGCACACGTCCGACGTGATTTTCTGGATGCTGCCAGGAAGTATCCGGAACTGGAAGAATGGACATTTAGCTGGATTGAAAAAATCGGAGAGCTGTATCATATAAACAATCTGCGTTGTGCATCCTTTAATAAAGCATTTCCTGTGGAATGGCAGTCGGAGTCATTCAAAAAGCAACACAAATCTTTGATTGAAAAAATGAACGAAATGACGCAGGACCGAGATGCATTTATAGAATCACACAATCCCGATGAATCAAGTTTGACGGTGTTATCCAATGCTAAATACAAAATTTTGAAAAGCCTGAAAAACCATTGGGAGGGATTGAGTGTATTTGTCGAACACCCGGAAGTCCCCATGGATAATAATAAAGGTGAAAATGCCATTCGGAATCCTGTAACAGGTCGTAAAAATTTTTATGGTTCAGGAAGTGTATGGAGCGCCCAACTGGCAGCGATGATGTTTTCACTTTTTAAAACCTTGGATTTATGGGGACTAAACTGTCACCACTGGTTAAATTCATACCTTAACGCCTGCGCTGTAAACCATGGGAAAGCACCTGAAGAATTATCACATTTTCTTCCCTGGGAAATGGATGAGGCCCGCCTGGATAAATTGTCAAAACCGATAGATACATCATGATCCGATACTGTGGCCGGGATTTTACCCCAACAGAAATAACACAAATCAGGGCTCTCATAAAAAATAACCCCCAGTTCAACCGAACACGACTTTCAATAGAGGTCTGCCGGATTCTCCAATGGTTTAAACCCGACGGGAAAACCAAAGATATGTCGTGCCGTGTTGCGATGCTGAAGATGGAAAAGGATGGAGTCATATGCCTGCCGCCATCTACTCGGAAAAAAAGGCCTGATAGACGCATTAAATTAACTTCAGCTACTGATCCCCAACGCCGGGTTGTATGTCCGGTTCACCGTTTGCCGGAACTTAATTCGCAGATCGTTAGCAAAGCGACATCTGCTTTGTGGAATGAATACATCGAAAGATATCATTATCTTGGGCATAAGCCTTTGCCGGGTGCCCAACTTCGATATTTCATCACTGCCGGCGAACAAATCGTTGCCCTGGCAGGGTTTGGTGCAGCGGCTTGGCAAACCGCACCAAGAGATCAGTTTATTGGATGGACTCATGATCAAAGAAAGGCAAATTTGCATTTGATTGTGAATAATGCCAGGTTCCTTATTTTGCCGTGGATTCAATCGAAAAATTTAGCATCCAAAATTCTTTCGTTGATAACACACCGACTCCCGAATGATTGGCACAACAAATATAACATCCGGCCTGTAATGCTTGAGACGTTTGTTCAAAAAGATCGTTTCGCAGGAACCTGTTATAAAGCCGCAAATTGGCAAATTGTTGGAGAAACTAAAGGGCGTGGTAAATTAGGTGCTAACCCAAAGAAAGGGACAGTGATTGTTCCAATCAAAGACGTTTGGGTTTATCCTTTGGACCAGAATTTTAAGGCTTTACTCAAATCAACCTAAAAATTACTAACCCGAATATTTACCCGGTATCTTGTGATTTCATAAAAAATACAATGGCATCAATTGTTGCACCAACCCTGGAAAAAATGTTTAACAGGGGAATATCGATTTTAGCGGCACATAAGTTTTTTCCAAAAAAAATTCATGCTCTGCTTGATGCTTCCGAGATTGAATCAACAGAAAAATGTAACGGCTGTGGTAAAGTAACCAAAGAAAAACCGCCCGAACTCAAACTTCGTAAAAAGCGCATTCGAAAAGTTCTGGAAACTGTTTTTGGATTTAACTCAACTTTCGGAGGAGTAAATTTGCACCCCCGATAATTCCTCAATCTCACTTGAAAAACCGAAATACTTGAGAGCTTGACCCATCACCAGATCAAGCATCTCCTGTACCATATGCTCGGTAAAATCAAATAGTCGCCGAATATTTACCAGAGCTAAGCGCATGATCCGCTCCAAAGAGACCATAAAAGAAAGATTGGTCATCTCATCATTACAGGCCCTGAAGAGTTCCCCGAATGACCTTTGATCCATACATTGCCGCTGATAAAGGCTGAGCATGTTGTATCTGGCAATGACAAGAGATGTATGAGCGATCAGGCCATCGTAGTTCCTAATTTGTATTTCTTTTGCCAATTTCAGGTGTTGCTTGCACATTTTGAAAAAGACTTCAATATCCCAGCGTTTGCCGTACAGCCGAATGACTTCTTCATTAGGGAGGGACAGATCTGTCGACAGGAGTGCAAGCCAGCCTCGTTTTTTATCACAGGAAACAAAAATAATTTTTGCCTGCTTGCCGTTGGAAAGAGTAACAATGGCTTGGGCCTTGATTTTTGCCCGTCCTCGTTTTTTCTTCAATTTTCCATAGAGTTCGGACAGCCTAAGCTTTTTGCCTTGATATTCATAAAGCCATTTTGGATGATCTTTCAGCATGCATATGACGTGTATGTGTTCCCGCAAATCTGCTATTGCTGATGGCATCGAAAACCAACTGTCCATTAAAACATACTTAGCCCGGACACCCATATCAAGGGCTCTTTTTACCATCGGTACGAGATGGGCTGTGGTTTTTGTAACCGCTTCCTGGCGGCGATGATATCCGCAGGTCCTTTTATCAATATCAGGATTGATTTCATTGTATCGATTCTTTTTGTCTGCAGATGATAAAAGGGCAAAATCAAGTCCAAGAAAACTGTTACCGTCAGACCAGCCAAGGGTCAGCATCCGGAATCCTTTGATGTACTTCATATCTGTATGATCAAACACCCGGGATAAAAGCTCGACTTTTTTAGAACGGTTTCTGCTATAGGTAGAATCGTCAAAAATAAGAACTTCTTCGGAAGAATCATCAAGAAGCTTTCTAATGATAAAATAAATCCGGCGGCAAAGATGAAGGGTAAACCGCCGCCAGTTATATGTCGGAGAGTTCAGAAAATTGTAAGCAGCGTCCTTATCGACCTCAACTTTTTTGTTTTTCACAATGCCCTGGTATAAATTTTCGTTGTGAAATGCCAGGTTAAATAAGGCTGTGAAAA
Source organism: uncultured Desulfobacter sp. (assembly GCF_963675255.1). Classification (GTDB taxonomy): domain Bacteria; phylum Desulfobacterota; class Desulfobacteria; order Desulfobacterales; family Desulfobacteraceae; genus Desulfobacter. The sequence goes on from NZ_OY775937.1 coordinate 1,762,296, forward strand.
TGGCAAGCGGTGATGCTCCTTTTGTTTTAACGATTCCTGATCGATTCAATAACGTACCGATTTTGAATTTTGCAAAGTAATCACTGAGTACGCCAATCTGTTCTGAATTTGTTATTTGATTTTGTACGCCGGTAAGTGTAGTATTCATTTTGACGAATTTCCTTTGTCTGAAATGTTTGTTTAGTGGTAAATAAAGCGTATCATATAAAGTGAGATTCGTCAATTTAAATAATAAATTCAATTTGTTATATTTTTATTTGCTGTCGTTTTTAATCACCGAAAGTTGAGGATTTAAAATATGGGTGGTTTGGGATCCAAACAGCCGCCTTCCTTTAGCCATGCGTTTTGCTACAATTGAGGTTCATGACATAACTTTTGCTCAGGAAGTGGTTCAGCAGGCAATTGACAATCTGGGGGAACATGCCAAAATCACTTCCCTTGCCATTGACCGTGGGTTCACGGACGGCATTTTTTTATGGTGGCTCAACAGTAAAACCATCACCTTTTTTATTCCTGCTAAATCCAGTTTGAATGTTTATGACGATGCCCTGTCTTTAATTGGTACAGGCCATTCGGAAATTAAAGACGAAATACGCACTGTGGGTGCCGGTAAAAACAAGACAACGGTTACAGATCATTGGGATGTTGAAGGTCTGGAAGGGTTAACGTCAGCAGAATTCTACGGACCACAGGGCAGCGGCAGCCATCAAAACTCCAAAGGCTTTGTCGCCAATCCCATCAATGCTGTTGTGGTTAAGGATGATCCTTTTAAGGCTAATAATCCCGGTTCCAAAACCCTGATTATTTTTACAAATGGACCTGTTGACAAGCCCTTGGTGGTTTATGACGCATACGACGCCCGCAGTGAAATTGAAAACGCCTTATTTAGAGAGGCCAAGCAGGCCTGGTTCATAGAAAGGCCACCTATAAATACGAAATCCGGTTTTATCGTTCATGTGTATCTCACCATTTTTGTCATGGCACTGACAACGGCTTTCAGGGATTGGATAGACCAACAGGATAAATTGGAGAAAAAAGGTCAAGACACCGGAATCAGGAAGTTCAGACAAAAAGTTAAAGAAGAAAATGGAAACAAGCTGATTATATTTGATAAGGATCGGTATGCAATATTTGATGCGTATGAAGTTTTCATTCTATGTGGCAGGAATGTACTCCGGCCAACCGGCACACCAGAAACGATCACCCCTCAAGACATATTAACAAAATATGGTGTACAACTGGAATAAACTTGAAAGACTCCCTCTTCTTCTATCAAAATTTACTGTCCGCCAAACTCCATTCCCCGTATATCAACAAATCATGACCGCAATAAAGACGGCACTACTGAGCTGTCATCTTATGTTCGCTAAATCTCAGATCTTATTCCCCTTAGGTGCTCACTTCTCAGTTTCTGTCACAAAAAAATGATATCGAACACATGAGTTGTGGTTTGCCCGTGTTAGACTTATGGTTCCGGTATTGCGCCTTGAATGGCCACCTACTTCTCACTTGTGGCCACTGATTTTTCACCGATCACGAGTGAGGGAAAGTAGGTGGCCGTCCGGATTCCCTTATTTGAGCGTTCCTTATAGCAAATATCCAGACAATAATGATCAAAAAAAGAACTGTATGCATGGGACTTGCTCTGTTCTTTATTTTTGCCCTGATCATGCCCATGACAGGCTGTGCCCCAGCCTATTATGCGGCCATGGAAAAAGTAGGCAAAGAAAAACGCCACCTGCTCAAGGACCGGGTAGAGGATGTTAAAAACGATCAGACCAAAGCCCAGGAAGAGTTTAAAGATGCCCTGACAAGAATCAGGGAGCTTTACAACCTGGACGGAGGGGAACTTGAGGCCTTTTATGACCGTTTAAAAGCTGCTTATGAGGACTGCGAGGACCGGGCCGAAACAATAAGGAAGCGCATGGGTCAAGTACAAACCCTTGCCACTGATCTGTTTGCCGAATGGGAAGTGGAAATCAATGAGATCAGGGACACAAAGTTAAAATCAGCAAGCCGTCAATCCCTTGCGGATGCCAAAATCAGATATAAAAAGCTTAAAAAAGCCATGGACAGGTCCAAAAAAGCCATGGATCCGGTCCTATCCAAACTCAATGATTATGTGCTTTACCTTAAGCATAATCTGAATGCCAAGGCTGTGGGTGCTTTAGGCCAGGAGGTGGTCTCCATAGAAGGAGATGTGGACAGCCTGATCCGGGACATGGGAGCATCCATTCAGGAAGCAGATCAATTCATCAAGAATTTTTAAAGGAATTATTCATTACGGAACGGGTCCGAACTAATTTAACCTGGGAGCGCGGGCGTCCCGCCTGCATCTTTACTGCGGGCGGGACGCCCGCGCTCCCGGATGTAGCAAAATGGGCAAGTTATTTAAGACCCGTTCCTAAAGTTCATGGAAGACAGATGCGGCCCATCTGGTTTAAACCAACCGGTCAAAGCGAAGGTCATGGGCCCGGATATGGGCCTCAAGGGCATCCATGCCGATAAGCGGTGATTCTGAAAAGGGTATTTTTTCCACTGGAAGGGAGGGGAAGTGGCCTTCAAAGGGTTGGTCGCCCGTTCCCGTGGTAGTGCCCCGGTTGTTGCAGATCACGGCTTTTAAGGAGATGGACAGCCCCGCCAACTGTTCAATGATTCGACCGGTTTCCGCCACAGAGAGTCGGTCCTCATTCACCACCGCGTAAAAAGAAGCCTGGGCCGGATCGTTGAAAATCGTGTTCAGGTGAAGATAATCGGCCTTGATCTCATGGATCCGTTTTAAAATCCGGTCCCGTTCAAACGCTTTGCCCGCAAACTTGATTCGGGAGACAATCTCTTTGCGGTCATTAATCTCTTTGCGAAGCTTTTCAAGATGCTCCACCCAGGTCAAAGAGAGCGCGGGCAGGTTAAAAAACCGCATGGACAACGCTGTGGGCGGCATATCGATCACCAGATAATCATAGGTGTTGTAACGGCCCCAAAGCCCCATGAACGCCGTAACCAGAGCATATTCCTCCATACCCGGAGAAAATTTAAGAATATCAAAATAGTTGTCCAGGTTAAAGGCGGTCAGATAGGTATAACTGGCCTTGACCCGGTCGGCGGTTTTGGAAAGATAGGCCTGGATCTCCTTGTCCCGGTCAACCTGCAAAACTTCAAGGCAGGGCCCCATGGTACAGGCCTTGTCCGTAAACGTTTCCTGGAAAATATCCCCCTGGTTATGGGCGTCGTCAAAGGAGGCCAGAAGGACCTTTTTACCCTTTTGCATGAGTACCAGCGACACCAGGGCCGAGGCCGTTGATTTTCCGGTCCCGCCCTTTCCAAGAAAAAAAAGTATTTTAACAGTCATTGTTTTTACGAAACATCAAACACGGAAAAAAGCCTTGAAATGGGTTCGTTTGACGTGTTCATCCTTTCAAGCAGAAGGGTTAAGTCGGCTTCCATATGGGGCAGAAGATCCATGCTGATCTGCACCGGCGGGGAGGGCATTCCCACAAAAGCGCCCTGAACCAAGAGGGCAAAAATATACTCCAGCTCCTCAAGCTCGGCTTCAATGCTGGTGACGGCCTTGTTCCTGGCCACTTCGTCCGCAGACTCCCATAGCCGGATCAACCCCTGTCTTACGCGCTGGATCAGCGTCGGAATTTTCAGATCCTTTTTCATGGGGTCACCCTGAAAATACGGCAGTCAAATTGGATTCGTTTTTCAGACGGAAAATAATAATAAGCCGCATACAGCGCCATGAGTGCGATGCCGGCTGAAAACAGCTTTGGAAATTCACACAGAACCGCCATGAAAGCCAGGTAAGGCGTGGCAAGCCCCAGATTTAGGATACGCTGTTGGAATACCATGAACGCCTCTTTTCCAACGGTTTTCTGACCCCGGAGAGAATGGGCAAACAGGGTGCGCACCAGAAGCGGGCCTGCAATGGCGGTGACCGAAGCTAGGATAAAGATGGCCGACTGAATAGAGCCTGATACCTTAAACTGCCCCGGCACTGTCATTTCCAGGGCCTGGGTGGCGCTCAGAGCGCCAAAAAGGACAAGGGCTGGAATCAGCAGAATCAAATAGTATTTTTTTAGACGCTGGGTCATAAGCAATCTGTCAACCTTCCATTCAAAAAGCGGCAGGGGCCTGTAAGGGGCCCCTGCCGGTTAAAGATCAGCTTTCCGTCATATGAGATAGAGAAGAACTTTTGTCATATGAGACGGAGAAGAATTTGATGGTCCCCTCCACCACAATCCATACCGCAATAACCAGGATGATGGCGTTAACGACCTGGAGCAGAGCGTTGTGCTGGGTACCGAACTTGGTCTGGTTGAGCACCAGAGCCCAGATGGTCATGAACATCATAAGAACGGCCGGGATGCCGGAGATGATCCACTTTATCCCGCCTTTGGTTTTCAGATAGACCGTAATGATGATCAGGGCAAGTCCTGCCAGGGTCTGGTTCACTGCGCCGAACAGTGGCCACAGCATTAATGCTCCTTTGCCGCCGGCGCCAGTGGCAAAAGCCAGGGCAAGGGCCGTACCCACGGCGATAAATGTGGCAATGTATTTACCGGTCAAAAAGTTTATCTTAAATGTGGTAAACAGCTCAGCAACGATGTAACGCTGGATCCGGGTGGCCGTATCCAGGGTGGTACCGGCAAAGGATGCCACGAACACCCCCATGACCACAACCGCAACGGCATTGGGAAGGCCGGTGGAGGCAATCATATTGGCAGAACCGTTCACAAAGGCCCCCACTTTGGAGCCCAGGCCGGCCGCGGCCGCCCACGAAGAGTAATGGGTGGTCCAGGCAGCAACGCCCACCAGGGTTTCGCCGGATTTGGTCACATAGCCCATGCCGATACCGGCAGACACGGCAATGATAACCAGAGTGGCCAGGGCGCCTTCCATGAGCATGGAACCGTAGCCCACGAACAGGGAGTCGGTCTCGTCCCGGACCTGTTTGGCTGAAGTGCCGGATGAAACCAGGGAATGAAAGCCTGAAATAGCACCGCAGGCAATGGTGATGAACAGGAAGGGCCACATGGGCGGGGCCTGGGCCGGGGTGGCCTGGACAGCCGGGGCCACGATCTCAAGATTACCGCCGAATGCGGAAAAAAGAACCCCAAGGATGAGCAGGGTCATGGCGATGAGCAGCTGGTGGGAGTTGATGAAATCCCGGGGCTGCAGCAGCGTGGTCACAGGCAGGGTGGAAGCGATAAAGGCGTAAATCAGCAGGATGATGGTCCAGACCCCTGTGGACGGAATCCCGGCCACAGCCGGCATTTTAATGGGAATGAAGACCCCGATATACACCGTGAGGTACATGAGAATAACCGCGATAATGGACCAGGTCATAATGCTTTTGCCCTTTTTGTAAATGGCGTGACCCAGATACAGGGCAATGGCCACCTCGCACCAGACCGGAAAAACCGATGCCGGATACATGGCAAAGACCACCGCAATCACAAGGCCGAAAATGGCGATAATGATCCACAGCTCAAGAAAAACGATTAAAAAGAAAAAAAAACGTGTCCTTGAATTCACGTATTTGGCCGTGTAATCGGCAATGGATTTACCCTGGTTACGCATGGAAATAATCAATGCGCCGAAATCGTGAACCGCACCCATGAAGATGGAGCCCACAAAAACCCAGACCAGGGCCGGCACCCAGCCCCAGATAATGGCGACAGCCGGCCCGACAATGGGACCGGTTCCGGCAATGGAGGTAAAATGGTGGCCAAAGATGACTTCCTTTTTTGTGGGAACGTAGTCAATTCCGTCCTCCAGCTCCACACTGGGGGCGGTTCCCCCCTGGGTAAGCTTAAATATTTTATTCCCAATAAATCTGCCGTACAGGTTGTACATGATTAAATAACCTGCAAAGGCAAGAACCATGATCAACAGAGCATTCATTTGATCGCCTCCTTGTGGCTGTAAAAGTTAACAATCCAGGTAAAAGCATGGGTCCCCTCTGCTTTTGTCAACATGACAAAAATTTACTGCTTACTCGATCATCAAGTTTTTAGGAAATTTGTTTAAATTCAAGGCGGAAACAATTTTTAACCGGAGGAATATACAATATATTTTGAGGATTAAAAATTGTTTCCAACGCCGAAGTTGGACAAATTAACAAAAACTTGATCATCAAGTGCTTAAATCTGCCTGATTAGCAATAGCAAATAGAATGGCAGTTTGAAAACAAAAAATGATCAAAAATTATTTGATAAATATAATGATGATTATGTGACATATCCGTCATTATGGAAAGTGTTCGACAATGTTTGAAGCATTCCTATATTTTTAAATTGTAATGTGTTAGATATCAGTAAATGCATCATTACAACGTTTTTCTGCCAATGTTCATTTTATTTTTATACTTTTTCTTTGTGAATTGATCCAGATCAAGGTTTTTACGTTTTTTAAATCGTATATTGTACCTGTGACGTAAGAAATCATTTAGCAGTTAATTTATAAAAAGGAGGGCTGTACATGTTTTGTTTTCAATGTCAGGAAACCGCTAAAAATCAGGGATGTACCATTAATGGTGTTTGTGGGAAAAAGGGAAGCACGGCAAATCTTCAGGATTTGTTGATTTATAATTTAAAAGGGATCGCTGTTCTTGCGCAAAAAGCAAAAGATGCAGGCCTGGATGTCCCAACGGCCAATGGAAAATTTATCGCCGAAGGGTTGTTTACAACGATTACAAATGCCAATTTTAATGATGAAGACCTTAATACCTGGATTATTCGTGCCCAGGCAGTTAAAAAGGAATTGTTTGATAGCGTTAAAGATAAGGTCGGATCAGATCTTCATGATTGTGCGATCTGGTTTTCGGATGATACCTCGGAATTTCAAGCCAAAGCAGAATCCGTTGGCGTTCTTTCAACTGAAAATGAAGATGTCAGATCTCTCAGGGAGCTTCTGGTCATCGGCCTGAAAGGTATTTGCGCATACGCTGATCATGCGGCTGTTCTTGGCGTCACTAAGGATGAGATCTGGAATTTTATTTATGAGGCATTAACCTCCACTACCCAGGACCTGAGTGTTGATGAAATGGTCGCTATGGTCATGAAAGCCGGAGAAATGGCTGTAACCACAATGGCGGCTTTGGATCAGGCCAATACCCAGGCCTACGGCAACCCGGAGATAACAGAAGTCAATCTCGGTGTGGGTACAAACCCCGGCATTCTGATTTCCGGCCACGATCTGAAAGACATGGAAGAGTTGCTGGTGCAGACAAAAGGTACAGGCGTTGATGTGTATACCCATGGGGAAATGCTGCCTGCCAATTATTATCCTGCATTTAAAAAATACGACCACCTGAAAGGCAATTACGGCGGCTCCTGGTGGCACCAGAATGAAGATTTTGAGACCTTTAACGGTCCCATCCTGATGACCACCAACTGCATTATCCCCATTAAAAAGAAGAATACATATCAAGACAAGGTTTTCACGACTGGTGTTGTTTCCTATCCAGACACAACGCATATTCCGGACAGAACAGATGGCGGTGCCAAAGATTTTTCAAAGATTGTTGAACTTGCAAAAACTTGCCCGCCTCCCACAGAGATAGAAACAGGTACAATCGTTGGTGGATTTGCACACAATCAGGTGCTGGCCCTGGCAGATAAGGTTGTAGACGCAATTAAATCCGGTGCTATCAAACGTTTCATCGTCATGGCCGGATGCGATGGCCGCCAGAAAGACAGGCATTATTTCACCGAAGTTGCTGAAAAATTACCAAAAGATACTGTGATCCTCACCGCCGGGTGTGCAAAATACAGGTACAATAAACTTAATTTGGGCGACATCGGCGGAATTCCAAGGGTGCTGGACGCAGGACAGTGCAACGATTCTTACTCCCTGGCTGTGATTGCCATGAAACTGCGAGATGCATTTGGATTGGATCACATTAATGACCTGCCGATCTCCTTTGATATCGCTTGGTATGAACAAAAAGCCGTGGCTGTTCTTTTGGCATTGCTGCACCTGGGTGTTAAGGGACTTCGGTTAGGTCCCACGCTGCCCGCTTTTGTTTCGCCGGCAGTGTTGAATGTACTGGTTGAAAAATTTGATATCAAGCCTATTGGTGACGTTGAAGCTGATGTTAACGCAATGATGGCAGGCAATTAGAAGGTAGCGGCGTCGGTAACAATACGTTTGAAAAAGTAGTAAAAAAATCAGTTCGATCATTAAAAATGCAGCCGTTAGAACGCATCTAAAACGGCTGCATTTTATTTTCTGGCACCTATCTTAGCCTTCTCACGAGATGTAATTAACATACGTCAATCTGGCAATGGTTAAAAATACCATGGTCAGGAAAATGGGCCGGATAAAGGGCGCGCCGCGTTTGATGGCCATGCCCGAGCCGATATTAGCGCCGATAACCTGCCCGGCCGCCATAATCAGCCCTGCGGTGTACAGTACATTGCCCCCCGCGATAAATAGAGTCAACGCTGTGATATTTGATACAAAATTCATGACCCGGGTGGTGCCGGTGGCTTTTGTCATGTCCATGCCCATGAAAATGAGCAGGGCCCCGGTCCAGAACGCGCCGGTACCGGGACCGAAAAATCCGTCATAAAAGCCTAATCCAAATCCGAAGAGCAGAAAAAAGAGATGTTTTTCCATCCTTGCCTTTGCCTGGACCATGCCCAGATCCTTTGCCATAAGGGTATAGAAAAAGACAAACAGCAGCATAAAGGGCACCAGGGGTCTGATAAAGTCTGCATGGATTTGCTGGATGGCCCAGGCGCCTGTTGCCGCTCCGGTAAAGGTGAATGCCATGCCTGTCAAATTGTCGGACAGTTTTACCTTGCCTTTGCGGATAAAGTTGGCGGTTGCCGACAATGTGCCGAAACTGCCCTGGAATTTGTTGGTGCCCAGGGCAAGCTGGGGGGGCAGTCCCACAGACAGAAGTGCGGGCAGGGCGATCAGTCCGCCGCCGCCGGCAATAGCGTCCACAAATCCTGCCACAAGGCCTGAAATAAATAAAATCAAATCGGATGTAAAGGTCAGTTCCATTGCTGAATTATATTCCTGTTAATTAAAATAAAAAGTCCGGGACTGCTCTGTTTGCAATCCCGGAAAAAAGGCGTATAAAAAACACAAATATTTTTAACCTTTTTTTACTTAACAGGCCAGTGATTAGTGGACATTATTTCAACCATCATTCCAATATTTATTATTGTTTTTTGGGGTATATTTGCCCGGCATAACGGGTTTTTATCCCAGGATTTTTTACACCAGGCCAATCGCCTTGTATATTTCATTGCCATCCCTGCCATGATTTTCAGCGCCATTGCCAAGTCTTCTTTAAAAACTCAGTTTCATCCGGGGGTGATCCTGGATCGGTCCCTTAGCATCCTTAAGGGAATGGCACTGCCTATGGAGCTGTTGGTGATCGGGGCCTCTCTTTCCTTTGAAAAGATCAGGCTGGTCTTTGCTTCGGTGGTGATGACTTCGGTGTTGAAGCTTCTGGTGATGCCGGCTATGGGGTTAGTCCTGTTTAAACTGTTTGGGATATCTGCGTCGGATTTTATTCCGGCCTGATTATTTTTGCAGGGCCTGGGTCATTTTTTCGATTGAGACCGGTTTTTGAAGAAAACGGGTGATGTCAAGGTCTGCAGCCTCCTGTTCATATTCATGGGTTTTAATCCCTGAATGGACAATGATCCGAATGTCCGGCCGGATATCTTTAACTGTCCGTATCAGTGAAAGTCCGTTGATTTCCGGCATGTCAAGATCCGTGATGATAACGTCAAATTTTTCCGGGGATTGTTGAAACAGATCCAAGGCTTTTTTGGGGCTTTCAGATGCGGTAACCTGGTATCCCAGTGACGTGAGAATTCGCTCCCATACATCAACGACATCTTTTTCATCATCAATGAACAGTATCCGTTCGCTGCCGCCCATGATGGGTGCCGGGGCATCAATCTCTACTTCTGCCCCTGTATAAACCGGGAAGATTATATGGAAGGAAGTGCCTTGGTTAAGGCGGCTTTTAACCTGGATCTGCCCGCCATGGTCTTTGACAATGCCGTGTACCACAGAAAGCCCCATGCCCGTCCCCTGGCCACGCTGCTTGGTGGTGAAAAAAGGATCAAAAATTCTTTCCAGAATGGATTTGTTAATACCGTGGCCTGTGTCCGTCACCGTCAATTCAACATAGAGTCCCGGCATCAACGGTGGTACGGAAACGGTTTTCTGGGTAAGTTCGATGTTACGCAATCGGATCTCTATGCGTCCCTGGTTAACGCCGATTGCATGGGCGGAATTGGTGACCAGGTTGATAAGTATCTGGTGGATTTGGGTGGCGTTGGCCAGGATCAGATCATTGTTTGCCTGGATATCGGTGACCATTTCAACATTTGCCGGTAAAGAGGTTTTAAGCAGCCGCATACCCCCCTTGATCAAGAAAGACAGGTGTTCCGCTTGCTGTTCCTGTTTTGTGCGCCGGCTGTAGGTTAATATTTGGCGGATCAATTTTTTGGCGCGGTCAGCTGATTCCAGGACCGCTGTCATGTCTTTGTATGCCCGGCTTTCACTATTTGTTTCCAGTCTGGCCAATTGAGCATATCCCACGATGGCAGATAGAATGTTGTTAAAATCATGAGCAATCCCCGCAGCCAGGGTGCCGATGGCTTCCATTTTGTGGACCTGCCGCAGCCGGTCCTCCAATGCTTCTTTTTCCTTTTCTGCCTGCTTTCGTTCAAACAGTTCCTCGGCCAGTTGCCGGGTCTTTTTGTGGACAAGCCGCCGAAGGGTCCAGGTCCAAAACCAGGAGAGTAAGAGTATTAGAATAAGGCATAAAAGGATGCCTAGCACAATACGGTAGTGAAGCCGGTAATTGGTGCCTTCCAGAACACCGAACCAGTGCTCTCTGATTTCCCGGTATTTCCCCGAGGCCTTGAGAATACTTAATCCCTGGTCCAACATATCAATAAGTTCCCGGTCCCCTTCAGTCACGGCAAAACAGTATTTTTGACCTAAAATAACCGGCTGTACAGCCTTGATGTTGGTAATATCGTATTTTCGTAAAAAATATTGTCCCTGGAGATTGGGAAGAAGCGCCGCATCATGTTTCCCTGATGCCAGCAGACGTATGCCGTCCAAGGTATTGTCGACCTCGATGATTTTTGAGGTGATTTGGTTGCTCAGAACATAATCGTGCATGATGTCTCCGGTCTGGACAATAATCTCCCGATTTTTTAATTGAGAAATTTTGTGAAAGCCTGTGTCATCCCGGGCGAACATGGATTGATGGACCAGGATAAACGGGACGCTGAAGTCGACGTTCATATTCCGTTCCGGGGAATAATACATTCCGGAGACCATATCAACCTGACCATTTTCAAGGGCCGAGCGAATTTCTTTCCATGGGCCTGTGGTTATTTTCAGGGTTAACCCCATGGTCTCGGCTATGGCTTTTAAAAGATCAATATTAAACCCCTGGGGGTTTCCCTGTTTATCTACATACTCAAAAGGCGGATAGTCATGATCTGCCCCGACGCTAATAATTCTGTCAGGCGCTTTGCCCGGCTCCGGATGGTTGTCTGCGGCTGCCGCATAATTGATGTGCAGGCATATAAAAAAGATTACGACCATGAACAGTCTGCCTGTTTGGGGAATCTTTTTTATAAAGTCGGTAAAGAAACTTGCATTCCGGGAATCGTTCATGGCCTTAATATAGTATAACCCTGGATTTTGGGAAAGTAAATTGGAGATAAAAGGACTCACAAAAAGAATAAATGCTACAGATTTTGTGCCGGATATTTATTTGTTTTCAAGGTGTGCCTCAGGGAGCGGAGATGAATTCAAATGAGGCTTAGCTCTGTGGTCCAAATTTTTCGTTTTTTTCTTTCCATAATGGATTTTTCTGTGAATAGGCAGTTAAACTGTTTCCTAATTAAATCCAGTTGGGTACTCTCTTGTTCAAGATTTTTTAACCGTTCAACTATTCCATCAATAGGTCCGATTTCAATGCCTATCCATTTTCGTTTTTTGATTTCAGCTACAGCATAGGTGGTTCCTGCTCCCCCAAAGGGGTCAAAAACTAAGTCTCCTGCTTCCGAAGACATTTCAATAACTCGGTCAAGCAATTTTATGGAAAGTTCGTTGGAACCGTTTCTTTTTTTATATTTTGCATGTCTTACAGGAGGAATATCCAACCACACATCACTGATATTCACCCCTTTGGGGTTCATCTTTTTCTTATAACCACCATAGTCTTTCAAATCACAAAAACATTTAGGACAGATGGCCATGGGGACTCGATCTGGTTTGAATGTATTAGGTTTCTCCCCTTTACAATAGTAGAGTAAAGAATAATGCGATGGATAAAGTCTTCCTTTTATTGGAAGGGAATATTTTATATCTGTGGCGATCCAATGCCTGAATGTCAGTCTGGCATTTAAAAATTCTGACAGATAGGTGTTCCATTTCGGCAAGCTCCAGACATAAAAGCTGCCCCCTGGTTTGAGTATACGGACACATTCATTGGACCATTCTTCACACCAGGAAAGATATTTTTCTGTTTTTAAATTATCATTGATTTTTGATGGGTAAAGTTTGTTAAGGTTAAATGGGGGGTCCGCAAAAATAAGGTCAATTGAATCATTCGCCATTGACCGCATCAATTTTATACAGTCTCCATTATACAACTTCCCAAATGAACTATTGAACTTTATGGGCATTGGAGGGGGTAATGCCTCCTTTTTCTTTTTTATTAGAGTATAAATTTGATCTGCCTGATCTGACACAAATTTTTTAATCTGCCTGTTTAAAATTCCCATGCGTAACATAAGATAAATTGGGTCAATATCCTTTACCTGGCAAATTCGTTCTAAATCATCTCCCGATGGTAGAATGTTCTGTTTGTTATAAAATTGAAGCTGTTTTGCAGAAATATTTGAATTTTTTGCAAATTCTTTTAAATCTTTTATGTTTTCGATTTTTAGTGCTTTAAAAAATAAATCCGAATTCAACATCGTGTCCTTTTTAATAAAAAATAATAACTATTTTAACATGTGAAGCATGTAGAGGCAATGCCTTTTTGTAGACTATAGTCTGTAGAATTTAATCGTGCTTCATTTATATAGTTCAGATAAAAATAAGGAGAACTTTTGGAACCCGACATCGCTTTTGGAATCGTTCTAAAAAAGCATAGAAAACATCAGAAATTATCCCAGGAAAAATTATCTGAGTCAGCCAACCTTGACAGAACATATATTTCTCTTCTTGAAAGGGGGCAGAGGCAACCGTCTCTTAAAACTATTTTATCAATAGCCGGAGTATTAGGGGTAACTGCGTCAGATTTGGTTAAAGAAATTGAAACATTGATCTGCCCGAAATTCGAAAAATAATTTTATTTTTTTTGTCTTCAGGCAACCATGAATACACATTATAGGGGCTATAGGATATGAAGTGCGTGAAAATGGAAATTTTGATTGATAAAGGTGACTTTTCCGATAGTGAAACATGGACTCGGCTAAAAGGAAATATAGAAGCGGCGATTAAAGCGGTTGTATGGCCTCCCGGAAATGACGACTTTACCATTTATGCGCAGTCCGGGAAAAAACGCGGGCAGGGAAATGGCGTAAAACCAATTAAGGAGGCATTTACTAAAAAACTGACAAAATTTGGATGGGCTTTAGAAGTTCAAATGGATATTGCAACGGTGAAGCGGCCGGGGAAAATAGACGCTGTATATGAAGTGACAAATGATTTTCCTTGCCAAAATCAGAGGTTCTTTGCTGTTGAGTGGGAAACTGGGAATATTTCATCCAGTCACAGGGCCTTAAATAAAATGGCAGTCGGCCTTCTTGAGAAGAAGCTTGTGGGAGGTGTTTTAGTTCTTCCAACTAGGAAGCTATATAATTTTCTCACAGATCGTATTGGTAATTTTAGAGAGCTTTCTCCCTATTTTCCAATGTGGAAAGCCATAGATATTGATGAGGGGTTTTTAGCTGTGATTGCGGTTGAGCATGACCATGAAAGCTTTGAGGTCCCGCGTATTGAAAAAGGTACTGACGGAAGAGCGATGATTTAACTATTCTTACATAATTCAGACTTTTTGCATCATTTCAATAAATTCCGAGCGCATGGTATTTGCGATGCCGGTTATTTTTCTTTCAATACTTTTAATAGGTTTTAATCCGATTGTTTCACCCATTTCACGTAGTTGCACATTCAGGCCTTTTACCTCATCAGGCCCAATATTTAAAATTTTACTAAGCTGATTATTGTTCGTGCCGACAATTATCGAACAAATTTTTCCTTTTTTTAATACCCTGTGGCACTCGTTTATGACATTGTGCATATCAATCAGATAGCCTTCATACTTTTCTTTTGGCTTTTTGTGCCGAAGACCGATCATCTTTTTTTTCAGCGTTTCAATGTTGGCGCCTAAAATATTAAGATGCGAGGCATCATTTTTTAAATAATCTATGGCGAAACTGTATGGCGGTGAAAAAATAATGCCGTCAATTGATTCGTTAGGGATATCTAATTGCCTGGCGTCTCCTTGCATAGGGTGGGCCTTCCCTAATTCATTTTCATGTCCACTAAGGACGGACTGAATTTTTTCAGCCACAAAAAGATATCTTTCTAAAATAGCCTTGAATTGTTCCTTAAGAGATTTGCGTTTGCTTCTTTCCGAATATCCTTTTGCATCTAAAAAAGAAAGGGCTAAATAATCATGAAATTGCTTGTCCTCAAAAATTTCAGGGATCTCGAATTCTTTTGGAAAATCATCGCAATAAAAGTCTGTTTTTTTAAAAGCCAGAGGGCTTTCTGTAAAATATTGATAGAGAACATCAAAATTTTTTAAAGCCTTTCTTAAATCTGCAGTGTTTACTGTCAGTCCGGACAGTTTCGCTCGAACCATGAATTCGCAGAAAGGACTTATGTCAACACCAAGTGAGTTTATGCCCATTAACGTTGCTTCGATTAATACAGTTCCGGAACCCATCATGGGATCAAGTACTGTATTTCCGGATTTGCACCCCATAATGTTAATAAGGCCTTTGATCATTTGGGGATGAAATTTTCCTCGGTATGGGAAAAGGCCGTTGGTTGCATATCCCGTTTTAAATTGGTTGGTTTCAAAAAATGATTTCAGTCTGGAAGATGAATGCTTGGCTAATTTCAGCGGTTCTCCCTGGCACATTAAAAAATGTCTGGTAGGTATATCACCGACTTTAGCAAAATATGCCCCATTTTTAATAAGCTCTTCATCTGAAAGGATAAGATTTTCATAGAATGCCAATTCAAGTTCGTATACCTCATTCAATTGAGGAATCAACGCTAAATGAGCCGGGAAAAGCTTATCAAATATGTTGTTTTGAAAATTTATAATTTCAGTCCTTCGGGGATAACACACACCGGAATAGGTTCCATTTTATGGCGGTTGGCCTGATTGAATTTCCGGTATACCCCTATGATTTTTTTCTGTCGGTCTGTTATATCCTGGCTTTTGTCACCGGCTTCATAGGCCATGGCCCATTCGAGTTCTTCATAGGATGCACCGATCTGGCTTTCGTCTGTACGATTGTCTTCCCAAAGCCCGTCAGTTGGTCGGGCAGACAGTATCTCTTTGCTTACACCAAGGTGGCGGCCTAGTGCATATACTTCGGTTTTCATCAGGTCTGCAATGGGGGATATGTCCACACCACCGTCTCCGTATTTGGTGTAAAATCCCACGCCGAAATCCTCCACCTTGTTGCCGGTGCCTGCCACGAGCATGCGGTGGTGGGAAGCAAATGAATACAAGGTAAGCATACGAAGCCTGGCCCGGGTATTGGCCATGGTCAGATCATCCTGGATATCTGACGGCAAGGTCATTTTTACCTGTTCAAACACCGGCGTCAGGTTGACATCATGGCCTGTGACGTTGTCATAGGTTTTGGACAGCCAGGCAATATGCTCACTGGATCGGCAGACCTGGTCGGATGCCTGGTGGATGGGCATGTTCAGGACGATGACGGGGTAACCGGTCCTTGCGCATAACGTTGATGTGACAGCGGAATCAATCCCGCCGGATACGCCGACGGTGAATCCTTTTAATCCGGATGCGTCGACATAGTTTTTCAGCCAGTTTATGATGTGGGCAGCCACTTTTTCTGCGTTCATATTTTTTTCCTTATGTGGATGGGTAACCTAACATTTTGTAACAGCCTGTTGGGTTTCCAAATTCCGGCAGGCAAACTGCCGGGTGTATTCGTACAGAATGATGGAGGCGGCCACGCTGACGTTAAGGCTCTGGGAGCGTCCGTACTGGGGAATGGTCAATCGCTCTACTTCAGGGAACAAGTCCGGTTCAAAGCTGATACCGAACTCTTCGTGGCCGAATACAAAAGCGCTTTTTTCAGGCAGGTCCAGATCCATCACCGGATCTCCCCGGCCCGGTTCAAGTATAAAGGGGGTGTATCCCCTTTCAAGAAGTTGGGCGTAGCAGGAGATGAATCTGTTGTGGAATTTTGCCGGCACATATTTGAATGCGCCCATAGCAGGTGCCGGGTCAAAAAAATCCGTGCCAATAAGATGGACCTCATGGCAGCCAAAGGCTTCTGCACTTCTAAATATTTTGCCGATGTTAAAGGTGGGTTTCAGACCGTCCAGAACAATGATGCATTTATGGATACCCGGGGTTGCCAGCCGATTTTTATTCCGGTGACGACGAAATCGGCGCCTTGCCTTTTCCTTTGCCTCCTTGATCATCATTCTTGCTTTATAAGAGCCCATAACTCTTTTTCCTAGTTAAGTTCCAACTATTTTGTATACACTCTTACCGTGAAAATTGCAAAAGTGCTTAATTGCGTTTTAATACCGCCATGGTCAGTCGGGACGCACAGATCAGTTCTCCTTTATCGTTTTTAATGTCAATGTCCCATACCTGGGTGGTCCTTCCTAAGTGTAACGGTGTAGTTCGGCCCGTGATTCGGCCTTGGGATATACTTTTGATGTGATTGGCTTTGATTTCAAGGCCTACACTGTAAAATTCTTCCTCAATGACCATCTGGGAGGCACAACTGCCAAGGGTCTCGGCCAGGACCACCGAGGCACCGCCATGGAGGATGCCCATTGGCTGATGGGTGCGGGCGTCCACGGGCATGGATGCGGTCAAAAAATCATCACCCTTTTCTTCAAAAGTAATATCCAGGTGACCCATCATTGTATTTGCCTTGAACTGGTTCATATCATCAACAGTGAACTCTTTTTTCCAGATCATGTTTTGTCCTTAATTGTTTTATCTTGATTTGATCTAAACGGTTCCGGTCTCAACAACGTGCTTTGTTCACCTTGTTTTTCTTCTGTTGCTATGCGGATTACATTGTTGGGTTATTACATATTGGATTTATATAAACTTTGCAATAACGGCTGTTGTATATCTGTAAAATCGAAATATAAGATTAAAAAAGGTGATTTTCAAATCCCTTTTAATAAGGTATTGTTGAATACTCGAATTGCATTTGGGAAATTACATTTTTTATATCGTCCGGTATTTAAGAAGAAACGACATCGGTCTTGTTGTTTTATGCCTTTTCCTGATGCAATCCTGACAATCCCATTAAACAAGGAGACGCATCATGCCAATTGTTAATCATCAGCAATATTGCCGGATGCTGGATAATGCAAAACAAAACAAGTTTGCATACCCGGCCATTAATACCACCTCAAGCGAAACCATTAATGCCGCACTTCTGGCATTCAAGGAAGCCAACAGCGATGGAATTATTCAAGTCTCCACAGGCGGCGGCAGTTTTGCCTCCGGCCTGGGGGTGGGGCAATCCTATAAAGGTGCCATTGCCCTGGCTGAATTTGCCCATGTCATGGCCGCCTATTATGATGTCAACATTGCCCTTCATACGGATCATTGCCACCCTGAATATGTGGATTCTTTTTTAATGCCTCTGATCGAAGAGACCGCAAAGCGCCGCGCCAAGGGGCTGCCCAATCTATTCAGCTCCCACATGTACGACGGTTCTGCTTTGCCCATGGCTGAAAATATTGCCGCCTCCAAAAAAATTATGACGGACTGTGTGGCCAATGACCTGATCCTGGAAATTGAAACCGGCGTGGTTGGCGGCGAGGAAGATGGCCATGATACGTCAGGGGTGAAAAAAGAAAAATTGTATACAACACCCGAAGATATGGTGTTGGCTGCAAAGGAACTGGGTTCCATGGGACGGTTCCTTTTGGCCGCCACCTTTGGCAATGTGCATGGGGTGTACAAGCCGGGTAATGTGGTGCTCAAACCCACAATTTTAAAAGACGGTCAGGAGGCGGTGGCCAAAGCGGTTGGTGCCGGCACCCGGCTGGACCTGGTGTTCCATGGCGGATCCGGTTCTGAATTAAAGGATATCCACGAGGCCCTTGATTACGGGGTGGTTAAAATGAATGTGGATACAGACACCCAGTACGCCTATACCCGGCCCGTAGCGGACCATATGCTGAAAAATTATGATGGTGTGCTCAAAATTGAAGGGGAAGTGGGCAACAAAAAAGTGTACGACCCCCGCTCCTGGGGCAAAAAAGCTGAACGGGGCATGGCCGACCGGATCATGCAGGCCTGCCGGGACTTAAGATCCGAAGGCACGTCCCTTGGAAAAAATATTTGAAGGAGAAAAAGTGAAAAAGCTGTTCCTGTTTGTTTTTGCCCTGACTTTATTTGTGATACCGACTGCCCAGGCGTTAACCCCGAAAGATACCCTTGTCATGGCGTTTAATATTGATGAGATTATTTCCCTGGATCCGGCTGAAATTTTTGAATTTGCCAGTGCTGAATGTGCTGCCAACGCATACGATCGCCTGATTAACTATAATGTTGATAATGTCAGTGAGATATATCCGGGCATTGCTGAAAGCTGGGAAATTTCCGATGACGGTTTGACCTACACATTTAAAATCAGGAAAGGTGTCACCTTTGCCTCGGGCAACAAGCTGTCAGCAGACGATGTCGTATTTTCTCTTCGCCGTGTTGTTCTGCTCGACAAGTCGCCGGCCTTTATTCTGACCCAATTTGGATTTACGCCTGAAAATGTGAAAAAGACCATCACCAAGGTGGATGATTACACGGTTAAAATCATTGTGGATCAGGCCTACGCCCCCACTTTTTTTCTTTACTGCCTGACCTCAACAGCCGGGTCTGTTGTGGATAAAAAAGAGGTATTGGCCCATGAAAAAGAGGGTGATCTTGGCTATGGCTGGCTTAAGACCGCATATGCCGGTTCCGGGCCCTATACACTAAGAACCTGGAAGGCATCGGAAATCATAATGCTGGATGCCAATAAAAATTACTGGGGAGATGCGCCCAAATTGAAACGCATCATCATCCGGCATATTGTCGGATCATCAAGCCAGCGCATGCTGCTCGAAAAAGGCGACATTGATATGGCAAGAAATCTGACTGCGGATGATTTGAAAAGTCTGGAAAAGAACAAAGATATAAAAATTCAAAAAAGGGCCAAAGGCAGGGTCTATTACCTGGGGCTCAACCAGAAAAATAAGTATCTCAAGAGCCCTGAGGTGCGCCAGGCACTTAAGTATCTGATTGATTATAAAGGTATGGAACAGACCATTCTCAGCGGCAAGGCCACCATCCATCAGGCCTTTTTGCCAAAGGGATTTTTAGGTGCACTGGAAGAAACGCCTTTTTCCCTTGATATTGAAAAAGCAAAGGTGCTTTTGAAAAAAGCCGGTTTTGAAAACGGCTTCACCGTCACCATGGAAACAAGGAGTGCCGAACCTGTTACCTCCATGGCCCTTTACATCCAATCCTCTTTTGCCAAAGCCGGTATAAAAGTTGAAATTATTCCAGGAGACGGCAAGCAGACCCTGACCAAATACCGCGCCCGCCGGCATGACATCTATATTGGAGACTGGGGGCCGGACTATATGGATCCGCACACCAACGCAGACACCTTTGCCCGGAATCCGGATAACTCGGATGACGCAAAATTCAAATCCCTGGCCTGGAGAAATGCCTGGGATATCCCGGATATGACCAAGAAAACTGGCGCCGCAGTGCTGGAAAGAGATACGGCCAAGCGCGCCCGGATGTACCTGGATCTCCAGCGGGAACACCAGCAGAGATCTCCTTTCGTCATTATGTTTCAGGATATTGAAGTTGTGGCTGAAAGGGCCAATATTAAAAATTTTATTTTAGGCCCAAGTTTTGACAGTAATTTTTACCAATACACGACCAAATAAACCGCGTGGGCTTGAGTGTCTGTTTAAAAGGGGGCATCATGGGCGTCCTATTGCCAATGGTGCCCTTATCTATACCCGGCGCACGGATAACCCAAACAATTTTTATTCATGTCTGAACTGCTGATAAGAACAAGATTGGTCAGAACACTGAAGCAGACGGTCTGGATACTGGTGATGCTGGCAACCACATTCTTAGGCCTTTTGCTGATCACCTTTCTCATTGGCCGGGTTGTTCCCATTGATCCGGTTCTGGCCGTGGTTGGAGACAAAGCCTCCCCCCAGGTTTACGAAAACGCCCGCATTGCCATGGGGCTGAACCTGCCGCTGTGGAAACAGTTTTTGATCTATATCGGCAATGTGGTCACAGGGGATTTGGGCTCATCCGTACTCACGGCCAATCCTGTTATCGACGATATTTTAAGGGTTTTTCCGGCCACCTTTGAACTGGCCGGTACGGCGACGGTCATCGGTATTTTGGTGGGCATTCCCCTTGGCATTTTTTCGGCGGTAAAGCAGGGCAGCTTTCTGGACCATGTTATGCGTGTCATTGGTTTGTTTGGCCATTCCCTTCCCATTTTCTGGCTTGGGCTCATGGCGTTGATGTTTTTCTATGTCCGGCTTGACCTGCTGCCGGGCCCCGGCAGGATGGACGTTTTTTATGAGGGCATTGTGACGCCTGTCACCGGCATTTTGACCATAGACAGTATTATTGCCGGAGAGTGGGAGATTTTCAGAAACGCCGTGTATCATCTAATTCTTCCGGCATCTCTTCTCGGGTATTATTCCTCGGCATATCTGTTAAGAATGACCCGGTCCTTCATGATTGAGCAGCTTCGCCAGGAGTATGTTCTTACGGCCCGGGTCAAAGGCGTCAAGGAGTGGAAAGTGATATGGGGACATGCGTTAGGCAACTGTGCCATTCCATTGATTACCGTTATTGCCCTTAGTTTCGGAACCCTGCTTGAGGGCTCGGTGTTAACGGAAACCGTTTTTGCCTGGCCGGGCCTGGGCCTGTATCTGACCAATTCCCTGCTCAACGCCGACATGAATGCGGTTTTAGGCAGCACCATTGTTGTGGGTGCCATATTCCTGGGGATTAACCTGTTCTCCGACTTTTTATATAAAGTGATGGACCCAAGGGCCCGTTAATTCCCTCCAATGATAATTAAATTATGAAAAATAATGCATTAAAAACAGGCGGCATGGGGGAATGGCTTTTGGCAGATACGCCGGACTCCGCTTTCCAGGCCAGGGCCGGCAGAGCTTATCTGGGTCTTCTGGCATTTATGAAAAACCGGCTGGCGGTGCTCGGACTGTTGATAATTGGAGTTTTAATTGTCATTGCGGTGCTTGCTCCTGTCATTGCGCCCTATGATCCGGTGGAAACGAACATCGGCAACCGTCTTCAGCCATTGTCCTTTATCCACTATTTCGGTACCGACGAGATGGGCCGTGATATTTTTTCCCGGATTGTCTGGGGTTCCCGCCTGACCCTTTACGTCATCGGTCTTGTGGCCATCATTGCTGCACCT
Organism: uncultured Desulfobacter sp.; assembly: GCF_963675255.1. Lineage (GTDB taxonomy): Bacteria > Desulfobacterota > Desulfobacteria > Desulfobacterales > Desulfobacteraceae > Desulfobacter. Next base: position 1,784,033 of record NZ_OY775937.1, read on the forward strand.
GTGGGAATCCTTGTGGGTACGGTTTCAGGATATTTCGGCGGAATCATCGACACAATGCTCATGCGTATCACAGACATTTTCCTGGCGTTTCCAAAACTTATTTTGGCCCTGGCCTTTGTTTCCGCCCTGGGCCCGGGCATTGAAAACGCCATCATTGCCATCTCCATTACCTCCTGGCCACCCTACGCCAGGATCGCCCGGGCAGAGACGATTACTATTAGGAATTGCGATTTCATAAAAGCCGTCAGGCTGCAGGGCGCAAGTGCCCTAAGGATTATTACCGGGCACATCATGCCCCTTTGTCTGCCCTCTCTGATTATCCGGGTTACCCTGGATATGGCAGGGATTATTCTCACCGCCGCAGGTCTTGGTTTTTTAGGGCTGGGTGCCCAGCCGCCCTCTCCGGAATGGGGGGCCATGACCGCCAGTGGAAGAACGTATATCATCGACCACTGGTGGCTGATCACCATGCCCGGGACTGCTATCTTTATCGTCAGCCTTGCATTCAACCTTCTGGGGGACGGGCTCCGTGAAATCCTTGATCCAAGGAGTGACAACTGATGACCGAGAATACACCATTGCTTACGGTAAACGATCTGTCCGTGGTCTTTCCTTCTCCCAAAGGGGAGGTTTGCGCTGTTAACAACGTAAGTTTTTCTATGGGCAGGGAAAAAATAGGTATTGTGGGAGAGTCCGGTTCCGGAAAATCCGTGACCGGCCGGGCTGTTCTGCGTCTGCTGCCGCCCTATGCCAGGGTCAGGGCATCGGATATGACCTTCAATGGCAGAAATCTTCTGACTTATTCCGAAAAACAGATGAGAAAAATCAGAGGCATGGAGATTTCCATGGTCATGCAGGATCCAAAGTACTCCCTGAATCCGGTAAGAACCGTGGGAGAGCAGATCAGCGAGGCCTATACCATCCATCATAAAGCCGGAAAAAAGCAGGCCCGGCGAAAGACTTTGGATATGCTCAAAGCGGTCAGGATCAGGAATCCGGAGCAGGTCTACGGCCTTTATCCCCATGAAGTGTCCGGGGGTATGGGCCAGAGAATCATGATTGCCATGATGCTTATACCTGAGCCCAGTCTGCTCATTGCCGATGAACCCACTTCCGCCCTTGACGTTACGGTGCAGCTCCAGGTGCTTGCCATCCTTGATGATTTGGTCAGTGAAAGGGGCATGGGTCTTATTTTTATTTCCCATGACCTGGCGCTTGTATCTTCTTTCTGCGACAGGGTGATCATTATGTACGGTGGACAAATCATGGAAGTGGTGGATGCGGGTAATCTTCATAAATCAAATCATCCGTATACAAAAGGATTGCTTTCCTGCCTGCCTAAAATAGACGGCACCCAAGATCATCTGCCCACACTTGTCCGGGATGATGCCTGGCTTAAACCTGCGCCCGGGCGCTTCAACGGGGAGGCTGCGTCATGATTGCCGTTGAGAACCTTAATGTCTTTTTCGGTCATGGTCAGACCCGCAACCATGCGGTAAAAAATATTGGTTTTACAGTGGAAAAGGGCGAAATTTTCGGCCTGGTGGGGGAGTCCGGGTCAGGCAAATCAACGGTTCTCAATTGTATTTCAGGACTTTTGACCCATTGGAAAGGGCGTATAAAAATTGACGGCGTCAGGTTAACGCAGACAAGGAATATGGCCTTCTGCCGCAAAGTTCAGATGGTTTTCCAGGACCCTTACGGCTCCCTTCATCCCAGGCATACCATTGACCGGACACTAAAGGAACCGGTGAAGATACATAGGCTTGGGGGTGCCAACCACCGGGTGGCGCGTGTGCTTGACGAGGTGGGTCTTGGGGCAGAATTCAGGTTTCGTTTTCCCCACCAGCTCTCAGGTGGACAGCGCCAGCGGGTGGCTGTGGCCCGGGCCCTTATCCTTGATCCTGAGATTATTCTGCTTGATGAACCCACATCTGCCCTGGATGTATCCATCCAGGCCGAGGTACTCAATCTGCTCCAGGATATCCGCAGGGAAAAGAACCTTACCTATATCCTTGTCAGTCACAACCTTGCCGTGGTCTCCCATATGTGCAATCGGTTGATGGTGATGAACCGTGGAAAAACCGTTGAGACCATAACCCGCAATCAGCTTAAAAGCGGTGCGATCAGTGAAAAGTACACAAAGCAGCTTCTTGTTGCCGGAAAGGGATATGATCGAACCGCCATTGATCAGTTTCAGGATTTTAGATGAGCCCCAATGCCGACAACCACAATAGGCTTGATGCCTTTACCGACGAACTGATCCTCCAGGGATATACGTATGAATACATTGTTGGTATGCTTGGCGAAATTTTTATGCGGGTATTTAAAAATCCCTGGATAGAGCGTGTTTGGACGTGACAGAATCTATCTGCGGCGTTGCAGAAAATTTTGTAATTTTAAGGTTGCTTAAGGTTACAGATTTTTCTGCATTAAGACAGCATTAGGCTTGGGATCAGATTAAAACCGTCCAAATATGACTTAAAATTTTAACAGAATGAGTCCCGGGTCTTTTGGAGACTGCATTGTCCAAAAAATTATGATACCATAAGCCGAGGTGTTTGATGTTGTACGTTTTTTTTAGGTGGTGTGTTTTTTGCATATTTCCATTCCTGCCAAAAGGCTGATATCAGCTTAAGGCATGGACGCGTTAACGGATCCAAAGATCAATGTTTAATCTGAGGGGGTTCATTAGGAGAATAAAATGAAAAATAGATATTTGAAGTTCCCAACCCTAATTTTGCTTGTTTGCTTTGGTTTAACCACCATCCTGTCGACTGCAGTTCTGGCAGAACCGGGGTCAAAATCTGATTTCCGGGACGGTCACGGTCACAGAGGAAAACACGATTCCGGGAAAAAGCACGGTCCGGTTTTCAAGCATGTTCCGCCGGGCGGCCAAAAGATCAAGCACCGTGGAAATAAATATTTTTTCCACAGAGGTCACTATTACAGGCATGGACCTAAAGGGTATTTCTGGGTGCGTCCACCCATAGGTATCGTTTCCTACAGTCTTCCGGCTGCTGCTCTTACGGTTTTGATCGGGGGATTAACATATTATGTGTATGACGATGTGTATTATCGAAGAGTGCCTGCCGGATATCAGGTGGTACAAGTTCCTACCCAGACTACAACCTTTGTGCCGATCTCCCCTGCCACACCCGTGAATCCAGTAATGTCCGAAGCCCAGGTTGTGGTAACGGCCAAAATTCTTAATGTCCGGTCCGGTCCGGGAAGAAATCATGGCGTTGTGACTCAGATCTATATGGGCAATGTTCTGATCGTCCAAGGCAGTGCGTCTAACTGGTATTATGTCCAGCTTCCTGATAACACCTATGGCTGGGTCATGAAATCGTTTGTGACTATGACCGGCAACGGGGCCCAGGGGTAAGTGCGTGTTTGAACGAAAAGTCACCCACCTGCGGCGTTGCAGAAAAATTTACAATCCTCACAACCAAGAGGTTGCTCCGGTTACAAATTTTCCTGCGCCTTGCATCTGTGCAACTTTTCGTCCAAACACGAGTTTCCGTTCTGGCCCAAGGGTTGGAACAATGGAGGAATAAGGTATGTCTCTATCATTTGTCAATAAAGTCCAGGAATGTTCACGATTTATACAGGAACGCATGCAGGTGCAGCCTGTTGCCGGTATGATTACGGGCACAGGCCTCTCTGATAGTTTGACTGACCTTGTGGTCCAACAGGTGTTCCCCTATGCGGGGTTGCCCCATTTTCCCAGGGCCACGGTGGACAGCCACAAGGGCTGTCTTGTCCAAGGCAGCCTTAACGGCAGAGATATTCTTGTTTTTCAGGGCCGGATACATCTGTATGAGGGGTATTCCCCGGAGCTTGTCACGTTTCCGGTAAGGCTGCTTCAGGCCCTTGGGGTGCCGATGCTTATCCTTACCAATGCAGCCGGCGGCATCAATCTGGATTTCAATGCTGGAGACATTATGCTCATCCGGGACCATATCAACCTCACCGGAAAAAACCCCCTTGTCGGTCCGAATGAGGATTCCTTTGGCCTCCGGTTTCCGGATATGAGCCAAGTATATGACCCGGATTTGGGACGACGTGCCATTGGAGTTGCTGCTCAGAAAAAAATCCGACTACACTCCGGGGTTTATGCAGGTCTTTTGGGGCCAAGCCTTGAAACGCCTGCGGAAACACGGTTTTTGAAGATTATCGGCGCTGATGCCGTGGGTTTTTCCACGGTCATGGAGGCCATTGCCGGGGTTCAGGCCGGTATGAAAATTCTGGGGGTGTCCCTGATTACCAATATCAATGATCCTGATGCGCCTGAGCAGACGACCCTGGAGGCTGTGGTTGAGATTGCAGCAAAGGCATCTGAAAAATTGAACCGGATTATCACCGGTGTAGTTGAACAACTATCATAAAAGGAAATATCATGAGAATCGTTACCCGTCCTGATTTTGACGGCGTTGTCTGTGCCGTCCTTCTACGCCAAGCCCTGGAACCGTCTTTACCAATATACTGGATAGAGCCCAATGACATTCAGTCGGGTAACGCCGATATCCAGGATGGTGACATCCTTGCCAACCTTCCCTGGCACCCCCATGCCTCTTTGTGGTTTGATCACCATATCTCCAACAAACCCGACCAGGAAGTGCCCGGAGATTTTGACATTGCACCGTCCGCCGCAGGTGTTATCTATAAATATTATAAAGCCCAAAACCTTTTGGACAGCCGGTTTGATGAACTGGTGGAGCAGACCGACATGATTGATTCTGCCGATCTGACACGTGAACAGGTTAAAAGGCCTGAAGACTATCCTTATCTGCTTTTGTCCATGACCATTAAAAATGACGATTTTCAGGATATCCCCTATTGGGAGCGTCTGGTGGATATGCTTGGCAAAGCGGATATTGAATCCATATTAAAGGACCCCGAAGTGGACCGCCGGTGCCGGGAAGTGATTGAGGAAAACAAGGCATTCAAACATTACCTGGAAACCTATACCACCATGGTTGGCTGTGTTTCCGTGACCGATTTCAGAAGTCTTGAAAAAGTCCCTTCGGGCAACCGTTTTTTGACCTACTCCCTGTTTTCAGACGCCATTGCCAGTGTAAAGATAAGGTATGCCGGGCAGGATAAAAAACAGGTTATAGTCAGTGTTGGGCACAGCATTTTTAATCGTAAATGCCAGGTGAATGTGGGATCCATACTTGCCCAATATGGGGGTGGCGGACATTGCGGCGCCGGCGGATGCACTTTGGATGCCCGTGATGCCCAGGAAAAAATTGACGAAATTCTGGATATTTTAAAGGGCAATCAGGTTCAGGGATAATCTCCCGTTATATTAGGATATTATCCAATTTTTTTGACTTTATCCCTAATGGAACCGTTTTCCGCAGCTTCCATGAATTCGTCTCCTAACACCCCGCACATATCGGCGGCTTTATTCCAGGCCGAAATCCTTTCATGATCTCTGCCCATGAGCCGGATAAAATCCTGACGGTCCGGGATGCGGCCAAAGGGCAGGGTGGAAACAAATCCGGGAGATGGGGCAAGAAGAATCATCCGGTCCACGGCCCTGCCTTTAAGCCTTCGTTTGGGAAATTTTTTATCAAACCATCCAGGGGTCAGTTCCGTATAAAAGTGGGGATACAGGATAAAACCGGTCTGTTCAGGGTTTAGGGAAAACGCCGGGTGGTAATCTAGAAGTCCTCCGTCCCGGTAAGTGCCCTCAGGTGCGCCCGCAATATGATTCACGCCCGCCATGACCATGGGGATGGACCCTGATGCCAGAAGTGCTTTGGAAAAATTTTTTCGGTCAAGGGGGATGGGGATTGTGGGAAAATGGTCTTCCCCCAGCATCCTGGCGTCATATTGGGGATGATGGAAGATAACGCGTTCAAAACAAAACTGCTGAAGCTTTCTTGATATTGCATTCAGGGCAAATGCCTGTCCTACGCCAATAGCCTGAAGAACACTGTGTTTTGAACCAATGAGCCCTTTGCATCGGGCTGCTGAAAAACCAATGCGAATCCATGGGTGGTTCAAAATTTCATCAATGGCCTGGTTTGTGAGAAATTCATTCATGATACGCCGGGTTTCCCTGGATATTTGAACTGCTGAGACGCTGCCCTTATAATGCTGGTGGATATAAGCGTGTTTCAGGCGCTTAAAAGCCTCCCGGCAGTTGGTCTGGGCTGCTGCGGCAAATTTCCATGCCCCGATGGATGTGCCAAACAGGTGCAAAGGTCTTGTCCGGCCTGAAAACCACTGGGAAAAAATTGCGGAATCAAGCCCGTAAATGCAGAGCCATTTGGCTGCGCCCGATGCCCCGAGCATGGCATCAATAACGTCAGGTGAAAGACCGTTTTCTTTGATATGGCGGTAAGCTGTTGCGCCGGCTAAGATGGTAAGATTGTCTGACATGGGGGTATTACCTTATTTTTATTTCCTAAAAATATTAAATTGGGGGGCCGTAAAAACAGCAAATGCCTATGCGCACCTGACAGGTATCTCTAAAATAATGCCTGATTGGAAACCCCGTGTTTGGAGGAAAAGTTACCTATATGCAACGCCGCAGATGGGTGACTTTTCGTTCAAACACTAAACAATAACACAAGGATATGTATATGGAAATCAAGTAGTCATTTTTGAAAAAGCATTGCGGAAAAACAGCAGAGTTTGATAAATATAATTGAGTGTTTTGAATTTGATTATTAAAATATATTTGGGTTTTTATGAAATTATCCTCTCTTTTTTTTAGAAAGACAAACAAAAAAACGGGCATCGTTTTTTTATTACTGATTTTTTTCGCCATATTCCAAAGTAGCCCGGCCATCTCGGAAAATCGAGTGAATATGAATTTTAAACCACTTACATTTGATCTTAATACGGTTGAAAAACAGTTGAAGGAAATGATGGCTGATTGGGGAGAGGCCGCATTTGACGTAGATGATTTGTTGGTCAGGCATGTCAGCTATTTTATCAAATATTATACGGTTCAGAATGTGGACAGATCAAACAAGATTATCCGGCGAAGTGAAAAATACCTGCATTACATAAAGAAAACGTTTAAGAAATACAGCATTGATGAAGACATTGCCTTTGCCCTGCCGTTTGTGGAAAGCGGTTTTAACCCCAATGCACGGTCCAATGCCGGGGCCTTGGGAATGTTTCAGTTTCTTGACAGCACTGCCATTCATTACGGCTTGAAGATCAGTGACAATGGGCAGGATGAGCGAAGGGATTACAAAAAGTCAACTGTGGCATGTGCCAAATACCTGCGGGATAACCGCAGGGTCTTTGCCAGCACGGTATTAAGTCTCTCCAGTTATCATCACGGCACCAAAATGGTTACGGATGTGTTACTGAATTATGGTGACGCCCCGGGAAGGACATTCGGACCGATTTTTAAAAACAGCACTTTAGGACCTTTTTCCAGGGAGTATGTCCCCCAGTGCCTGGCTGCGGCATTGATATACCGCTATCTTAAGGAAAACAGATTGGCCATGCTTTCGGTCCCTGGGTTTGAATCCAAAAGCATTCGGGTCAATACGTCAGTTAAATTCCTAAAAAAGAAGATTCAAAATCTGTATCAACTGAATCCGGACCTTCAATATGCAAGATCAATTTATCCGTATGCCAGCAGCAACGGGTATGTTCTGCTGACAAAAATAGTGTATCCCTCATTCACGGATAGAATGGTCAGAAAGTATCCTGATTGGGCGAAAAATTTTGAACTGCATCAGCCCGCCGGCATAAAAATAAAAGGGCTTCCAAAAACAATTCATTATGTTGTTCAGACCCATAATGATCTGTCCGGCATTGCTGCTATTTTTGGCACCAGCGAGAAAGTGCTGAAATTCAGTAATCGGTTTTTAGTAAAGCAAGGGTTGCAGCCGGGCGATGTGATCGAGATTAAAGGCATGGCCCCGACTACCCGGGTGTTGGATGGAAAAAGCATTGTCTGCGACACCTCCCGGGGGGTATTGGCCACCCAAGAAGATGAAACCCTGGAGGCCTTTTGTAAAAGGGTGGTCAAAACCATTCGTGCTGATTGTTCCTTGTCCCCTTGGCAGATGGGAGAAAATTTAAGTCCTGAATTGATTTATTATTGGAATCATGATGTGCTGGGGTCTATTCAGCCTGACACGCCCTTGGAAGGCGGCTTAAGTCTTAGAATCTATTCAGATTATAGATGGCATAAAACAGCTACAGATAAGGATCATGTTGCGTTTTAGGCCTTTTAAAAAGGATGGCTTAACTATTTGAACTATAAAGAAAAAAAATATAAGCTTCGATATCTGTTTATGGGTCTTGCCTGCCTTCTACTTATTGGAATGGTTGACTATATGGGCTTTTTAAAGGGGGTGAATTGTTACGCGTATGACCTTTTTTTCAGGCTGCGCGGGCCTGAAAAAACGTCTGAACAGATTATCATTGCCGCTGTTGATGAAAAATCGCTTAAAAAACTGGGGCAGTGGCCCATTCCCCGCTATCATTATACCGATTTTTTTGAACGGGTCAGCAAGGCTTCGGGTGTTCTGATGGATATCATTTTGGCTGAGCCATCTCCAGATGATTCCGGCTTGGGGCAAATTATCAGCCAGTCGTCGACGATAGTGCTTCCAGCCTACCTGGACCGTGCATCGCGTCTTGTTCTTCCCAGCCCGACATTAGGCAATCCGGCTGTGGGTCATGTCCATACGGAACCCTGTCTGGACGGCGTCATCAGGACTGTGTTTCATACTATTATCCATAATGGGAAAAAACTGCCTTCGATTTCTTCTGCACTTGTTGAAATCATTTCCAATACCTCCCCGGTCAGGGCAGGGATGTTGCGTCGTTCAAATGGCGAAGATCATCAAACCCGTGTCGGAAGCATAATCCAGGATGGGCGGGCCGGAATTAATTATTACGGCCCCCAGGGAACCTTCCCTTATATTTCATTTGTCGATATCTTAGACAAAAAATATCCGCCATCCTATTTTTCTGACAAGATTTTAGTTTTGGGGGTCACTGCGGCCGGCATTGATCAAAACCATTTAACCAGCTTCAGTCAAAATCGTGACCGGATGCCAGGCGTGGAGATCCAGGCCACAATCTTGAATAATCTTTTGGATGGATCTGATATTCTGACTTTAAGTAGAAATTGGCAGTGGACATGGGGCGTTTTGGTGTTCATTGTCAGCCTTCTTACTTTTATTCGCATGAAAGACTCTTGGACATTGGTCTGCTGGGGCGTTTTTTTTCTGCTTGTGTGTACAAGTACTTTTTTATTGTTCAGCCGGCTTCATGTCTGGATACCCCTTGCCGCATGCCTGACCGCTTTGACCGGAGCCTTGGTGCTGGCATATCTAATTCGGTTGGAGAGAATGGGCCAGATGTTATTTCAGGCCAAACGAGACTGGGAAATTTCGTTTGATTCCATCACCGATGCTATTTTTATCACGGACCCGTCCGGAAGAATCATTTTAAGCAACCGCCCGGCACAAAGTGGAGCTGTTCAGAACATCATAGAGCAGTACACCGAAAAATGGGAGAGTCCTGATTTTGAAATAGATCCTGAAAAATTCAGTGCCGAACATAAAATACCCGTTCCTGGTGGACAGCCTGTTGAAATTTATAACGAAGATTTGAACCAGCATTTTGAAGCCCGGGTGTTTCCCCGAATAAGTTCGGACAACCTGCCTGAAGGCATGATTCACATCGTTCGGGATATTACGGAACGCACACATTTGAAACAGGAGCAGATGAAGTTGCAGCATATGCTTATCCAGGCCCAGAGAATGGAAGCCATTGGTACCCTGGCAGGCGGAATCGCCCACGATTTTAATAATATCCTGTCTGGCATCATGGGGTATACACAAGTGGCGGCCTTGTTGATTCCCGACGCGCACAAGGCGCGTGAAAAGCTTGCTGAGGTGCTTAAAATATGTGGCCGCGCTTCCAATCTGGTCATGCAGATTCTGAGTTTCAGTCGTTATTCCGGCCAGGACCAGGAAAAAATGACACTGACTGTAAAGCCCATTGTCAAAGAAATCGTGCAGCTCCTGAAGGCCACTTTGCCGCCCACCATTGAGCTGAAATCTGATGTTGCCGGTAGAGAAAGGGTTTATGGGGAACCCAGCCAGATATACCAGGTAATTTTAAACCTGTGTACGAACGCGTACCAGGCAATAGGCGATAACCCCGGGTTGATCAAAATTATTGTGGAAAGTATTGAGATTGATTCCGATAAGTTATTTGCGAAAACTGAACTTGAGCCGGGCCGATATGTGAAAATCAGCATTTCAGATACCGGGGCGGGTATTCCTGAAACGATTCAAAGCAGGATATTTGAGCCCTATTTTACCACTAAAGAAAAAGATACGGGCACAGGGCTTGGTCTGGCAACTTCCTACGGTATTGTGAAAAGTCATGGTGGGTACATCCAATTTGATTCCCGGGAAAATGAAGGAACCTGTTTTTATGTTTATTTACCCCAGGTAGAAGACAAAAAACGCTCATCCTACTCTGAATCCGGTGCAGAAAACAATACGGGTAGCGGAACCATTCTTTTGGTGGATGATCGGGACGAAATTGTGGAAACAAGCCGGGAACTTCTTGAGAACAGAGGGTATGCGGTTACCGCTGTAAATTGCCCGGAAAAAGCATTCGCTGTATTTCAATCTGAACCTGACCGGTTTGATGTGATCATTACCGATATGAGGATGAAAAAAATGACAGGTATTACGCTGTCAGAAAAAATCCTGGCGGTGCGCCCGGGCATCCCGATCATCCTCTGTACAGGATACAATAATTTTCTGACAGCAGAAGAGAAAATAAAAAGCGGTGTGTCCGCAGTGGTTCAAAAACCCTTTTCCATCCGTGAGTTGACCAAAGCGATTGATTCGGTGTTGGAGAAAACAAAAGTCGAATAAGAATAATAGGCAATATCTAAAAATTCAAAAACCCCGGAACTCATTCATTCCTGGGATAATAAAGTCTTCGAATTGAATCAAAAACCCGATTAAATCTTTTGTGAACTTTACAGGTTTCTCCCAATGTAGTCCATGGCCCGTAGTTTTATACAATTTTAAAGTAGAATCTGGAATATTCACTGCCAGTGAAGTTTGCTCATCAAGAGTAAAAATACCATCATTATCTCCCCAAAAAATCAAAACAGGCATATCAAGAGCACTGTGATATGCAGAAAGATCTGTATTATTTAATCCCTCAAGGGCCTCTTTCCAGATAAATGCAGGAACCTTCATACTTTCATCCACAACACGCTCTAAAAATTCATCAGGAACAGGATCAAAAACCGTACTGCTTTGAAAATCCGAAACAAAGGCACGGTCTATGGGATCTTCCAGAGTGTCCACATAACTTTTAAGCCCGTCTAAAACAGGATTATTTACAGCTTTTTCTCCTGTACCGATTAATACCAGTCCCTTAACCCTTTCGGGATAATAAACTCCCGTATACTGGGCAATAAAACTTCCCATGGAATGACCCACAATTACCGCCTGATCAATGTTTTTGGCATCCATAAAAGCAATAAGATCTGCAGAAAAATCGGCGATATCATATTCCAGTTCACTACTTTTATCAGAATCACCATGACCCCGCATAGTTAACGCAAAACTATGATACCATGGAGAAAGAAGGGACAGAATTCTGCTGTATGAAAACCAGCTATCAGTATAACCGTGAACAAAAATAACACATTCACCCATTGGCAAACCCTGCTCAAAGTATTCAAGAGTTGGCCCAGTAGATAAAGTGATATATCTTTCTCTTGGACAAAAACCATAACCTCCGGAAGATTGAGCGTCGACAGAAGACATAACAATAGCTAAAAACAATATAAAGTACCATTTTTTTTTCATAACAGTTCCTAAAAAAATAATTTTACTAATCATTTATATATACCTTAATTCAACTCTCGGATGAGTAAATTTACATCCCAATAATTTTTTTACAGTTATGGGCTCTCCCCTGGCTAATAACCTACAACACTATAATCAATACCCCTAAGACCAATGTAAAAACAACACCCGCTTTTTCGTAAAAAGAGTTCTCGATTTTAAAGCTTTGCGGTGCCGTAAATTCGCCTTCATACCCATCCGGGTCAAGGGCGCTGATTCTTACATAGTATGTTCCACTGTCTTCAGGTTTATTGAAACGAATTTCGGCCTGTTCCGTATTTTTATCAAGGAGGATTTTTTCAAATGCCGGATCTTTTGCCATTTGAAAGTGGTAGGTCATACCCGGGCCAAGATCCTGCCACCGAAGGCGAATGGAGGATTCATCCATGCCGGGCTCATCAACAGGCGGAGCCGGGGGCGGTTTAACAAAAGTAAATTTCACTACATCCGACCAAAGGCCTTTGAAGTTGTCCCCTGCAATGGAGCTTATCCTGAAATAATAGTCCCCATATCCGGCCAATTTAAGGGCCTGTCGAGATGATTTAATATTTTTAAATGCCTTGAAAAGGGGGTCAAATTCCATATTTTTTGACACTTGCACCTGGTATGATACAGCGTCAGGCACGTTTAACCATTCGAGCACCACACGGTCGGTTTTAAATTCACGGCCGTCTTCAGGTGTTTGAATAAATGGCGGCAACGGGTTTATCCTGACCTCAAATTTTTCCGGCTTTGAGGGGATCCCTTCAAGACCGGCACCGTCAATGCTCAGAGTCCGAAGATAGTAGGTCTCATCTGATAACGTGAATTGCGTTAGGGGGTTATCGTTTTTTACCACAGCCTCATTGACCACATTTTTGAATTCCTGATCTTTGGCGACAGCAATCCGGTATGCGACGGCGTTTTCAACAGGCGAGAGGGGAAACTGCACCGGCAGGGTCTGGTAACGCGGTTTCAAATCCTTTGTACGGGGAGGCAAAAGAAGGCGTGCAGGGGCATTCGGACGATGACCTTTTTTTACATACGTGCCTTTACCTTGGTCCAGCAGCACTTCTCTTCCCTGTCCTTTGACCCCGACTGCCCCTTCAAGTACCTCGGTTCGGGTGATATTGTTGATGTCTACGGACACCCTGAACCGGGTGCCGCGGGCAGCAGATATGGCTGACGGGGTATGGATTTCAAACCGGGAATCCTGTCCGGTACTCTTCTTAATCTTCATCAAGGTTCTGCCAACAGGAACAAATAATTCTCGGATCATATAGTAAGGATCTCGTTTACGGGCAGTCGTAATATCAAGATACGTTTCCGGCTTTAGAAAAAAACAGGAACCGTCCTCGAATGTAATTTCAGCAGCACTGTCTTTCCCCGTGCGAATTTTTGTCCCCTGAACAACGATATCGCTTTTTCTCAAATCAACCCAGTCTTCTTTCCGGGGCATGAGAGCCGTCACCTGGCCTTTAAGAAAAGTGACAGTCCCTTTCATTGGAATGCCTTTCAATAATTTTGCAGGAATTCTCAGGGTCTGGCCAGGATAAATCAGATCGGGGTTTTCAAGTTGATTGAATCCGGCGACAAGTTTCCACTCATTGGGGTTTTCAAGGTATGCGTTACAGATATTTACCAAATTATCTTTTTTTACAATTGTTAGCACAATACTTTTTGGGTCTGAATCCTCGGCAAATATAAGTGTTGGATAAATAAAAAAAAGAAGGACGATCAGAAGTGATTTCGTTTTAGATGTGCATTCCATTTAAAAAAAAGCCCTGACGAAAAAATTATATAGTTAAAATTAAACAGTTCCATCGTTTTGCCAAGCGAAACGAAAAACTATTACCGGAATTTTATATTTGTATTTTTTTAATACAATCAAATCGTAAAGTCGAGGTACAATTATATGATAACCAAATTTCAGGTCAGAATAATAGCAAAAATCCAAATTGTCTATAAAATCTCAGGGTCAACGTACGTAAATAGTCTGAGAGCAGTTTCACTTCTCGATCATCAAGTTTTTAGGGAATTTGTTCAAAGTCAAGACGGAAAAAATTTTTCCAACGCCGAAGTTAACCATGGATTAAATTCTATCCAAGCATACTGTAACACATTGAAATTTCGTTGATCGCAATCACATCATTGTGATTTTTTAATTTCAATTTTGCCAAAATTAGAATTGATTAGATTCAAAATTGTTTCTGGAACAAGCGAAATTAAAGTGATATAAATAAATTATCAAAAAGATCAATCTGTAAAAATTATGGTACAGGTACTTAGTGCCGTTAAAATAACACAGATCATTGTTCCTGAAATCGCGATTTATACTTTATCAGGTGGATAAATATAAAATGAAGTTATGGCGAAAATGAAGAACAAAAGGTTAAACCAGATTATCTGTCCTATTGGCCGGTGGTCTTATGGATGATGGCTCGGGTTACCTAAGTACCAAGATAGAAATAATTTCCGATTTGATGGTTTGTTTGAAATCGATAACGTTCCTTAATAATAGTCTTTTATTGAAAAAGTCCTGAAAGGTGAATAGGATTTTGTTTTTATCCACCTAACTTATATTAAATTGTAACAATTTCGATAAAAAAACAAGGAGGTAAAACATGACCCTGTTTGTTCCATCATCCCAACTGTTAGTAGCAGCAGGTGACAGGCAAAATGCTCAAAAATTCGTTTTGGCTTCCCGGGAATGGATTGATCTGCAAAACCACGTACAGGCGGTGCTGTCCCTGCCCTATGATTTTGGTGAATATCAGGATCGCTATGGCGATGCGTCTTCCGGATCTCAGATGAAGGAGTGTTTTGACGCCATGCATCAATTGCAGCAGGTGATAGAAAAATATGGAGATCCTAAAAGCTTGAGGGGTAAGATTCTGAAAAACCCCAATTATTTGGCCGAATTTAACAGGCCCTTAAAGGACACCTATTCAGCCACGGTATGGACACTGGAAAAGGCGCACCAAAATGCCTCTTCATTGGCATCTGCCTTGAAAAGCATTCCGACCAGTGCAAAAGGAGAATCTCCATCCGATGTGGTAGCCGGAATCAAGCACCTATTCCTTGACACAGATCAAATCGTCGACAAAATGCAGCAGACAACAACCCAACTGGAGGCCCTTGTCAGAGAATTCCAAGATCTCCAGGACGAATTGGACCAGGCACAGCAGGCCATGGCAGCTTTTACCAAACGGTCTTCCGCGACCCGAAAGTACCTGGATGAGGAGATTGGCAGTCTTCGTGATAAGATCGCCCAGTTGGAGAAAGATCGGGATGCCGCCTATGACAAGTGGCTGGCCCTGACCATATCGGCCTGTGTCGCCCCGGCGATTATCGGCATTGTGGGCATCGCCATCATGGTGGTCCTTGCCGTTCCCACTGAAGGTGGCAGTTTTGCCATTGGCGGTACCATTACGGCGGCCGCTGCGGGTGCTGCCGGCGCGGCCTTGGGAACGGCCGCCGGTGTGGCCCGGGGCTCATATGATTCCCTTGTCCAGGAGGTCAATGATAAACAAGCCTTTCTCCAGAAACGTGTGGCCTATCGTCATGACCTGGGTGCCCTCAACAACCTGATGAAATTTTCCCTTCCGGCTTCTACCGGGCTTATCGGCCAGATCAATATTGTTAAAAATGCCTGGGCCGGCTCCATCCAGGAAATACGGTCCAGGGTTAGTGACCTGAGCGTCGAAAATCTGGGAACAGGACCTTGGTTGGATGAACAGAAAATGGCAGCAGCGGCTGCCAACTGGACCCGGGTTGATGACGCACTAAAAAGCTTTGTCATAGGCTCCTTTGTTGATTCTACGTCCATCACATTCGGGAACGCCCTGCCGGCGGATGACCCGAACTGGAAAGAGAAAATGGTTGCCCAGGTAGCGGCCTGAGAATTTTTCGGGCGGCTTAATATCTAAAGATATATAATTTTTTAAGAAAGGATACAAAAAATGACAGACCTATCCATCGTCCCGGCCGAAGGCCTGACCCAGCCGGCCAATCCCGAATCCGGGCAAAAAAGTCAATTTTCACTCTTTACCGACAGCTGGTTGGAGGTTCAAGGATATGTGGGCGCTGCGCTGGAATTGCCCATCAGCGAGGGCAATTTTGAAGACAAATACGGTTCTTTTGGTTCTTCAGCAACTATTACAGACTGCATTACGGCCATGAAGAATGTCCAGGAAACCTCCACGGAATTTGGCGACCCTAAAAGCCTGAGGGCTTCGTTAATCGAAAATCCGAATATTCTGGCCACAGAGGAACCGCCGGATAAAATATACACCCACACGGTCTGGATGGGCCAGCGGGTCCACTCAACCGCTGCCACCATAGTAAGTGGTTACCAGAGTGTCCTGGAAGAACTGCCTGGCCTGCCCCCCAAGGACCAGGTCGAAAACCTGAAAGCCTATCTGTTCGATCCGGTCATGGGGCCCGTCCCGCTTTCCGGGAAGATGTCCGACGATGTCGGCGTTCTGATCAAAAAATTGGGAAAATTTGAACAGAAAATGAACGAATATAATGCTAAAATGCAATCTTTCACAAGGGAATCCTCCGGTATGGTCCAGGAGGTCAACATCAAAATCGGAGAACTGCAGCAAAAAATAAAGGAGCTTGAAAAATCCCGGAATGATGCCTACAAAGCTTGGAAAGATTTTACCATTGCGGCCGTTTCCTGTTCCGTGGGGTGTGCATTGATCGGCGGCCTTCTGGCGCCTTTTACCGGTGGCATTTCCATGCTGGTCGGCGGGGCCGCAGCCATTGCTACCGGGGTGGGGCTGGGGATAAAAGCGGCCCAGAACAAGGCCAAGTATAATGAATACTGCAATCTGATTGCCTCCGAGAGTGCTGATTTGAAGAAAAAACAACGGCTCCGGAGCGATTTGGGTGATTTTAACACACAGATGAAACGCGTGGGGCCTGCCATGGCCGGGTTTATGAAAAAGCTTCAGACCGTACAAGGCGTCTGGGTGCAGATGAATACCGACATGTTGGACATCAGCAACAGCATTACCGAATCCAACGTAGGGAGCATGCCCTTCCTGGTTAAGGCAAAAGCCAACATGGCCATTGATTCATGGAAGGAAATCGATGCCAGTGCCAAGCAGTTTACTGTGGCATCCCTGATCGACTACACGAGCATTGCATTCGGGGACATTATGCCGGATAAAGCAGCTGCCTGATTTCTCTGCAGAGCCGGGGATTTCCGGTTCTGCATATATAAATATTAAACTGTGCTAATCAAATACTTCAATATGAAAGGATGCATGGGCAATGAACAGATCTGATGAATCCAAGCTGGCTGTTCCTGTAAAAGGCATTTTAATGATTGATGATGACAGGCGGCTGGGTTTAGAAACATCTTCATGGATGCATCTTAACGGCTACATGACTGAAATAGAACAGATCCCAGAAGTGGATGAAGGCCGTTCCGATGCGATGAACCAAGCCCTGGACAACTTACGGTCGGTGATCCGGGACTTTGGCCCCCCGAAACAATTCCGGCAGTGGGTAAAAGAAAACCCCAATGCGCTGGACAGCCAGGATGCACCTGAACTAATTTATGCTGGGATCGTCTGGGTGGTCAAGGGTCTTCACGAATTTTCTGTATCCGTGGTTTCAACCCTTAAGGGCATGCAACCACCTAAGACCCCGGACAAAGATGTAAGATCGATCCTGTTGCTTCTTGGAAAGACAGCACAAGAAGCTCGAAATAAGGCGAGTGTGTTGACCGGGCCGTTAGAAAAATTCCGGAAGACTGTCACCGAAGCGAATGGGGTTCTGTCCGACACCTGCAAAGAGAATTTAAAACTGCTTCAGCAGGCCCAGGAAGACATCGGGGCGTTAAAGTTTAAAATCACGAGCCAGGAAGAACAGATCAGCCGGCTTGGATTTTTCAGTTCCGTTCGGAAAAAAAAGGACCTCCAGGCAGAGGTGGATTTCTTGAAGCAGACACTGGAAGAAAAATCAACTCAAACGGAGAACCAGCGAAAAGCCTATGGAAGAATAGAGTCCTTACTGGAGAAAGGGGTCTGGCTTGATCCCGGATTAAATGACATTCTAACATATCTGAAGACATTAAAAACAGTTTGGACAATGTTTGGATCCGGCGTGACCCAACTTGCCGCAGATGCATTGGACACGCAAATAACGGACCCTGCCTGGATGGAAAAAAAGTTGGGTTTTCAATCGGCTATCCGACAATGGGAAGCTGTTGAACGCGCTGCCAAAAAGTTTGTGGCAAGGGCGTTAGTGGATTTCCCGGCAGAGTGAGCCGGACATTTGTTTTTTAAATAGCACCTGAGGAGGTTAAATAATGAAAAACGCAACTGAATACCGGAATCATCGAGTTTTTCGAGCGATGGTGCTGTTCCTGGTTGTCGTATGGAGCTTCCAGGCGGCCCCGGAGGTGAAAGCCCTTGAGGTGGATGCTGTTCGGCAGGCGATATCCCGCTTGGAACATTTTCAAAATGACGTTAAAAGCATGCGTGCGGTGGTTGAAAAGCCGCTGGGCCCCTACAAGTTACATACAAAATGTACTTGGTGTATCGAGAAAGCCTGGTGGGGGATCGGGTTTTGTACAAAAAATCGGACCGAAACTTGGAATGCGAATGTGGACTTCAGCTATACCCGAAAAGGGTTGCAGCAGGTCCTTCAAAAGGCCGATCAAAATGCGGCCACGTTTTTAAAAAGTTATGAACCCACACAACAATGGATCAACAGCCTTCCAGAGTTCAGTACCAACTTCAACCGAACTGCCGATGTCATCCTGTCGATTCAACAGGACATCAAGGCTGGCAACGGCCCCACGGATCAACAGCAAATCACAGTGACCCAAGCCCTGGAACAGCTCATGGCGGATTTACAAAACAGCTCTGAGCAATTGAAACGGGGAATCAGCGCCCTGTCCGCTTCTCTCCAGAAACAAAGCGCCTACCGGGAGGCTATCAAAAAGGCCATAGGTGGGGCAGACCAGTCTGCCAACGCAGCACTGACAAGGCTTCGAAATCAATCCAAAACCCATCATTGCCAGGGAGGGCTGAATGAAAAGTTTGCCCAGATTCGGGCGGATTTTGACCGGTCCATCCAGGAAATTTCAGCGGCTTTTCAACGGCTGGAAGTCAGCAGTCACGCCGCAGAAAAGGATATTGCTTTTTTATTGGGTTCCATTGTTACGGATCAAACCCAGCTGCAGAACGTCCTTAATCTGCTCAAGGCTGCCAAAAAGGACCAGCTGGGCAGTTTTATCGAAAAACTTCATCTTTCTGCGGCTATAAAGCAGTGGGAGGCGATAGCTCAATAGGGGAATTCTCTATAAATCAATGATCCAATTTTTTAATATTGCATTTTCAATAAGGGCGCCATCGAACTTATAAAATTTACCATATGCCTTGTCTTTTTACCCGTCTTCTTCGTTACATCAATGGACACATATTTCAATATGTTCCGATTGATGCAGATTGAAGACTGAAAAAATCCGGTGCCATGTTGGTAGATTTTAAAAGTTCCATGGCCCTAAGCCCAGTTATCAAATCCTTTTGGGTTTTTTTGACTTACCTGAAGATTTCATGTTGTCTGCTGAACTGCCTGTTATTTTGGCGTTTTTTAAATCAAGCTCTAAACGCTGGAGTATTGAGTAAAAAAATCTCAAGGCGGTATATATTTTTGTTAAAATTGCCGAAAAATGGGTTAGGAGGTCCAGGGGCCTGGCTTGCCCATAGGGTATTTGCAGGTTAAATATGCCTGAATTTAGAAGGCGTCATTAAAAATAATTCCGCAATTTCAGTTCAAAAGGATGAGGATTGAGATAGGTCTGATCCTTAAGCCATGGTTTGTCGTATTTTCTCACATAATGGTTGATCATGGTCAACGGCACCACCAGGGGAACATAGCCCTGTCTGTACTGCTCAAATAAAGACAGCATTTCCTGCTTTTCATCTGGACTCAGATCCTTTTTAAAAAAACCCAGGATATGCATGAGCACATTGATATTTTTTTTTATGGTGGTTTTCAGGTCAAGGGCATTTAAGAGCAGGATTTCATATTGGTCAAAAAGTTCCTGGGTTCCCTCTTGTGCAATGATTTCTTTTCCTTTAGCGACAAGTTTGCCTAGCTGCCGGTAATGGGCCTGGCTGTGGGAGAGGATCAGCAGCTTGTTTTGGGTATGAAAAGCCACAAGGCCCCCTGAATTTTTCTGCTCGTCAATCAGTTTTCGCCATCGCCTGAGGGCGAAGATTTTCTCAATGAAGTTTTCTCTTAATTGGGGATCATTGAGGCGTCCGGCTTCTTCTACAGGGACCCTGGGAAAATGCTCGCAAAACGCTTTTGCAAAAATTCCTGTTCCGGTTTTGCGAACCTTGCCGTCATCGCCGTAGACCCTTATCCGGTAAAGGCCTGAGGACGGGGACTTGCTTTTAAATATAAATCCGCACAAGTTTTCCTTTTCAAGGGCGGCTAATTTTCCGGGAAGCCAGTCTGTCATCATCTGGGTTTTATCCTCGTGGGTATTCCGGGTTTCCAGGCGCGGGGCAGCAGGGTCCCCCACCAGGCGTACCGACTCCCTGGGAATGGGCATACCGCACCCCACTTCGGGACAGACGGGCACATAATCAACAAAAAGCGAGAGGGTCTGGGTCAAATAGCGGTCATGCCTGTGATTCCCGTCATAGCCGACCTTTTCTCCCAGAAGACAGGCGGATACCCCTATCTTGATTTTGGAGATATCGATTTTGGTATTATCAATTTCCGTTGTCTCAATCGTTGTTTTGCCGGTCATATTACCTTCCTTGGGCTGTTTCCATAATAAACGAATTTTTTTTGATACCGGTTCCGAGTCTGTTTGGTCTTAAGAGCCTGTTTAAGATGAAATGTCATTAAATTGACAGAATCTATTTAAGTATATAGATTTTAAAACAGATATCAAAGCGTATATTTTATTTTCAGGAGGCATCGCCCTTATGAACAGAATCGTCATGGTCAACGATAAATTCCAGAAAGGCTATACTTATGAGCTGACAGCCCCTCCCGGAAAGGAGTTTCATCCGGATTTCCAGCCCCACCTTCCGCCAAAGGATCTTCTGGCCTTAGGGATTTTTGGGGGCTGTTACATGACTGACTGCCGGGATGAATTCCCGGATGACTGGTTTGAAACGGCAAGGCTTTCTCCCGGGAAAAAAGATATCTCTCTTAATTTTTACGGTGTGGATGCTTCTTTGCCTCTATCGACCTGGCAGGAAAAGGGCTGGATTCATTCGGACGATCCCCGCGGCTGGTTTCAATGGTATTGCCGGTATTTTATGGGACGAAGAATGCCTGAAGAAGATTTACGGCAGATCAAACGCTGGAAAGGCATCCGCCGTCATGCCCAGGCCATCCGCCTCAACTGCCCGCCGGGTTTAGGCTCCTGCAGACCAAAACAGCGTCAGGTCCTGCTTCACTGGGCCTATGATCCCAGGACCCTGTGACTCGATCATCGAGTGTGAGTCTCATGATACTTTTCAAGGAGAATTCCATGACATCTTCTGTACTTTGTCGATCCTGCATCCTACTGCCGCTTTTCATGCTCCTGTTCCTTTTGGGCTGTTCCTCCCAGGAAAAGCAGAACTTTTCAGAAGATGAGTGGGAAAAAGCAGTATCCCAGACCCAGGAAAAAAATTTTTATGCCCCGCACAAAAAAGATGACCGATATTTTGCCCCCTGGATGAAAATGCCGGATAAAAGCTTTCTGGATGTCCTGGGCTGGAAGTTTTTTTCAAAAACCCATTATACAAAAGAGGAAAGGGAGTTTCTGCCCAAAATCCTGCCCCAAACCCTGCAGCGTATTCAAGAGACCCGGGGGGATTTCATCCTCTGGATCGGGCACAATACGTTTCTTGTCCGGACAGGAGAACAATACTGGCTCACAGATCCCATTTTTTCAAAACGTGCCCTTATTCCTGGACGCAAGACACCGTCCGCCCTGACTCTAAAAGAACTCAACACCCTGGTTAAAGCCCCCAATATTCTCATTTCCCACAACCATTACGACCACCTGGATCGCGGGTCTATAAAAAGCCTGCCGGATGCTTCCCGGGTCTTTGTGCCCAAAGGCCTGGAGGTTATGGTAAAAAAGATGAACAAACCCCATACCCTGGAGATGGACTGGTGGGAGGAAAAAACCTTAAGCACCGGTATGAAACTGGTCTGCCTTCCCACCCAGCACTGGTCCATGCGCATCAACCAGGGCCGGAACAAAAGCCTGTGGGCAGCCTGGTTGCTGATCACGCCGTCTACCACCTTTTATTTTGGCGGGGATACCGGCTATTTCAAAGGGTTCAAAGAGACCAGGAAAAAATATCCGGACATCGACTATGCCTTTATCGCTACCACAGCCTACCATCCCAGATGGTTCATGCACTATCAGCATATGAACATCCCGGAAGCCGTCAAAGGCTTTAAGGAATTGGGGGCAAAATATTTTATCCCCACCCAGTGGGGCACCTTTCATCTGGGCAGCGAACCTGCAGGCTTTCCCGGCCTTGAACTTAAACGCTTTATCCAGACCCAGGATCTTGATCCATCCTTGTTTAAAATTATGGATATAGGTGAAATTTTAAAGATCAGTTCCTAAATGAATTTGTATCATATATATTATCTCTAATTTCGCTTGTTCAAAATAAAATTTCAATAATTAGAAAACAAGAGATAATCAGATATAATCAATGAAAATATTTAAAAAATTGGACTATTAGCATCATAATCACCTCTAACCTGGCATAAATGACTATAATCACTCAAAATAAAACTAGATTTTTCTTTGTCAATATACTATATAATTCCAATGAGTTATTGGAATCAATATTATGGCGGATAACGTCAATAATAATGTCGAGACAAAACCGATTGGTTTTGCCCCGATTTTGCAGCATTATTTTCACAAATGTTGCATCGCTGATATTATTGACCAGAACGTCCCTCTTGATGCAAGACGTAACATGCTCACTCATGGGCAGGCAAGTATAGCAATGATCACCGCCATTCTTTTTCAGGTTATGTCTCTTTACAAGGTTTGCAAATTTGCCAGGGAATCAAATGTCCTGGATGTTATTTTCCCTGACATAAGTCCGGATGAATATTTTGACGATAGGCTGGGTGATACCTTAGACGCTATTCACAAATTCGGCATTGGTAATCTGGAACTGCTGATTACCCGACATATAATTGAAGCCTTTGAGATTCAGACAGAAATCTGTCATAACGATACGACCTGTGCGCAAGTTTACGGCGAGAATAATAAAAACAGATCCGAACAGAGCATCAAGATCTCATACGGATACAGCAAACAATACCGCAAAGACCTGAAACAATTGGTATGGTCCATGACAGCCAGTTCTGACAGTAGCTTTCCCTTATTCCAACAAACATATAGTGGCAACACCGCCGATGTGGAAACCTATGTGGAACAGTGGCACCATTTGATTGACCTGCTGGGAAAGAAAGATTTTTTATTTGCCGGCGATTCCAAGGTGGCTACACACGGGAATATGGCGCACATAGATGATCACGGAGGATATTTTTTAAGTCCTCTGCCCATGTACGCCTCCTATCAAGAAGCTCTTTTCAAAGCACTGGATAAGCACAATCACGAGACCCTGATTCCTTACAAAGATCAAATGAATCGGGGAGTTGAGGTGCCTCTGACTTTTGAACACGAGAACAAAAGTTATACCTTCAGAATGATCATCCTTTTCGATCAGGGCTTGTTTTACCGCCGTAAAAAATCTCTTCTGGAACGAATCACTAAAACCCAAGTCGCATTTGATGAACTCGCCCAAAAAATAAATGCATATAAATTAAAGACGAAGGACAGCATTGAGCAGGCTTGTCAGGCCATACTAAAAAAACATAAGACACAGGCGTTTTTTGATTTTGTTGTCCACAACGATCCAGTGGTCACGTATAAAAATGCACGGCCCGGTCGACCAGCCAAAAATGCAGAAAAAATTGCGGTCTATCAAGATCACTTCTATATAGAACTCAATTATAATGAGTCCGTCTGTACCAAGGCGCAATATCAAATCGGCTATTATCCACTCGTAACCAACAAGCCGGCTTCTGATTTTTCAATAGAAGATGCGATGCTGGCTCATAAAAATCAGTACAAGGTGGAGCATCTTTATAAACGGTCAAAGTCAGGTTACAATCTCGAACCGATTTATCTGCAAACGCCTGATAGAATAGAAGCTTATCTTTTCCTTTTCAAAATAGCGCTTCAAATGTTGGTCCTTATGGAAAGAACGGCCAGAATAAAAATTGCCGAACGGGATAAAGGTTTGGATAATTTCATGCCCAATAAAAGGGATGTGCGTAACCCTAAAACAGAAAACATGTTGGCAATGTTTGAATTTGTCGTATGTGGCGTAATACTGCTTCATGATGGAAGCCGGCAATATTTTGTCTCCAAGCTGACCGAGACACAAAAAGATATTTTATCGATTCTGGATGTGCCGGAAAAATGCTACACTCACCAATATTTGTTTGATACTTCATAACCTGGTCAAAATTGGCCAAAGTGAAAAATCGGATAATTGCATCCAAAACTACTGAAACCCAAATTCAAACAAGCGAAACTTAAGATATTATATTACGCTTTAAAATGATTAAAGATAGATAGAGATGCAATGAAAAAAGTACTATACAGAATCATCGTAAAAAATCTTGTTCCGGATAGTATTGAGGTTTTTTCTCAAATCTTGAAAAATGAATTTAATTTTACCTCAAAAAAAGTAGATGATTTTGTCAGATCTTTGCCGCGCATACTTTATGAGAATCATAACAGCAGTAAATTAAAAAAAGCCTTAAATGTTTTAAAACCGGCTAATGCCGGCCTGACGGTTCACAAGCTTGTTAAAGAGGAGAGCTTTGCTTTTTATATTGACCGGGCAACGCATCGGTTAATTTTAAAAATTTTGAATATGACATTGAGGTCCGGAACAGATGCTACGTTTGTTTATATGGTTGCCGGGCATGAAAATGAGTCTCGCCTGCATGGTTCATTAATTGGCAGGGAGGAAGAAATAGAAGATTCGTTTCGTCTCAGCGATTATATTTTTGTTATTGATGAAAGGTCCTTGTTGTTTCTAGGCTTTTCTACTGATAATGAAGGGCTGCACTTTTTAATTCCAAAACTGAAAAAAACGCTACAGGGCATTATGGGGAAGGATGTCGAAATTAAATTTGGTAAAGCTGTTTTTCCCAAAGACGGGTATTCTTTGCCTGACATTATGCGCTACCTAAAGAAAAATTTTGGAATGAATAAAAAACAGGTAAAGAAAATAAACGTATCAGATCTTGAAGCGGTGCGTGACGAAAACGATATCCTGTCAGCACAAGTGGCTGCGCTTGATTTTGAATCCTTTGAGCAGGCTGCGTTTTTTAAAGATGTAAAAGGGGGGTTCTTTTATAAATTGTTGGACCTGTCTCCCGAAACGGTGTGGGCCGGTGTAAAAAACATGACAATCAAGAACCAGAAACGTTTTCTGTTAAGGCTACCTTACGACTCCAAACTGGTTGATTATCTGTCAGGGAAAATTAAAAGCCAGGCAGAAGTCCGGGATGTGGAGACTGCCCGGGAAGAGATTGGGCGCCTTGCTGCAGGGATGCACTTCGAAAAGAGAGTGATCGAAAGGCAGCGAAACAGGGCCTCGGTTTTAGCGATGCTTAACCGGATAGAGTCACTGCCCGTTATCCCCGCGGTTGCCATGCAGGTGTATCAATTGTCAATTGATCCGGAGTCTGAAATTGAAGGTGTTCAAAAAGTGCTTTCCACGGACCCGGGACTTGCCGTAAAAATATTAAAGCTTGTGAATTCTCCTTTTTACGGGCTGGGTCGGAAAGTTGATTCCATCAGGGAGGGAATCGTGGTTCTTGGGATGGAGGAAATTGCACAATTGGCCTTTGGCCTGAGCCTGTCCGGCTCTTTTTCCGGGGTCGGTATACAGGGAATGATAGACCCTGTATCGCTCCGACGGCATGCCGTGGAGGTTGCCCTCACAGGCCGTTTTTTGTGTGAAGATCTCACGGATGAAGATTTCAAAGGGGTATTTACGGCCTGCGTGCTGCATGATATCGGCAAGCTGTTTTTGATCCAGAATTTCCTGGAACTATATAGACGTGTGATGTTGTTGGCCGGGGAAATGCAGATGCCCGTATATGCGGCAGAAGAAGATATTTTTGGTTTAAACCACGGCGTTGTGGGGGGCATCATCGCTAAAAAGTGGAATTTGCCGGACTCTTTGGTGCAGGCCATATCGTTTCATCATTACCCGCCGAATGCTTCGGAATACCAGGAACTTGCTGCCATCGTGGGGTTTGCAGATTATCTGAACCATATGAATACTGCAGATGATACCCCTGAGGCAGAGGAAAATATGGCGGAGAATCTTATGAATAAAGGTCTTATTGATGTCCTTCAGACCACTCTGGGAAATGTTTCAAAAGAGATGATTGCTGATAAAAAAGTTCAGGTGAGTCGATTCTTGCACGAAAGCGTAACAATACTGGGTCCAATATCAGATGAGTAGCAACACAGATAAAGAAAGCGGCCCGGACGGCAAACAGTTTGAGTTGGTTAAGAATAACTATCTTGATATCCTTGCCAAATACGAACACAGGATAGATGAACTTTCAATTTTAAAAGAATTGATTGAATCAGTGAATTCCTTGTCCCTGGCAGACCAGGAGTTGATCTGGGGTAAACAGCTGGAAAGCCTTATCCGGTATAAAAGCCTGTCAGGTGCGGTACTATACCGTATTGAAACCAGACAGGAGCAAAAAGAAAAACTTTATGCCCTAAGCTTTGACCATACCACCGATTATACAGACATCCTGCGCGGGGCACAGGTACTTGAAACAATTGTTAATGAAAAAGAACCGCTTCTGGTTACCGATCTGGGCAAGCATGGTGAACTGAATATGATAGAGGGCTCCATGTTGGCACTGCCGTTGGTATCAGGAGATGAAAGCATTGGCGCATTAATTTTGTTCAGGAATCATATTGACGGCTTTCCAAAAAACGATATCCGTTTTTTTTCAATTGTCCGTGACCATTTTATAAATACCATTGCATTTCAACGGTTTTATTTTGAAAAAATAGAAGAGGAAAGACATATCAGCCAATTATCCAGGTTTTTTTCAAAGGATGTTGTGAAAAAAATTCTGGAAAGCAGTCGTCCCAAGTTAGGCGGAGAGCGTAAAAAGGCCTGTGTATTATTTGCAGATCTCCAAGGGTTTACAGCGTTGTCTGAGAAACTTGCACCAGAGCAGGTGGTAGACGTACTCAATGACTTTTTCCGTTTCATGATTCCCATTGTATTCCAAAATCAAGGTACACTGGACAAGCTTATCGGGGACTGTATTATGGCCGTGTTCGGCGCACCCATTGATGATAAAAAAGCCTGTTATCATGCGGTGAAGACCGCCTTGGAAATGTTTGTAGTCTTTAACCGGTTCAAGGATAAAAAAGGCGGCGTATACCAGCACCTGAAAATGACGGTGGGTATCAACTTTGGTGAAATGATTGTGGGTTTCTTAGGCGATCAGACCCACCTGGACTATACGGTGATCGGTGATACGGTGAATGCTGCGCAAAGGCTTCAATCAATGGCAGGCGGCAATGAGATTTTTATTTCCCAGAGTGTGTTGGATATGACACACAAAGATCTTAATACCATGGAGAACGTCAAGTCCGTTCATGATCTGGGGACCATGGTTCTGAAAGGGAAAAGCCGGCAATTGAAGGTCTATAGAATTATTCCGGAAATATGCTGAAACTCGATGATCAAGTTTTTGTTAATTTGCCCAACTTCGGCGTTGGAAATAAATTTTAATCCTCAAAATATATTGTATATTCATCCGGTTAAAAATTGTTTCCGCCTTGAATTTGAACAAATTCCCTAAAAACTTGATGATCGAGTGAAAATAAGTTTTTTGTCAGTTGGCTGTTAAATAGCTCTTAGATCATCCCCAGGTCAATGGCCTTGATTACCTGTTTAGCTTCCTTAAAACCGTGGTCCTTGTCAAGGGCGGCCTGAAAATAGGTCTTGGCTTTGGTGGTGTTCTTGGCGTCCAGATAAAGGCGGCCTATGTTGTAATATATATAGGGTTCGTCCGGGTGAACTTTCAAAGCTTTTTTATACTGTTTCATGGCTTCTTTTATGTCACCCTTTTTCCGGTAAAGCACCCCTAACGTATTGAACACGTTAAGTGAATTAGTCCCGGAAGCCAAAAGCTCATTGAGCATATCCTCAGCTTTTCCCAGTTTATCGGTATCCATATAGATTTCTGCTGCGATCTGGGTGTATTCTTCCACCTTTTCGACGGCACCCACGGCCTTGTATACCATGGCCATGGCTTTGTATGCCTTGACGAAAAGCCGGTCCAGGCGTGTTGCCTTTGAAAAGGCATCTATGGCTTGGGAATATTTGTTTTGAGCCGTTTTGATGTATCCGATATTGTAATAGTATTCCGGATTTTCGTTCTGGTTGACCAGAGTTTGGAATAACCCCAGTGCCTTTTTGTACTCTTTTCTTTCGATGAGTTCGAGGCCTTTTTTTACACTTAACTCGACCTGGTGGATGATAGGATCTTTTAGTTTTCCTAAGGCCGCAGCCAACCTCATTTTTAACGCCTTGGGATCATAGGGAATGACAAAAAGTCCGCTGACACCTGCCTGGCCCGCTTTGATGACCTTTATTTTGGTAAATGCGCTGTCTGCTAAAAAAAAAGGCAGATCTCCCAGGCGTTCTTTTTTTCTCAAAGTCTTCAATAGCGCCAGTCCGGATATATTGCTCATATCATAGGCGGCAATAACACATCCGATATCAGACGTTTTTAATATTGCCCATCCAGTGTTTGCACTGTCGGCCGCTATGATATGGGTGTAACCGATCTTTTTCAGGGCCGTTAACAGTTTGTCCTGCTCCAGAGAGTCTTGGGTGATGGTGAGAATTGACGGGTGGGGCATATGCAATCCTATAATTTATCCAGCATTGGACGGTTTTTTTTAGGTGTTCCCGGTCGGTGCATCAGAAAACGGTCCGCCAGAAACTGCTTTATTTTGTATACGGCATTTGCATCCCGGGTTTCTGCCATCTGAAAAAAAAACAGGCGGATCTCTTCCCCGGTATACCGGTTAATTTTATCGGCAATTTTTCTATACCTATCATTCAGGGGCCGGTCGGTGTCAAGCTTCAATTGATCCAGAAACAATTCCCCCCAGGAATTGAGGGCCAACAGTTCAACTTGCGCTACCCCGCAGGATGCATCGGGACAAATCAGTAGAATCAGTACCTTGGTCCACCGGGCACTGTCTTCAAAACAGCCGTCAAAAAGAGGTTTGACCGGCTGCATGACCAGGTAGAGGGCATCTGTGGATACTGCTTGATCCCTGCTTTCATAAAGTTTAAGCGTGGTTTCCAGTTTGATATGGGTTGTATTCCTCTGATAAAGCCGATTTTCCATGATCCATCCCATAAGGCCCAGGAAAGCCTCGGATTTGTGAACAACGCTTTCATGGACTGTGTTTGAAAGCGCGGCGCTTAATATCCATTTTCCCATTGAATTTTTTGTTATCAAAAGAAATGGAAGAGCATGTCGTGTCAAAAAATTTGAACTTGCCGGAATTTTGTCGGATTCTGTGTTCAGGCACGCTTTGACTTTGTTGTTGAGAATCTTCATGTTCCTTTGTTCCGCCGGGGGCAGGTCTTTTTCCATGGCCTTTCCTTTGGCGTTGATCTGTTCGTACATTCCGGCCAGGCGTTGGATTAAGGTTGTGTCAAGGAGCTGTTTTCCCTCTTCAGGCCAGTTAGGATACGACATCAGTTTTTTGATATGGGACGGCGGAATGTTCCAGGTTCGGATATATTTGTCTATTAATTGTTTTTTAGGAGATCCCGGTTCCGGCAGCTTGACTTCAGGGTAACTGCATAGCCTTAAAAATATGGCGGTTCTTATAAGTTTGAGCCCCTCTTGGGCATGGACTTTGTGGTAATTCAGCACCCTGTCAAACATAATTTTGTAAGGATCACTTTCGCAGTCGTCAATGCCCGCTTTTGCAAATTTTAGCTTGAGTTCGTCACATAGGAGCATACCGCTGTTTTTCTCGTTGGTTGTGTGGGAAAGGATCATCGTGGCCTTAAGCAGGGCCTTGACGGGATCTTCTTTTGATTTACAGATATGCCAGCGGATGCCCTGGTAAATGTCCTTGGTCGACGGCATTTCGACCTTTCCAAGATCAATAAAATCTTTTAATAAAAATGCCAGTTCAGGCTGCCGGAACAGATTTTCAACCAGGCGGTCGTATGTACCTTGCTGTATATTTGTCGGCAAAATGGTCCAGATCGGGATCTTGCCGGCAATCATTAAAAACGTCCGGTAAAATTCTTCTTTAAGGAACAACTTTGGAGCAATCATTGTTTCAGGGGCGTCAAACCCGGCATAGCAGTCTTTTCGGATATCGGCTTGATCCATGATGAAAAACGTTACTTCCTGATCAAAATTTTCCCTGGAAAATTTAACGATGTGGTTAAGTTTTTTTTCAAGGTTGTAATACCGTTGTTCTGTAAAGCATGTTCTGTCAATGATGATCCAGTAATCAAAATCTGACTGGGCCGACTGGGTAAAGGTTCCTAACGACCCGATGTGGTAAAAACCAAGGATGCAGTGATTTTTGATGTCTGTTTCAGTTTCGAGAATATCCCGGGGTATCTCTTCTATGTCCAGCACCGCTTTGTAAAATCCTGAATTTTTAAAGTTATAAATGCCGCAGGCTACAGGCGGTTCAGGCACATACCCGGGAAATTGTGGATGGTTAATGTGGATGAGAAAAGGAATTTTGATAAAAAGTTCAAGCTTCGGGCCTGAAAGATAGCGCAACGCCTCACGCATTCTCACCACGTTGTAGTTGGAAAAGGCTGTTTTCATCCTAATGAGTTTGGCAGCCAGGGTGTTTTCTGTGGGTGCTAACGGGTTGTGCATGGCCTGTCCCGGTTTTATGAAAGGGTTAAATCGTTTGAAAAGATAATACAATATGTTTAAGATCAAGTGATATTATAAGAACGATTTTTTATGATTTTCAAGTTAAGTTTTAAGGGCCATGGCCCTGACATGGAGCATGAATGGGTGACAGGGATACCTCCCATACCGGTATAGATCTGGACGTTATCTGCATCGAGGAGCTGCTCGAACAGGATGAAAGTGCTCCGGAAAAATTTCAGGGAAGCATAGGATCGGACCCAAAGGATTATCGGGTCTACTTAAATGGTCTTCTAAAAAGAATGCAGGGCAGGGAGGCGTTTTTAACCTTTTCCCAACAGATCAACAACGTTAATCAGATACTAAGTATGAATTATTCCTCTGCAGGGGATATTGCCCGGGTGATTCTTAATGACCTGAGTTTAACCGCACAGGTGCTGAAGCTTGTGAATTCATCATTTTACCGGCAGTTTTCAAACAAAGGTATTTCAACCATCTCCGAGGCCATGATCATATTAGGTACTGATGAAATCCGGGA
Source organism: uncultured Desulfobacter sp. (assembly GCF_963675255.1). GTDB lineage: Bacteria > Desulfobacterota > Desulfobacteria > Desulfobacterales > Desulfobacteraceae > Desulfobacter. The sequence continues at coordinate 1,815,452 of NZ_OY775937.1, forward strand.
ACTGGCCGCCGGACTTAAGGTTTTTGAAATGATGAAGTCAAGGGCCGGTTCGCAATTTTTGAAGGATAAAATGCTCAGAAGCCTTCATCGAAGTGGTGTTGCCAGGCAGATTGAACGAGAAAAGGGCGGTAGTTCTTCGGATGCCTTTCCTATTTCAGCCATGTTGTATGAGCTGGGAGAATACCTGGTGGCGCTTCTGGACCCGGATACTTACATCAAAGTGGAGGTCGCCTTGGAAGAAGGCAGCCTCTCAAGGGAAACTGCGGCTAAAGCGATTTTAGGCTTAACCTATTTTGAACTCGGACAGATGCTTGCTTTGAAGTTTAATTTTCCCCGGAAAATTGTTCAGGCCATGCGGCCGGTTACTTTGACTGCCGGGCAGACTCTGAAGATTGCCCCAAAAGAAGAGGTCAGGTATCTGTGTGCCTTTGTTTATGAACTATGCAATATTCCTGCGCCGGGCAATGATGCTGTATCCCTTGATGTCGTAAGTAGACTTGTGGATAAGTACCGTGGCGTTTTGGATTTTGATGCTGGCCAGGCACTGGAGTTGACCTGTACAGCCATGGATCGGGTAATTAGATATGCCAAAATTTTAGGTGTTGAGCCTATATTCGCCACACCCGTGACAAAAGCTTCGGGGATAAAAAATAAAGAAAAACTGGATATAGGTATCAACAGCGCGGAAGAGGCGTTAGACGAAGGCCTGAGCATCCATGAAATTTTTACCCGGTTAATCGACACCATGGCGCAGTGTTTTTATTTTAATCAGATCATCATCAGTATCAGAAAAAAAGAGACCAACACCATGGAGCCCCGATTTGTTCGGGGGGAAAAACGACCGGATGGATTCAGTAGAGCCATGGGATTCAAAATTGAACCGGCATCGGGTATTTTTAACAACGCTATTGAACGGCAAACCGATATCATTGTCAAAGATGCTAAAAAAGAGTTTTCCCGCCGGCAGATTCCTTCCTGGTATATGAAAAAGATAGCCTGTACATTTCCGGTAATGGGTTTCGGTATTTTTCCCGTATTTGTGGATGGTAAAATTGTAGCTATGATTTACGTGGATTGGGATAACAAAGCACCGGCTCCAGACCGGGATACATTGGCGTACATTCAGAGATTCAGAAAGTTGATGATTAAAGCATTTACCCTTCATTCTAAGTAACATTTCTTCAATCTTAAGGCTATATTGTGCCTTTTATTTGAGTTTGATTTGTACTATATCATGGTCCATGAAAACGGATTGTGAAAAACCGGTTTTTTATTCCGTGGGGCGGTCCGTGTCCGATCCCGTTCGCCGGGTGGAACTAAAAATCAAGCGTTCCGTGTTTGTCTGTCGGCTTAGCTATGCTGATACCATTGAAGGGGCAAAGGAATTTATCTCCAACGTCTCCAAAGAACACAAAACCGCCACCCATAATTGTTGGGCTTATGTGGTAGGCGATTGCGGACAGATCAGTCATTGCTCAGATGCGGGTGAACCGCCGGGTACGGCCGGCAAGCCCATGCTCAACAAGCTTTTATCCCATCATATGACCTGCACTGCGGCGGTTGTCACCCGATACTACGGCGGGGTAAAGCTCGGGGTTCGAGGTCTGATTGAGGCCTATGCCCTGGCTGTGGGTGAAGCCATTGGCCAGGCCCCCCTTGTCCGGTTGGTGAAGACGGCATCGTTTCAAATCTGCCTGGATTACAGCTTGAATGATTCATTTTTAAACCGCATCAGTGCCTTGAAGACTACAATTGCCGGAACGGATTATCAAGAGAAGGTCACCCATGAACTGGTCGTGGAATTGTCCGACCTTTCGGCCCTGGAATTAATACTTAATCGATATCAGCGCCAGGGGCTTCTGGATTATTTTATAACCACGGAAGACACGGAAGGCACTGAAAGTTAGAGCGCAAAGCGCTCAATTTGTTCTTTTGGATGACTGCCAAAAAAGACAGCACTAAGAATAACATACGTTTGTTCTTCAAAAATTAAACTAATCTCCGTGTCCTTCCGTGCTTCAGTTAAAAAGTATTGACACCAAGAAAAAATTTAGTATTCTTTAATCTAAATTAAATATACTGAACTTGGTGAACGAATGAAAATCAAACTGGGTCCGTTGCTGCGGGCCATTCGAAATTCACGGCATCTGACCATAAAAGATGTGGCAACAAAAGCCGGGGTCAGTTCAAGTCTGTTGTCCCAGATTGAACGCAACCGCATATCCCCGTCCCTGGATACCCTGCTGGAATTGTTGGAAGTTTATGGGGTCTCTCCAGAGAAGTTTTTTAAAGATTATGAAACCATGAACCGGGTGGAGATTATAAAAAAGGACCAGCGCCGGGTTTACCAGCGCAAGGGGTTTAAATATGAAACCCTGTGCGGACTCAGTCAATCCAAAGGCAACCACTCATTTTCCGCCTTTTTTCTTGAGCTTGAACCGGGACAGCAGCGGGGGGATGAGCATGACGGCCATCTTGGCCGGGAACTGGGGATTGTGGTTAACGGTTTTGGCCAGTTAATTTACGGCGGGGATGTCTACGACATTAATGACGGAGATGCCCTGTCTTTTTCGTCTCAGATACCCCATGTGATTAAAAATACGGGTGAAGATCTGTTCCAGGCTTACTGGATTGTCACGCCGGCGGACGGTGAAGATTATTTTGGTGAAGGAAATAATATATAATGGAGAGTGCCATGGGAAAAACAATTGCTGAAAAAATTTTTGATACCCATCTGGTGGACAAACCCTTCGGGGATGTCAGCGTGTTGCGCCTGGATCGGGTTTTCTGTCATGAAATTACCACCCCGATTGCGATCCAGGACCTGGTCGCAAGGGGAAAAGACCGGGTGTTTGATCCGGATAAAATCAAGGCGGTGATTGATCATGTTTCACCGGCCAAAGATTCCAAAACCGCCATGCAGGGAAAAATTCTGCGGGACTGGGCCTTGCGTCACAACATAAAAGATTTTTTTGATATCGGCCAGAACGGGGTCTGCCATGCCCTGTTTCCTGAAAAAGGGTTTGTCCGTCCCGGATTTACCATCATTATGGGCGATTCCCATACCTGTACCCACGGGGCATTTGGTGCCTTTGGCGCGGGCGTGGGCACCACCGACCTGGAGGTGGGAATTTTAAAGGGGGTGTGTACCTTTAAACAGCCCGAAACCTTTAAAATTGAAATTACCGGAACCCTTCGGCCGGGCGTATATGCCAAGGATATCATTCTTGAAGTGATTCGTCAGATTACAGTGAACGGGGCGACCAACATGGTCATTGAGTTCACAGGACCTGTGGTGGATGCCATGGGCATGGATGAGCGCATGACCCTTGCTAATATGGCCGTGGAGGCCGGTGCCACATCGGGTATCTGTCTGCCGGATATGACAACGGTGGAATATCTTTGGCCGTTTATTAAGGATGAGTTCAAGACCCCCGAGGACGCCCTGGCCCAATATTCCCAGTTCTGTTCCGACCCGGATGCCGTCTATGCAAAGACAAAAACCATTGATGTCAGCAACCTTGAACCCATGGTAACTTTTGGATTCAAACCGGACAATGTTAAACCGGTGTCCCAAATGGCCGATACGCGCGTGGATCAGGTTTACATCGGCTCCTGTACCAACGGGCGTCTGGAAGATCTTCGTGAGGCCGCCGCCGAGCTGGCAGGTAAAAAAATCAGTCCCGGGGTAAGGGCCATTGTGTCCCCTGCCACGCCTGATATTTTCAGTGCGGCAATGGATGAAGGACTGATTAAAATTTTTATGGATGCTGGATTTTGCGTAACCAACCCCACCTGCGGAGCCTGTCTTGGGATGAGCAACGGGGTTCTGGCTGAAGGGGAGGTGGCTGCATCCACCACCAACAGAAATTTTAACGGACGAATGGGCAAGGGCGGAATGGTTCATCTCATGAGCCCGGCCACGGCTGCGGCCACCGCGATCCATGGCGTGATTACTCATTCTGACCGGTTTAAAAGTTAGGGGGGAACTATGAAAGAATTTGAAGGAAATATGCTCTGCCTGGACCGGGCAGATATCAATACCGACGAAATTATTCCGGCCAGATATCTTACGGAAAGTTCAAAATCCGCTTTGAAACCACACCTGCTTGAAGATTTAATCCTGGACGGCTTTAATCCGCAGACCGATTTGGAAGATATCCGTGTAATTTTATCCCGGGGGAATTTCGGGTGTGGTTCTTCCAGGGAGCATGCGCCCTGGGCATTGGAAGTTAACGACATCAACGTGGTGATTGCCCCGAGCTTTGCCCGGATTTTTAGGCAGAATATGTTCAATTGCGGCATGATGGCCATTGAACTGCCCGAAGATAAGGTCCAGGCTCTGTTTGAGTTGGGTGCCGGTAAAACGGCCCAGGTTTGCATAAATGTGGAAAACGAAACTCTGACGGCAACGGATGGCAGTGGTAAAGAATTGAAACTTGAATTCCATATTTCCAAATTTGATAAAGCCCTGGTGGAAACCGGGGGGTGGGTAGAGTTTGCGGATAAAAATTATTAATTAGCGCCTGAACGAAATCCTTGTGTTTGGACGACTCGTAAAGGGGGGGGGGATGCCCACAAAGTTGCCCGGATGCAAGGCGCATAAATATTTAAAAGCCTCACAATCTCTTGTTTGTGAGGCTTTTACGTTTTCGGTTTTATTGTCTCAATCTTTTACCCCAAAGATTTGAACATCTTTTTACCTGCCCCGCATATTGGGCATTTCCAATCATCCGGCAGGTCTTCAAATTTGGTTCCTTTCGCAATTTTCCCTTTTTTGTCCCCTTTGTCCGGGTTATAGATATATCCACAGTTAACCGTTTGACATTGATACATATCCTTGGGTTCAGCCATAGTGAGTTCCTTTCTTAAGTTTTGATTTAACGGGGTTTGGACTTGTTCTGTTAAGGTGAACCGCTCACACTTAAGTTTATCAATCGCTTATATATGTCAATATTCATGACCGGGCGGTTCTGTCAAGTATTTTTGCATGTTCGACCGAGGCCAAATAGAATAAGGTCCTGGTACGTATTTTTGATTTTTTCGCTTCGGATTGTTGTTATGAACACCTGGTTCTATTCAAACATTTGATTAACGTCGTCCCCCAAGAGCCAAGACAGATTACTTTTGTGTTTGGTTTTTAAGGGTAAAATCAGTTCAACGGTTTATAATTTCTTTTCCACTGTCATCAACATAAGAAGAATAGTGGATGCCGTCTTTTTGCCTGATCATGCCCCGGACATATTCTCCTTTGTTATCGAAGATAGCAAAACCAGAATTCCCATCTTTAAACCCCAATCCGACCCGTTCCACTTCATTTTTATCCATGATGGAAATGCCATAACCGGTTTTCCCGCCGCCCAGGCCGATGACCTTTTTGCCATCCATATTGGCTATGGCAAAACTGGGGACGTCCTCCTCTAACCCACACCCGATTCGAGGCATGCCTTTGTTATCTGCAATTAAAAAACCACTCCCACTCTCATCTTTGTTAATACCAAGGCTGAAGACCCTTTTATTGTTCTTATTGAAGACCTCCAGCCCTGTCCCGCCAGCTGTTTTTCCTATGAAAATTAATTTTTCTCCGCCACTGTCGACGATTGTCAAACCATGGGCGGTTATATTTTTGAATTGGCCGTTTTGTAACACGGCTGTATTTCCCATGAAAAGTACTGCCATGAATAACAGAGTTATAAAAGCAGCATAGACTTTAAAAATACGATTCTGGCTTTCAATTTTATCCAGCCGTCTGCTTAGCTGTCTTCCTTGTTGAGTTGCGCTCATTTAAACGCCTCCTTTTTTAAGAACCAAAGATAGATTATGAATAGAATTATTTATTTACTGCTGCTGAGCCTTTTTTTTCTCATTATCCAGGGCATCATTCATTAGTGCGCCTCCCAATGCACCGACCCCCGCACCTATCAGCGTACCGGCAGTATTTCCTCCGATAATTTGGCCTGCAATAGCACCAACTGCAGCACCTCCAGCGGCACCTTTTTGTGTAGGTGTCATACTACTGACGCAGCCGCCGAATAATATGAGGGCAGACATAAGTAAACATGAAATAAAGCTTTTTTTAAGTTCCATGAAAAATACCTCCTTTTTTATTTATAATTCAAGATCCTTTGATCAATTATTTTATTCGCCTTGAATCGGACTGTGGTGGCGGCGCTTTTTTTTATCGTTTACAAAAATTTAATCCCAAAAATTTCTTTAATTCCCGATAAAAAGAATGTTGGCAGAGATGATATGGCGATGACCATCAACAGGTGCTTGGCAGTCAGTGTCTCAGTTCCCAGTACCACCTGTCCAAGGGGCGTATAAATGGCCCCGAGGCTCAGTATTGCTGATAGCCCCACAGCAAGGAGTAAATAAGGGTTGGTGAACGGATTCTTGCTGAACAGACTTGTAAACGTTCGTGAATCAAATGCATGCCACAACTGACCGAACACCATGGTTGAAAAGGCCAGGGTCTGAGCGTAGGCCAAGCTGCTATTCTGGTCTAAGGCATAGTCGAATATAAAATAGCTGAGCCAGCCCAGGCAGAGGCCACGGATGATGATTCTCGCAGAAAACTCCCGGTTGAAAAATTTCTCATTTTTATCCCGGGGCATCCTTTCCATCAAGTCGCCTTCAGTCGGTTCAACGCCCAGGGCCAGTGCCGGCAGTCCGTCGCTCACAAGGTTGATCCAAAGCACCATGAGAGCGGTCAGCGGCAGCAGGGGATCATCTCCCATCATCAGAAAAGCGAATAGGATCACCGATACCTCAGCCACATTGGCCGTCAATTCCTGGCGGATAAACTTTCTAATATTGTCAAAGATCCTGCGCCCCTCACGCACCGCTGTGACAATGGTGGAAAAATTATCGTCCAGGAGTACAAGGGCTGCAGACTCCTTGGCCACTGAGGTTCCGGCAATGCCCATGGCAACCCCGATATCGGCCTTTCTCAACGCCGGAGCGTCATTTACGCCGTCTCCGGTCATGGCCACCACTTGGTCATTGGCCTGAAGTGCATCAACGATTTTCAGTTTGTGTTCGGGAGAAACTCTTGCAAAAACAGCTACTTCCGGTGCTTTCCGGGTCAGCTCCTCCGATGTCATCTGATTGAGCTGGGCGCCGGTGACCACCATTTCTTTTTCCCGGGATATGATACCGGTTTGTTCGGCAATGGCCTTTGCGGTAACGGCATGGTCCCCGGTGATCATTACTGTCCTGATACCAGCTTTGCTGCACTGGCTGATTGAATCAAGGACTTCGGGTCTAGGTGGATCAATAATGCCGTGAATTCCAATGAGCAAAAAGTCTTTTTCAAGGTCTTCCGGCTCCAGTGACAATTGGCCCTCGGCCAGTTGCCTGACAGCAATCGCCAGGGTCCTGAATGCGCTTTTGCCAAAGTTCTCGATGGCATTTTCCACGATCGAGGCCGTCTCCGCTGTTTTTTTCTTGTCCGTGTCATCTATACGGATGTTCACGGTTTTGTCCAGAACAACGTCGGGCGCTCCTTTTACCATAAGAAGATATCCCCCTGAGGGGTCTTTTACAATGATGCTCATCATCTTTCGTGTGGAATCAAAGGGAAACCGTTGGATAATATCGTACCCGCCGGCCTCTATGTTTTTTTTACCCATGGCGGCCTTTGCAGCAGCTACCAGAAGAGCCCCCTCGGTCGGGTTGCCCTGGACAGTCCATCGCCCCTCTTTTTCCAAAAGCTGTGCATCGTTACAAAGTGCGGAGACCGTGAGCACCTGTGTCAGATCTGGATCATTTTTGGGGTCACTTTTGACACCATTATGATCCAGATATTTGCCGTCAGGGTCAAATCCCTGGCCGGTCAGGGACCATTGCTTGCCGCCGGCCCAGATGCCCATGACCTGCATCTGGTTCTGAGTCAGGGTCCCGGTCTTATCCGAGCAGATCACACTGGTGGCACCAAGTGTCTCTACGGCGTCAAGTTTCCTTGCCAGGGCATTGCCCTTGGCCATGCGCTGAGATCCCATGGTCAGGACAATGGTCACCACCGTAGGCAGCCCTTCGGGGATACTGGCAACAGATAAGGAAATGCCGGTGTTCAGCATTTCCAGAAGATCCATGCCGTGATGAATACCGATCCCGACAACAATGGCCACCACGGTGAATGCAGCTCCGATCATAACGTGGGACAAACTTTCGATACGCTGTTGCAGCGGGGTTTTAGGCTCTTCTGCTGTGGCAAGGAGTTCGGCAATATGACCGACTTCGGTTTTCATGCCCGTCTCGACGACAATTCCCGTACCGTTGCCCATGGTCACCACTGTGCTCATGAACCCCATGTTGAACCGGTCTCCAAGATCCACCTCTGCATCGTCCAGGGTATCTGTATGCTTATCCACGGGTTCGGATTCACCGGTCAGGGCAGATTCGTCTGTTTGAAGCCTGTGAGCCTCTGCCAGCCTGACATCCGCGGCCAGGATATCACCGGTCTCTATCTTCAGAATATCGCCAGGTACAATATCGGAGGCCGGAATTTTGGTCCAATTGCCATCCCGCTTAACCACGGCCTGTGGGGCGCTCATGGCTCTTAGGGCTTCCATTGATTTCTCAGCTTTAAACTCCTGGTAGAAACTGATGCCGGCATTGATAAAAACGATGACAACAATGGCAATACCATCAACCGTATGGCCGGTAAAAAACGAAATTGCCGCCCCGATCATCAGGATGATCAGCAAAGGATTTTTAAACTGCTGAAGGAACATGACCATCAAGGAGGTACGTTTAGCAGATTCGATTTCATTCGGTCCGAAGGTAACAAGATGCTTCAAGGCATTCTTTGACGACAGGCCTTTTTCAAGGTTGGTTTCAAAATGCTGGCATAGCTGGTCTATGGATTGGTTAAAGAACTTTTTTAACATAACGCCTCCTGCATGATTAGCACACACGTTGGGTTAAAGTGTTAAAATACTGATAAATCGATTCGGATGTTTGATAATAATTTTTGGCTTATGTTGCGTTTTCGGGGCAACAGTGACCCCCTTGGGTCTCATCCAGAGAAGAAAAGAGTTTATTTGCTGCGATTGCCGGTGATGTGGCCCCCTTTTCCACCTCTTTTTCAATATTTGGCAGCAATTTTTTGACATTGGGGTTTTGATAAAATCGCTCCTTAAGTTCTTCTTCCAAAAGAAACCGCAGCCAGTCAAGGGCCTGTTTTTTTCTTTTGATCTCCAGGTCTCCTGAAACGGTAAGCTTTCTGCGGTGATCTGAAATAATTTCCCATATTTCGTCAATGCCGGTCATTTCAAGAGCACTGCAGGTCACAACAGGGGGTATCCAACTCACAGAAGCTGGACAGATAAGGTTCACGACGGTTTCATAGAGCTTTTTTGCGTTTTGGGCTTTTTCAACATTATCCCCATCCGCCCTGTTAATGGCGATGGCATCCGCCAACTCCAGCACCCCTTTTTTTATCGCCTGGAGTTCATCCCCTGCACCTGCCAACATAAGGACCAAGAAGAAATCGACCATGGAAGCGACCATGGTTTCAGATTGCCCTGCTCCTACGGTTTCAATAATAATTACGTCAAATCCGGCAGCTTCGCAAAGAAGCATGGTTTCACGGGTTTTCCCGGCAACACCTCCCAACGTTTCTCCGGAAGGAGACGGTCGAATAAATGCTTTTTCCTCAACAGAAAGTTTTTCCATGCGTGTCTTGTCCGCCATGATGCTCCCGCCGCTTCTTGAGCTGCTGGGATCCACGGCAAGAACAGCCACGTGATGCCCTTTTTGCATAAGCTTCATGCCGAGGGCTTCTATAAAGGTGCTTTTCCCTACACCTGGAATGCCTGTTATTCCGATACGCATGGCCTTGCCTGTAAAGGGAAGAATCCGGTCAATAATGGCCCGGGACAGATTCCGATGGGCGGGAAGCGTACTTTCAATCAAGGTGATGGCCTTTGCAAGCATCCTTCGGTTCTGCTCCAGCACACCCTGAACATAGTATTGGGGATCATGGGATATCATCATGGGTTAATCCTTATTTTGAATTTTTAGCTTCGGCCATTTTGGGGTGGGCCCAGTTATTTTTTTTCCTCCAGCGCATTTAATACCTGATTGGCCGAATCTATAATCGATGTACCGGGGCCGAATATCCTTACGACGCCTTTTTCATAAAGAAAATTATGATCCTGTGGCGGGATTATCCCGCCGACAACCACAAGAATATCTTCAGCATTTTTCTCTTTAAGAGCCTCAATAAGCTGGGGAACCAGGGTCTTATGCCCGGCAGCCAGGCTGGAGACACCTACAATATGAACATCGTTTTCTACAGCCATTTTTGCTGATTCTTCGGGGGTTTGAAACAACGGACTGATGTCCACATCGAACCCCAGGTCTGCAAAAGCGGTCGCAACGACCTTGATCCCGCGATCATGACCATTCTGTCCCATCTTGGTAACAAGCATTCTCGGGCGTCTGCCCCGTCTTTTCAGAAATTCATTGGTTCTTTTTCTTAACAAATCAATGCATTCGCTATCACCGCATTCTTCGGCATATACACCGGAGATGCAGTGGGTGGTAGCCGTATACCGGCCGAAAATTTTTTCCATAGCGTCTGAGATCTCTCCTACCGTTGCCCTGGCTCTCACGGCAGGGATGCATGCCTCCAGTAAATTCCCGTCGGATTCCGCACACGCTGTTATGGCTTCAAGTGACTTTTGCACGGCATGATTGTCCCGTTTTGCCTTTATCTCTTTTAATTTTGCAATCTGTTCATCACGAACCGTAGCGGGGACTTCGAGAACATCAAATTCAAATTTTTCTTCTGTTTGATACTTGTTTACCCCCACAATGATATCCTTACCCTGGTCGATTCGGGCCTGTTTGCGGGCCGCTGACTCTTCGATTCGCATCTTGGGCATTCCTGTTTCAATGGCTTTGGCCATTCCGCCCAATTGCGCAATCTCATCCATAATTTTTGTGGTCTCCCTGATGATTCCATCCGTCAAGCTCTCAACATAATAGGAGCCGCCCAGCGGATCAACCACATGGCAAATCTGGGATTCTTCCTGAATGATGATCTGAGTGTTTCTGGCAATTCTTGCCGAAAAATTCGTCGGCAGGCTCACTGCTTCGTCAAAGGAATTGGTGTGCAAAGACTGGGTTTCACCCAGAGCGGCAGACAGACACTCAAGCGTCGTTCGAACAATGTTGTTATACGGGTCCTGCTGGGTCAGGCTCGAGCCGGACGTCTGGCAATGGGTCCTTAACATGGTTGATTTCGGATTTTTTGGATTAAACCGGCTGATTATTCGATGCCACAAAAATCGGGCGGCCCTCAGCATGGCAATATCCATGAAAAAGTTCATGCCTATGCCGAAGAAAAACGAAAGCCGGGGCGCAAAATCGTCGATATCGAGTCCGGTGGCCAGGGCCGCTCTGACATATTCAAGCCCGTCAGCCAGGGTAAATGCTACCTGGAGGACAGAATCGGCACCCGCCTCCTTCATGTGGTAACCGCAGATACTGATGGTATTGTATTTGGGCATATGTTTCGAGCAGTATCCGATGATGTCCGATACGATTCTCATGGAGGGCTTGGGTGGATATATATAGGTGTTTCTTGTGAGATATTCTTTCAAGATGTCGTTTTGTATGGTACCGGTCAACTGTTTTTGCTTTACGCCCTGTTCTTCCGCAGCAATGATGTAACCGGCAAGAACCGGCAAAACAGCGCCGTTCATGGTCATGGAAACTGACATCTTATCCAGCGGGATCTGATCAAAAAGAATTTTCATATCCTCTATGGAATCTACCGCGACCCCTGCCTTACCGATATCACCGGCGACCCGGGGATGATCGGAATCATAGCCCCTGTGGGTGGCAAGATCAAAAGCTACGGAGAGTCCTTTTTGACCGGCAGCCAGGATTTTTCTGTAAAACGCATTGGATTCTTTTGCCGTGGCAAAACCGGCATACTGACGAATGGTCCAGGGCTTTCCGGCATACATGGTCGCTCTGGGACCCCGGACATACGGCCCAATGCCCGGAAGGGTATTCACACATTCCATACCTTTAATATCTTCAGCGGTATACAACGGCTTTACCTCTATCCCTTCAGGGCTCATCCAGTTCAACGATTCAACCGGTTTTCCTTTCAACTCCTTTGTTGCAAGTTCCATCCATTTGTGTTTATCCGGATGATCTGCCATGACGGACTCCTTAACTTTAACTGACTTTCCGGGTTTATCCGGATGATGAACTATAGAAAACACTATCGTTCACACAGTTCCACCAGAATTCCGTTTGTTGATTCAGGGTGTACAAATGCTATTTTTGATCCACCTGCCCCTTTCCTTGGCTTTTCATCAATAAGCTTTATCCCTTTTGCCTTTAACTCTTCCAAAGCTGCCTGGATATTCTCCACACGAAAAGCGATATGATGTATCCCTTCCCCTTTTTTTTTCAGATACCTGGCAACAGGCCCGTCAGATGCTGTGGATTCCAGAAGTTCAATTTCACTTTCTCCAACGGGAAAAAAAGCAGTGGTGACTTTTTGCTCTTCAACGGTTTCAGATCCTGAAAATTCAAGTCCCAAAACATCCGACCAGAACTTTTGACTTTCATTGAGGTGTGTTACTGCAATCCCGATATGGTCGATTTTGAGTATCTTCAAGGATAGGATTCTCCTTTTTTTAAAAAAGATATGCCAAAGAATAACAAAGAATAAAAAGATTATCAAGGGCCTGGGATATGGCTCCAGCCTTGCCCGGATGGGGTTTCGATGCCAAATCTGTTTTGGGATAAAAAAATCCTTTGAAGGTGATGATCAAGTAATATTCTAAAACACGGCATGAGCCTATTTATTTTGACAAAATCGGCAAAGGTACTATAGGATTATTAAATAATTCGTTTTTTTCGTACCAATGGTCAGTGCTCCCAATGCTTGGCCATTACCTTGGTCGATTTTCGAAAGGATAGCGAAAATCCTATTGTGACGTTGCTCTATGAAGTTTGGCGTGAAAAAATATCCCAGAACCATGCTGGTGCAGGTCAAGATGAACAAGCAAATTCGCCACCAAGGCGGCCGGCATCTGGGTTCAGGAGCAGCAGATCAACCCCTTCGCCGTATACGAGAAGGAGTCGCTGCCGGACGCTGCCTAATTATGATGTAATTATTGTCGGCGCCGGATCGGTGGTATCCGGGCTACCCATACCGATCCTGCTAAAATTCTGGCCTGCTGTAAGTCCCTTGATATTTTTTTGACTTGGCGGGAACGGTTCGGCCAGGAGATCGAATGGCTTAAAAGCGGTTATGTCTTCCCGGTTTCCCGCGAGACCGAGGAAAAATTGCTGAAGTCATTTTTGCCGTTCCAGAAGGAATATGGTTTGAATATCAATTTTAAGGGGCCGGATGAAATCGCGGCCGTGGTGCCCGGCATCAACCGGAAGGGGCTTATCGGCGGGACCATTTCCCCTGACGACGACTCCGTGTCGCCGCTTTTGGCGTGCAACTTTTTTTCCAGCAGGGCCGGGCCCTTGGCACCACGTTTCAATTCAAGGCCGATGTCTCCGGCTTTCTGGTAGAAAAGGGCGCCGTCACCGAGCCGGTGCAGATGTTCTGCCCGGCCATGGTCGTGGACATGCGCCCGGCCGAGGGGTTGCTCAACTACTATTTATATGAAAGAATTGAACTAACCATTTGGTTTTTTTCCATTATTTGTTGTGGTCTAACCTCGGTGGAAGACCAGGTCGGCCATGGCCGTTATTACCAGAACAAACACGGCCAGCTGCTTTTCTGTATCACCCCGGATCCCCCGATTCTGGGCACCAGCCACGATGAAACCTCCATTCTTTTCCCGCAGGTCTGCTCCCGGATGGTTTCGCTCATGCCCCGCCTGAAAAATATCCGGGGCCGCCGGGTCTGGTGCGGATTGTACCCGATGACGCCGGACGGGTCTCCGTTTGTCAGCTGGAACCGGGAGGTCAACGGGCTGTTGCATGCCACCGGCATGTGCGGCCAGGGCTTCATGCTGGGACCCGGTGTCGGCGAAATCGTCGCCCGCATGGTTACCCGGAATGAAACGGCAGAGGACCGGATCGTCCTGGAAAAATTCAGCCTCTACCGCGACGTGGGCGCCGGCATGGAAGCGCTTAAATAAAGGCGGGTTTCACCGTTTGTCGGTGTGTTTTGGTCACTGCACGCCGATCAGCATCACGATTATACGAGTCCTTTACGAGGATTACCAAAAGAAAGTATATGAATTGCATCTGAACGAGATAAAGGGTAAGGATTAGAGCTTAAAAATTGGAAAAAGTACCCTTTACTGGTAATTCAATCATTGGGAGTAGCTTGTGGGGAAAAAAAGCAAAAAGAAGAATAAAAAGGGACTTAAGAAAAAGATAACAATTCGTAATACCGCCAACAGGCAATCGCCGGTACGCAGAGTAGAGGTGTCAGAGGATCCAATGCCTCAGGGTGGGAATGAGGATAGAAGGCTCCTAACCACGATGACCAAAGAAATCTATATGCTGGCCAGATTGCATTATGATTTGTTGGATCCAGAAAAAATACATCGGGTATTTTTAAAGCTTCGTTGTATGAAACATGATCCGTTTCGAGATAGATGGGTATGGCTGTATGAGGCGGAGGCCAAGAGATTGAAGTTCAAGGGCGCTTATAAGGATATTCCTATTGAAAGAAGGCCGATCGTCCTTGGGTCTTTTTTCTTCCGGGACAAGGGGGAAATGGTTCTGGATCTCAATTCTTTTGATCGGGCCATCCAGGCAGTCATATTTTTTAACAAATATTTACCAAGAAAAGCCGCTAAGGTTAAAGATATTACTATTTTGAACAAGTTTCATGATGCTTCGAAAGGCTTTGTTCCTAAACACCAGGATTATTTCGATAAGGGGTTGGAGGAGGTGTTTGATCCCGATGGCCTGATCGACGACCTGAAGAGGGCTACGTCCATTATCGAGAACCCTATGGAAAAAGCCAATGCCGCATATTCCCTAATGATGGAAAAGTCCCAGAAATCCATTTTGGAAGTTGAACGTATGCCTGTTCATTTCTATGAAGATGGGATATCCAGTCTAAAGGCGCGTCTCTCCATGCGGGAAATGATTGCCATGCAGCATTGGCAAGGAAATAACGATTACTCGTTTAATAATGTGTTCGAGCAGATTTTGCCACTGATGCAGCCATTACCGAAACCCGAAAAATAGAGGGGTGAGAGAATTAGGTCAGGCCTTAATTATTGATTTATAATCAATGAATGCACAGGATAAACCGGTGACTATCCCGTTTACGGCGGCTTCGTCGCCGTGAACAAATAATTGGATCTTAAGGCCGGCAAGTATCCTTAATGCCATTCTCGGGTGCGACATTTGACTATGTTACAGCAGTGGAGACCTATTATTTCTGGCCTGATAACAACACAACGAAGTGAGTAAAACGAGACACGGCCAAATGACAGGCTTTTTGGGGAAGCATAAGAGGCTGCTACTGCATAAATTTTTTAAAATTTTTCGGATGGGCACCTCGTGGCTGATGTTATGATTAAGACCTCATCTTCTTTCGTCAAAAGCCGGTGGTCGGGTGAGCAAGTGGTGAAAGTGGATGACATTGGGCTAGGCCATGGAAACAATAAGATCTACCATAGGGCTTGTCTTTTTACCCGTCTTCTTCGTTGCATCAATGGGCACATATTTCGAATATGCTCCCATTAATGCGCCTTGAAGACGGGCAAAATTCCTTCGCCCTATTGGTGGATTTTAAAATTTCCATGGCCCTTAAAAAGCTTAAAGGTGCAAACACAAATTTGAACCAAAGGTGTATAAAATGCGTGGACAAAAATGGTACCGAACTGCGATCAGACATTTTTTATTCATAACGAGCCTTTTATTCGGTTTGATTGCCTGGTTTCCCTTGAACAGTGCCGCCGCCAACGTCAATGAGGCCCATTCGTTACAGGAGAAGGCCATTGAGCGAATTGAGCGCTATGTAGACCACTTTCGACGAACTTTTGACCGCAATTCGTTGCGTTACGAACTGATCCGGGCCCAGGACGAACTTGAGGACAGCATTCGCATTTTTGGTCTTGGCGGTATTCAGAAAGAGACGGCGTATTCACTGGTAAAGCTCGGAGATATCCGCCGTTACCTCGACAACTGGGATTCCGCCATCAGCACCTATGAGCAGGCAGCACGCCTGGCGCGTGGTGCGGGTGCCCCTGCGGTTGAATGCAAAGCTCTGCTCGGTATCTCTCGCGCCTATCTGTACGGTAAAAAGACGGCGGGACCAGCATTCGAGGTCGTCCATGACGCACTGCCGCTGGCGCAAAAGGTTGATGACCCCACCTATATATTCGATGTCTGGGATCTGTTGGCCCAGATTCAGTTGACCCAGGGTGACTATATCGGAGCTGCGGATTCGATGAACCGGGCGTTTTACGTCCAGGATGCGATTAAGGATGACAAGCTTCTTTATTACGGCTACCTGGATCGAGCCGAGGTTTATCAAAAATTTGCAGAGAAATGTGACTATCAGCGTGACTTCAATCCCTGCCTGGATGCAGTCGATAGAGCGCAAAGAGACTATCAGGCGGCCCTGGCACTGGCCAGGAAGCTGCAATGGGCCGGGCTCGCCGAGCAGACGCAGAACTTCATCCAGCGTTTGGAGATTCGCAAGCAAATGATTCAAAGCCAGCAGAGCATGCACAAGCTCATGATTGAAAGCAGGATATTCTCACCACGTAAAGCAGAAGACGTGGTCGTCAGTGAGCGTTTTACGGCAGGGAAAAATCCGCACCTGACAGGTTTGTTTGCCTGGCTTGAAAACCAGGGCGGGCTGCCTCCTTTGACGGATGCACGGGGTGCTTATATAAGAGGGCTGCTCAACGAAAGCGCGGGAAATATCGACGAGGCGGTCGAGTGGTACCTGCGCGCAACCGATCTGCTGGAAGAGGATCGGGGATTTCTTTTCGAAGAAAGCGCGCGCGGCGCTTACGTGGAAGATAAAGTCGAATTTTATAACACGGCCATATTGCATCTGCTTGATCGACAACGGATGCAGGAAGCATTCGATCTGATGGAGCGCTCGCGCTCGCGGGTCATGTCGGACTTGATTGCAACCAAGGATATCGCAATGTCTTCACCTCGTGAACGCGTGCTCTACGCCGACAGACTGCAGCTGCATGGCCGAATCGCACAAATCCAGGCATGCCTCTATGCTTTGCGAAACGGAAAGCAGGTGGAACCAACCTGCAGCAAGGTGATCGATATTAAAGCCGCCGCCGGAAAAGCCGACCGGGGGATCGCATTGGTTGAAGGAGAAGGCGCAGAACCCGCTGTAGATAATTCCGGCATAAATATTTCCGATTTGGAAAATATCCTCAAGCGGCTGCAGGATCAATACAATGCCGTCCACGATCGTATGGTAAGAGAAACACCGAGGCTGGCTCGCCTGGTGAAATCCGAACCCGTAACCCTGGGTAAGCTGCAAAAGATACTGGCTGGCGACGGCAGTGAAATGATCATGTATTTGTCCTTGGAAAGTCAGGTTATCGTATGGCACATAGGGCCTGATTCGATATATGTACGCTCCGTATTTCTGCCGCGTTCGGCATTGAAGGACAAAATCGAACGTCTCCGAAAAACCCTGCTTGATCCAAGGCATCCCTACGATACGTCGCTTGCTCACGAACTGTTTCTCTATCTCATAGCACCTGTTTTGAACAGGATAAAGTCCGATCATTTGGTCATTGTGCCGCACGAGGACTTGCATTATCTGCCGTTCCAAGCCTTGCAGATGGAATTGGCGAATGGATTTCTTGGTGAAGCATACCAGATCAGCTATGTGCCCAGCGCAACGATACTGGCATCCCTGGCGCCGTCGACGGCACTTGAACAACCCAGCCTTTTGGCTGTTGCAGACCCTTCACTCCGGTACGCACCCGCCGAGGTTCGCGCGATTGGAGAACGTTTTTTCGGCCATGTAATGGCAGAGCGTCTGCCGACGGAAACCGAGGTCAAGGCCTGGATGCCTGCTAAGGGTCTGGTGCATCTGGCCGTGCACGGGAGCTTTGCGGCTGACGAGCCGCTTTTGTCTTACCTTCATTTAAAGCCTGGAAAAAGCGATGATGGTCATTTAACGGCGGCCGAAATGTACGGATTGCCGCTTGATTCCGCCAGGCTCGTGGTGCTCAGCGCCTGTGAAACCGGTAATGTCAGAGCGACCCATGCCAGCGAGGTGATCGGCATGATGAGAGGTCTCATTTTTGCGGGTGCCGATGCCCTGCTTCTTTCCGCTTGGAAAATTGATGACAAAGCAACATCCGAGTGGATGCAGGCATTCTACGCCGCCGCAATTTCAAAGTCCCCGGCCGAAGCAGCCCGGGCAGCTGTGAGAGATCTGCGGCGAAAACCGGGTTATCAACATCCATTTTACTGGAGTCCGTTTTTGTTAATCAGCAGGTAGCAGCACTGGTTCAGTTCAATAGGCAATCTATCCATCTGAAAGTATTAAAGGCTCGTACTGAAGGAATGGCTTTCAATGCAACTTGCAGGGTTTTCGGTATCGCTAAAAACAGTCTCATTTCTTGGGGAAATTTTTTTTTGGTTTAAAGCATACGTTGCTTATCTATTCAATGTCACACTCATTCATCCAGTCAGTTATTGAAGGCGGTGAATTAGTATTAATCATTGATTCGTACATTTTTTCTTTTATGGGGTGGGGAACTCCTATATATTAGTTTATAGATAACAACCATGATTTCTGAAAAAATAAAAGAAAAATACGAACATGCCCCCCATGCCCCCGGGGTTTATCTCATGCGGGATAAAAAGGGAAATATTCTTTATGTGGGCAAGGCCAAGGATTTAAAAAAACGGTTGGCCTCATACTTTGTAAAAAAGGACCAGCCCGAGCCCAAGACCGCAGCGCTTCTGGCCCTGGTGGCCGACTTTGAGTTGGTGGTCACCCAGTCCGATCAAGAGGCTTTTATCCTGGAATCCAACCTGATCAAAGAGAATTCCCCCAAATATAATGTCATCCTTAAAGACGGCAAAAATTATCCGTTACTGCGCATTGACATGAATGAACAGTATCCGTCGATCCAGCGGGTGCGTCGCATTGAAAAGGATAAGGCCTTGTATTTCGGGCCGTATTCTTCCTCCAAGAGTGTGAACCAGGCCTTAAAGCAGATCCAGCGGATTTTTAAACTTCGAAAATGTAAAGACGCTCAGTTTAAAAACAGGTCCCGGCCCTGTCTGAATTATCAGATCAAGGCGTGCCTGGGGATTTGCTGTAATGAGGTGGACCCCAAAGAGTACCAGGCCAGGGTTAAGGATGCGGTATTATTTCTTCGGGGGCGGACCCGGGAGGTGATTAAGAAGCTGCGCCTTGAGATGGCAGAGTTCGCCAGGGACCAAGCCTTTGAAAAGGCGGCCCAGGCCCGGGATACCATCTTTGCCGTGGAGCGAATCATGGAGCGCCAGGTGGTGGTGTGTGCGGACGGACAGGACCGGGATGTGCTTGGGCTTGCCTGGGTTCGGGACCGGGCTGTGGTGACCGTAATGCAGGTAAGGTCCGGGCATCTGATAAACACGACTTATTACCCTTTGGATCTGGGATTTAAGAAACCGGATGAGGTGCTGGCCGCCTTTGTGACCCAGTATTATGAGAAAGCCGCCCAGATTCCGGGATCCGTCCTGTTCAGTCATCCGTCAGACGACATGACCCAGGCTGAAGCCCGACTTAATGAGGTGGCTGATCACCGGGTATATTTTTATTATCCGGTCCGGGGGGAAAAGAAACGGCTTGCTGACATGGCCCGGCTTAATGCAAAGGGCGAGCTTGAAAAAATTTTGGCCAGGGAAGAGGAGGCCCGGGCAGGGATTACCATGCTCCAGCACCTTCTGGGTATGGACCGGCCGCCCGAACGTATGGAGTGTTTTGACAACTCCAATCTCCAGGGAAAAGATCCTGTGGCGGCCATGGTGGTGTTCACCGGTGGTAGGCCTGATAAGAATGCCTACCGTAAATTTATTATAAAGGGCATTGAGCAGCAGGATGACTATGCGTATATGACCCATGTGCTCTCCCGCCGATTCCGGCATGACCGGGAAAATATGCCCCTGCCGGACCTGCTGGTGGTGGATGGCGGCAAAGGACAGTTGTCCATGGCTGTGAGCGTGATCAGGGAACTGGGGCTGGAGGGGCAACTTACCCTGGCAGGCCTTGCCAAAAAGGATGCGGACAAGGGCGAAAAGGCAGACAAGGTTTACCTGCCGGGACGGTCCAATCCGTTGAACACCGCCCAGTCTGCCAAGGCGCTTTTTCTTTTAGAACAGATTCGGGATGAGGCCCACAGATCTGCCATTACGTTCCAGCGCTCCCGCAGGGAAAAGCGGGGAAAACTGTCCGTCCTTGACGGTATCCCCGGCATTGGGCCGAAAAAAAAGAAGCTGCTGCTCACCACCTTCAAAGGCATTGATAATATCCGAAGCCGGTCGCCGGAAGAACTTGCCGCTCTCCCCGGCATTACGCCGGCAATGGCAAAAAATCTGCTCAAAATGTTGTCTGAATAAGCTCCATCTCAGAGTGGACATTTATGCTCAACTGTTTTATTACACATCGTTTTGTTTCGACAAAATTTCATAATTGTATTATGATCCAAATTTTTGGCGAAAACCCAATTAACAACGGACCCGTCAGATTCAAAGAACTGAGGGCCGGGAGAAGAAAATGAACGACAGGTTTGAGGACGACAACACTCAGAATACTGACCAGGGAACTAATGAGATGAGCTTTGAGCAGATGCTTGATGCCTATGATTCAAAAATCGGCCGGGAATTTAAGCCCGGGGATATGGTGGAAGGACAGATCATCGCCATTGGAGAAAACTCGATTTACCTGGATACGGGAACAAAGTCTGATGGTGTGGTGGATAAGTCCGAGCTGTTGGATGAAAATGGTGAATTTCAATATTCAGTGGGTGATATCCTTAAACTGTATGTGGTTTCCTTGAGCGAAAGCGAAGTGATTTTGTCTAAGGCGGTTTCCGGGGCCGGGATGGCTGCCATGATTGAGGATGCCTATCACGGGCGCACCCCTGTTGAAGGACGGGTGACAGGCGTTGTTAAAGGCGGTTTCTCCGTGGATGTCTTGGGCAAACGGGCGTTTTGCCCGGTGAGCCAGATTGATGTCAAATACGTGGAAGTTCCCGAGGATTATGAGGGTCAGACCCACCACTTTCTGATTACGCGATATGAGGAAAGAGGCAAAAATATTGTTGTCTCCCGCAGGGAACTTCTCAACGAACAGATCAAGGAAGAACGTGAAGCATTCATGAAAGAACTGGCCGAAGGGGATACGGTTCAGGGCAAGGTGATTAAGCTGATGTCCTACGGCGCTTTTATTGAGCTTGCGCCTGGCGTGGAAGGCATGGCTCATATTTCCGAATTGAGCTGGTCCCGGGTGGAAAAGCCTGAAGAAGTGGTTCGGGTGGATGATATCCTGCCTGTCAAGGTGCTGAAGATTGAAAAAGCCCTTTCCGACTCCCCCAAAATTTCCCTTTCCATTAAACAGACCTCGGGCAACCCCTGGGATAACATCGGTACCACGTTCAGTACCGGAGACCAGGTCAGCGGTAAAGTGGTCCGTCTAACTTCTTTCGGGGCTTTTGTGGAGATTGCCCCGGGTATTGACGGTCTGGTCCATATATCTGAAATGAGCCATGTGAAAAGGGTCCTGCGCCCTGAGGACGAGGTCCGTGTCGGTGAGACCATTCAGGTGATGATCAAGGCCATTGACATGGACAGTAAGCGGATTTCACTAAGCATGAAAGATGCAGCCGGAGATCCCTGGACCGGTGTTCTGGCCAAATATCCCGCGGGCAGTGTTGTGGACGGCACCCTTGAGAAAAAGGAAGGCTTTGGACTGTTTATCCGTTTGGAACCCGGTATTACAGGCCTGATGCCTATGTCAAATCTGCGGCAGTCCGCAAATGCAGGGAAAATTGAGTCTCTGAAACCCGGGGATGCGTTACAGGTCCTGGTTCAGGAGGTGGATGAGGATAACCGGCGTATGACCCTGGCGCCCCCGGACCAGAAATCCTCAGGCAATTGGAAGCAGTTTGCAAAAAGTGCCAAGGGTGGTTCTTCCTTTGGGTCCATGGAAAGCATTTTGCGCGCAGCCCTGGAAAAAAAGAAATAGGTTTGCGTCTTGTGCTTTAACATGTCAGCAATGTTTATCACTGATTTTGACGGCACCCTGCTCACGGACCACAGACATATCCGTGGCCGGGATCTGGATACCCTGGCCGGGTTGAGATCTGCCGGTGTAGTCACGGTCATTGCCACAGGGCGCAGCCTTTATTCCTTCAGGCGCGCCCTTAAGCACATGGAACTTGGCCCGGAAGAGTTGCCCCTGGATTATCTGATTTTTTCCACCGGTGCCGGTATCATGGCCTGGCCCGGGGATGATTTGATCCGTTCGTGTTCCATTCCTAAAGATGGGGTTTGGGAAATTGCAGCATGCTTTGATCGTCTTGGCTTTGATTATATGATCCACAAGGCCATTCCCGATACCTCATATTTTTTGTATAAATTTATATCCGGCCGCAATGCGGATTTTACCCGGCGAATAGAAATGTATTCGGGTTTTGGGACCCCCCTCGAAACGGGCAACACGATTTATGACCAGTCCACTGAAGTCCTGGCCATTGTGCCCGACAGATTTTCCCGGGAGCAGCTGAATGCACTTCGCCGTGAACTGTCCAGATTCAGCGTAATTCAAGCCACCTCTCCTTTGGACCATAAATCTTCGTGGATAGAGGTTTTTCCTTTGGGGGTAAGCAAGAGTGCGTCATCCCAATGGCTGGCCCGGCATCTTGGTGTCGGCCGGGGAATGGTGACTGCTGTGGGAAACGATTACAATGACGAAGACCTTCTGGACTGGGCAGGGCAGGGCTTTTTGATGGATAACAGTCCGGAGGTCATGAAAAACAAGTTTTTATCTTTGGGCTCTAACAATGAATGTGGGGTGAGCCTGGTCGCAAAGTCGGCAGGACTTCTAAATAAAGCTTTTCGAGTCCCTTAAAGTCCTTTATCCTTTAATCTGGATCACTTTCTGTTTTTTCAAAATTGAGGTCCGGGTAAAGTTTATCGCAGCAGTCCGGGCAGACACCGTGGGAAAATATCAAGTGATCAAAGGCTTTTTCAATCGTTTTCCACAGATTGTCCTCTCCCCTGATTTTTTTGCAGTTGGCGCAGATGGCAATGGCATGTTCGGGCATGTCCTGGGGATATTTGATGAATTGTTCGTATTGGCGCTGAAGTTCAATGCGCCGGGATATGTCCCTGGCCATGATAATAGCACCGGTGTCGGTTTGATCCTTACTCTGGTTGATGGGACTGCAGGTTAGTTCCACATGTACGGGGAGTTCGTTTGCATGCACCAGTTGAATCTCATACCGGCTGGTTTTTTTGCCTTTTTTCCGGATCTGGGTCTGTTCAAGTATCGTTAAGAAGCTGTCCCGGGTAGAGATTTGCTCAAGATTCATTGATATAAGTCTGTCTGCCGGATAGCCCATCATTTTGCAAAATGCCGGATTGACAAAGGTGATATTCTCCTGGGCATCTACGGTGAGTACGCCTTCTGCAATTTGTTCGGTAATGGTCCTGTATTGTTTTTCTTTTTTTTTCAGCTGTTCGCTGTATGCCTTGTTTTCGTGAGCCAGTCGCCGGTTTTCAAATACTTTGCTTACCACATGAATAATGATGTCCAGGTCAATTATGGGTTTGGAAATATAGTCCTTGGCGCCCATTTGAAGGGCATGAATGACATCCTGTTTTTTACCGGCGCCTGAAATGACAATCATGGGCAGATCCGGATCAGATTCATGGATGGTACGCATGACCTCAAGGCCGTCCATGACCGGCATTCGCAGATCCGTGATGACCATGTCCACGTTTTCCCGGAAAAAAAGATCCAGCCCCACATGCCCGTTTTCTGCCGTAAAAACCCGGTATCCCTCATCCTCGAATAGAAGACCCAGGCTTTCTCTGATGGAGATCTCATCGTCTATGATGAGAAGCGTTTCCTGGTGCATAGTTGTAATTTATTCACCCCGGATTGGGTTGAAATATTTTATTGAGAAAGAGTACTATACCAGAACCTGGAACAAATGTAAATCAAAGATCTTTAATTAATTGCACCATATCCCTGACTGCTGTGTCCATGCCTGTCATGACAGCCTTTGAGATGATGGCATGTCCGATGCTGTATTCAGTAATCTCCGGCAGTCCCTTAAACGCCTTGATTGAATGGTAGCAAATTCCATGTCCGGCATGAACGCCTAAGTTCAGGCGGGCACCGATTTTTGCCGCATCCACAATCCTTGTATATTCCCTTTCCTGATCATACGACGTTGTGGCATCGCAGAATGCGCCGGTATGGATTTCAATGGAATCGGCATCAATTTTGTGGGCCATTTTGATCTGGTCCAGGTCAGGGTCAATGAAAATGCAGACTTTGATTCCGGCATTTTGCAGAGTGATTATGGCCTGGCGGATGTGTTCCATATGGGTAATTACATCAAGTCCGCCTTCGGTGGTAATCTCTTCTCTTTTTTCAGGTACCAGGGTGACGGTTTCGGGTTTGATGTCCAGGGCAATGCCCAGCATTTCACTGGTGGCTGCCATTTCAAGTATCAACCGGGTTTTTATTGTCTGGGAAATCAGCCGGACATCTCGTTCCTGGATGTGGCGGCGGTCTTCCCGCAGATGTACCACAATGGCATCTGCCCCGGCGGTTTCCGCGGCCAGGGCCGCTTGAACCGGTTCCGGGAATTTGGCGCCTCTTGCCTGGCGCAGGGTTGCCACATGGTCTACATTTACTGCTAATTCAGCCATATTAATATCCTTTCATTCTTTTTAGAATGCGGTCAGATCGATATTTTTTTCTATGAGCCTGAGAAGTTCCAGGCTTTTTTCTTCCATTTCCAGGGCCTGCTTCTCACCCAATTCGTGGTCAAACCCAATCAGGTGAAGAATGCCGTGTATCAATAATTGAGAAATCCGCTCATCCGTGGAAATTCCTGCCGCTATGGCCTCGGCCTGTGCCGCATCAAGGGAGATCACCACATCCCCGAGAAGTCCCGGGGTGATCTCTGAAAATTCTCCCTCCTGCATGGGAAAGGAGAGCACATTGGTGGGGGCGTCTTTGCCCCGGTATGTCCGGTTCAAATCCCTGACCTGGGCATCATCCGTGATCACAATGGAAATTTCGTGGTTATCACAGCCCAAGGCGTTTAAGATCTGTTCGGTCTTTTTGTACAGGGGGGCTGTTGGCAGCCTCTCCTCTTGGCGGTTGTCTATCAGTATCTTTAGGTTTTCCATTCTTCTTATCCTGCTTTTTATCTTGAGGCTTGTCCGTGTACTCAATGCGGCTGTGATAAATAGAAGTTAAAATATTATTAAAACTTTTGGCGATCTGGTGCAGATCTTTCAGGGTCATTTCGCACTCTTCGAGCTGGCCGTCTGCAAATATGTCATTGATCAGCTCTGTTACACGGCCCTTTATTCTGGCTGGGGTAGGGCGCTCAAGTGCCCGGGTTGCGGCTTCTGCCACATCTGCGAGCATGACAATACCGGCCTCCCTTGTCTGGGGTTTGGGGCCCGGGTATCTGAAATCATCTTCATTAATGTTCTCATTTCCAGCTTTCCGGCTTTTGTTATAAAAATATTTTATCAGGGATGTGCCGTGGTGCTGGCTAATGCCCTCCACAATTTCATTGCCCAGTTTGTATTTTTTGGCCATTTCAACGCCTTTTTTAACATGGCCGATGAGAATCAATGCAGACATGGACGGGGAAAGCTTGTCATGGCGGTTCCGCCCGTCAGACTGATTTTCAATGAAATACATGGTTTTGTCCAGTTTGCCGATGTCATGATAATATGCCATGACCTTGGCCTTGAGACTGTCTGCATGGATGGCGGATGCGGCAGCTTCCGCAAGGGTTGCCACAATGACACTGTGATTGTAGGTGCCCGGGGCCTCGATCATTAATTTTTTGATCAGGGGCTGATCCAGATTTGAAAATTCCAGCAGTTTTGCCGCCGTGGTGTAATTGAACAGGACTTCGATTAACGGTGTGAAGCCCACTGTAAGAATGGCCGCAAATACACCGCCGCCAATGGCCATTGTTACCTGTTTAAGCAATGTTCCCCAGGGCAGTACCTGAGACGGCATGAAAAACCCCAAAGCAATGGCAAGGCATGCATTGAACAATGCCAGTTTGAACCCGGCAACAATGAAATGGTGACGTTCGTTGCGTTCCTTGATCCAGTAAGCCGCTGTGATACTGGACAGAAAAAAGAACAAAAAGACCTGGAACCCGCAGCCAAAGGATATGGTGCATAAACTGCAAAGCACCAAAGAAAAATACAGGGCAATGTCAAACCCCAGGAAAATGCAGGTGATCATGCCTGCGGCCGGCAAAGGTACCACCATATATATTGCTCTTGAGGCTATTTTACTGGACATTTCCGGATTTGAGGCGTGGGCAATATACACTGCGAGCTCGGTAAACCCGATATAAAGTAAAAGGCCCAGGGTCAGAAAGGTCATGTGTTTGTTCATGTCCTGGCCAAGCTTTGGATGATCTTTGAGGTAAAGGAAATAAACCACAAGAAGTAACAGGCTGGTGAACATACAGATTCCGATAATGGTCATGATGACATCTTTATCCTCGACCTGTTCACTTAGGGCGTTGAGCTTGACCAGTTTGAGTTCATCAACTCGCTCCCCTTCCCGAATGATCATTTCGCCTGCCTTGATTTGGTAAAGGGTGGGTTTGATGCGTGCCTGGGCTTCCCGGATTCGTTTTTCCGTTTCATTTTTATTCAGGGTGATATTGGGTCTCAAAAGCCGCTGGCAGATATCCACAATCAGGTTGGCCAGACTGTAGTTGACATTTTCCAGGATGGGTTGCCCCACAACCCTTACCATGGTCTTGGCCTGATCCGGTCCGTAAAATACTTTGAGGTTGGCAATAACACGTTCCTTGTGGGACTGAATTGTTCTCAGGATAATGCCTTTTTCTTCTTCGGCCAGAAGAATTTCTTTGTTGCTAACAACCCCGTTGGTCAGAATAGTGCCAATAATGGCAGTAAGGTGTCCTGTAATTTCTTCGGAGAATTTTTGATTGAACAGGATCTGGAATGCGCCCTTGGAAATTTTTATGCCCAGCTTTTTTTCAAATTCGGGTTTGAATGCCAGGGCCATGGAAAAGGAGGTCTCCAAAAAATCAGGTGGGACAATGCCCTGGTTATTTTCCTGTGGCTGAAATATTTGCCGTCCGAAATGCATGGCAGATGTAATGTTGGCGGTTATATTTTCTAGCAGGTTGGCATCAAAATCATATACAGTCCTGATAGATGTCTTGGCATAATCCATTTTGGCCAGGTTGGTGGCCTTGTCTTCTATGAAGAAATCTTTGGGCGCTTTGATGTCCCTGCTTGCCACATCCCCTATTTTATATACATATGATTCAGTGGTGTGGTCAAAGGTCTGGGCCAGGGCAAACAGACCCACCACCAGAAGAAACAGCACCGGCGGGAGATACGGGGTTGATGACAGGACTTGCCAGGTCTGCTTAAACCAACCCTGGTTATTTGCTTTTTTCATAAGCGTTTATGATGTCGGACACCAGTCGGTGCCTGACAACATCTTCCTTTGAAAATTCTATAAATGAGATCCCCTTTATCCGGGCAAGCAGCTTTTTGGCTTCAACCAACCCTGATTTCTTCCCTCCGGGCAGGTCTGTTTGTGTAATATCACCCGTAATAATGGCCTTTGAACCGTATCCAATCCGGGTCAAAAACATTTTCATTTGCTGGGAGGTGGTATTCTGGGCCTCGTCCAGGATGATAAATGCATTGTTTAGGGTTCTGCCCCTCATAAATGCAATGGGCGCGATCTCAATAGTTTCCTGCTCAATATAGGCCCTGGCTTTCTCAAAATCAAGCATATCATAAAGGGCATCATACAGAGGCCGCAAATATGGATTTATTTTTTCAGCCAGATCTCCGGGAAGAAAACCCAATGCCTCTCCTGCTTCCACTGCAGGACGGGTGAGAATGATTTTTTCTACATCTCCTTTTGTGAACGCTGCAACGGCCATGGCCATGGCAAGGTAGGTTTTACCGGTACCGGCCGGACCAATGCCGAAAAGGATGTCATTGGATTTTATGGCTTCGGTGTATGCCAGCTGGGTAGGGGTTCGGGGTGTAATGGGCTTGTTCTTGGCAGTTACCACTATTGTCGTGGTAAAAATTTTTTTCAAGGAGGTAGCCCCACCCTGTTTAACCGCATTGATGGCTGCATCTATAACAGCAGGTGTCAGCCGTATTTTATCTTCCACAAGGTCATAAAGCTGGTTGATCAGATCTATGGCCTTATTTGTTTGTTTTTCTGAACCACTGACTGAAATTGCCCCTCCCCTTGAGTTTATTTTAACATCAAAGGCCCGGGCGATTTTTTCCAGGTTGGCATTGTGTGTCCCAAAGAGTTTTTGGGCAAGGGTAATGTTCTGAAACTCAAGATTTTTCATGGGCTATAGGGTGCATTTTATTGGTTTAAAGGTCAATAAAAATCTTGACTGACAACTAACCCTGCTGTTATTTGTTTATATTTATAAAACTAAGAGATTGTATGAACTTTTTTGACCTTTGCGTATTGATTATTGTGGGGTTTTGCCTTGTTCGGGGGGGCTTTAAGGGTCTGGTCCGGGAAGTTTCCGGTATCGTGGGGGTTGTGGCCGGTTTCTACGGGGCCAATACATATTATCCCCAGTTGATGCCTTATATTGATTCATGGATTTCATCATCACAGCTTCAAAAGCTTATCAGCTTTTTTCTATTATTTTGTCTGATTCTCATTGCCGTGGGGATTGTGGCCGCCCTGATCCACAAATTGTTGAACATTGTATTTTTGGGCTGGGTGAACAGAGCATTCGGTGTCATCTTCGGTGCAGCTAAAGGCATACTTATCACGACGGTCCTTTTTATAACCGTTACAAGTTTTGTACCCAATGGCAGTGATCATATTGCAGCGTCCCGCACGGCACCCTACCTTGCTCAGGTTGCTGATGCACTTACCCTGTTTATTTCCCGGAACATCAAAACGGATTTCAGTAACGAATTGGAAGGATTAAGAAAAACGTGGAAACAATAATTCCCCTGCTTGAGATCATCCGAAGACTTCGGGGGCGGAACGGATGTGCCTGGGACAGGAAACAAACCCCGTCCACCATGTGGAAGTGCCTGGCCGAAGAATTATATGAACTGGAAGACGCCATTGTCAAAGATGATGAGGATAATATAGTAGAGGAGCTTGGAGACGTTCTTTTCCAAATCCTTTTTATTATGGAAATTTATGCCGATTCCGGCAGATTTTCCTTTGACCGGGTGGTTAAGACCGTGGCTGAAAAAATGATTCGTCGCCATCCCCATGTTTACGGTGAGAGCTGTATTTCATCCGAAGAGGAGTTGAATAAACAATGGGATGCTATTAAAGCAGGGGAGAAGGCCGATTCCGGAGCTCCTGAAAGACGCTCCGCCCTTGACAATGTGCCTGGTGGAATGCCGGGACTGTTGCGGGCCTTGAAAGTTTCAAAATCTGCGGTTAAAGCCGGGTTTGAGTGGGAAAACCTGGGTCAGGTGCTGGATACGGCGGTTTCAGAAATACATGAATTTGAGGCTGCGCTTTCCATGGACCAGGATGATGCCATGCTTGAATTTGGTGATATCCTTTTTTCCCTTGTGAATGTCGCAAGATTTGCCGGTTTTCATCCTGAAACAGCACTTTACCGGTCTACTTCAAAATTTGAGGAACGATTCCGAATTATGGAAGCCGACATTGATAAACAAGGCCTTGATTTAAGGCAGATGCTCCCCGAAGAAAAGGAGAAACATTGGCAGGCAGCCAAGCAGGCATGTGCACAAAAAAAAGACATGACGTCTTGATAAATATAAGCGTTGCATCAGGCGGCCATTCTTGTCTCTTGTCTACAGGTAGTCGCCCCTCTGGAATTTCAGATATTCGGTTTTTGCAGTAACAGCCGTGCTCGTGGCGATATCTATGAGATTTTGATCATCTTCTCCAAGTGACAGCGTTTCTTCCAATAAAGACGCGGCGTCTGCATTCAGTTTTTCAAGAACGGGTTCAATGTCCTTTAAAGATACATTGATATCATCAAGCTTGGATGCATAGCGATCCAGGTTGGTCAGCAGTTTGTCGGTTTTATCCGTAACAATGGAAGATACGGTTTGAATGTCAAAATCCAGCGCAGGGATTTCACCCAATTCACTGGTCTGCATTCCGTTCTCGGATTCCTGTGTTTTCTCCAGTGCGGAATTGAGTAAAGAGTCAAATCCCTGTGCCTGTCCACTGGTCTTGGATACTTTAGTTGACTGACTATCTAGTATCTGGGTGATGCTTTGGATGTTGTTAATATTGGTCATATTGTCCTCCTTTTTAATTAAGGAAGAATGCTGCAACAAACGTGCCTACTGTTTACGAACTTTTAATGGTTATGAAATGTTGTAATTTTGTTTTAAAATCAAATTGTTATCTTGTAATAATAACACAACCCCCTGCCTGAATACATTCATTCGTCAGGCAGGGAGGAAAAAAATGCCGCCTGTTCAACCCATGTCGTCCATAATGGAGCCGATCATTTTTTCCGCTACCTGCTCGGCATTCACGGTGTACTGATTGGATTGAACCTGTTGTTTCAGTGCTTCAACCTTCTGGGCTCTGTCCTTGGGTTCATCGACAGACGCGGCAGAAATTTTCTGAAGATCCCTGGTGGTGGCGGATAAATTAATGCTGTCAGAAAGGGGTTCTTCAGATTGTTTGGCCTGATCCACCGACGTGCTGGCGGTGGTGTTGGCATTACCGGCAGCGTAACTTTGATTGATATACTGCTGTGTGGAATTAATTTTCATATTAAACACCCTCCTGGGATTCCATGTTGGAATCAGCCACCTGGCGCGCCAGTTCCGTCATCCGTTCTACAATGAATTTGGAATCTTCCACGGATAAGTTCTGGACAACCTTATTATTGTTTTGGTCAACCGAGGTATAAGTGAATTGATTTCTCCCTTTGGTAAAATCAATCTTTTTTCCCAGCTCTTTTTCAATCTGATCAGTGATCTGGGCCTTATCTTTTTCATTGGGGCCTTCGTTGATAATCTTATCAACAATGTTGCTTGCAACCTTATCTATAATAGCCTGACGCTTGCCTTCCGATGAGATGTTGACACTATCCGCAGAAACCTTGTTGGCGTCGCTGAATTTATTTTTACCCAGCAGTTTGCCTTGGCTGAATTGTCTTGAATAAACTTTCAGGACATTTTGTATTTGGTATGAAGGTATCTGCATTTTAATTTTCTCCTTAAGCTCACTATCGGCTTGGTGAAATTAAAACTTTAGGGAAAAAATTTAATCATCAAAATCTCCTTTAGGACCTTTATTCCCAGTAATCCGGGAGGCCTTCTCAATAATTTTTTCCCGGGTCCATTCATTTTTTCGTTCAATTTTTTCCGCCTTGAAGCCAGGCATGTGTGACTGGGTCTCAAGAATTTGTTTTTTTACCAGATCCGCTGTATCTGTGGCGTTGAAAACGTCGTTGAGCAGCGTAAATACAAAATTTTCAACGCCTTTGATCATTCTTTTTCGAATAGAGGCATCCTGGGCTGTCAGAATATTTTCAAAAGGAAGGTTCAGTTTTTTAAAATTTCCTTTTTGCCAGTCATTGGCCGTTGCAAAAGCGCACATTTTCTCCCAGGTGATCCCGGAGACCCCTTTGCCGCTCTCTTTGATGAAGTTACCCGACTCATCCATGATGGCATTGCCATAATCATTAACCTTCACCCCCCAGGATATCATCTGAAGTGCCGTGGCAACATTGGCCTTTGTGGTTTTTGTCTTCTTGGCAATCTGACGTAACCGATCGGAACTGTTTCCCGATGTTCCGTGTTGGGCACCGGAAATTCCGAAAGGGGCCAGGGCTTCATGTATGTCGGAAGTCAAATCGACATTGATACCAGAATCGCTTTGTTCAATGCCGTGGGTGGTTCCGTTGTTCAAGGCGATCCAGTCCGGAAAAATGCTGTGGGCATTGAGTCCCTGGATAAGAAACAGCGCTTCGTCAGGCGTTGAAAGGCCCAGTTCTCCTTTTATCTCACCAACTTCGGTCTCAAGGCCTGCCCACTCAGGAATATACGGATTTAATTCAATATTGGCCAAAAGGTTCTGGTCATCCGGCATGTGGGATGCGTCAATGGCAATAGAGGTAATGCCGGCATCAAATATAGACCGGATTTCGGTTTTTGCCGGTTCAACATCTTCGGGTTTTTTAATTCCGAAATGGTCTGCATGTATGGCTACGGGAATTGTTATCCCCATTTCATTCATATAGGCATCGGTCTGTCTTGCAATGTTCCAAAAGCTGGTGGCACAATAAGCACCGGTACCGCCCTCGGAGCGTGCAATTTCGATGATAACGGCAGCATTGGCGCGCTGGGCAGCGGCAAGGGTCCCTTTGATGACAAAGGCGTTTCTACCATTAGCCGCAATGGTCATGGCGCTGCCTTTGGCCAGCAGGGCGCGGTCAATATATTTCCCGCTGACAATTAATGCCTTTGAGTTGGGGAAGCACTTTTTCACATTGGGGGGTCTGCCGTAATCAAGTAATTTTCGATATTCTTCGGATTGTGAATGGGTCATGATAAAATCCTTCCGTATCTAAGATTGTATTTCTAAAAGATGGTTAGGTATCATAAACTTTTTACATTAAAATAGCCTAAAATCAAGTTCAATAAAAGAAATGAATGGCTATTCATGGTTTTTCAGGGTGGCAATGAAAAACAGCCTGATCCGGGTATGATAAAATGCATATGTTTTAATATGTTGTAACTTATAGATATGTTAACATAATGTTTTCTGTTTTGGGGATTGTTACAAGGCTTGACATTTGCGCGGATCTGTTGTTAGTTTGCACGGATTTATTATTTAGGTGGATGATCCGCTATTCATTTAAGTGGTGTTTGAACGGCTCGTTAGAGGAACGTTTAAACAAGGGTTTCCGTCCAGACGCTTATGCAAGAGAAGGATGAACACATTTGCAGAAAAGTAAGTCCGAGAAATATCATAAAATTTTAAACAGTGCTGGAGCAGTGTTTGCAGAACATGGGTTTTACAAAGCCACCATTTCACAGATTGCTGCCAAGGCAGGGGTGGCGGATGGTACTTTATACCTCTATTTTAAGAACAAGGACGATATCCTTTATCAGTACCTGAGCTTTAAAACAGATGTGG
Organism: uncultured Desulfobacter sp.; assembly: GCF_963675255.1. Classification (GTDB taxonomy): domain Bacteria; phylum Desulfobacterota; class Desulfobacteria; order Desulfobacterales; family Desulfobacteraceae; genus Desulfobacter. The sequence goes on from NZ_OY775937.1 coordinate 1,848,813, forward strand.
TGTTTAAAAAAATGAATGCTGCCGTGGCCAAAGGCACAGATGCGGAAAGCAAACTAAGAAACTTGATCCACTGCCACCTTGAAGAGTTTCAAAGAGACCAAAACATGGCAATTATTTTTCAATCAGAGGTGAGATATCTTCGGGATATTGAGTCTCAGATCAAGAATATCTCAAAGATGTATTTGGATCTTTTATCAGATATTATAGAGCAGGGGCAGGTTGAGGGTACCATGCGCCAGGATCTCTTTGTCGGGCTTGTGAAACGGTTTATCCTCGGGGCTGTGGAAGGTGTGATTTCCACCTGGGTCAGTGCCCATGGACGCTACGATCTTGGAACTATGGCAGATCCGTTGGTGGACCTTTATATGACGGGGGTCCGGGAGGCCTGAAGTTTAATATAAATAAATGGAGGTAAGTTAAGTATGTCTATGATTATTGCTCCGGCAGACTATCTGTTGTTCGGTTTTTTTCCAACAGTGATTTTTTCATTTCTTCTGCCGGTAATCGGTGTAGGGCTTTTTACCTACATTATAGCACGAAGACTTGCGCCTTTGGTCCGGGCCAATCCAGACTATCGTTTTGACAATATTCCGGAACGGATTAAAAATCTGATCGTCGTCTGGTTAGGACAGATCCGCCAGCCCAGATACATGCTGGCAGGTGTGCTGCACATCATTATATTTGCCGGCTTTTTAATCCTTTCCATCCGTTCCACAAGCCTTGTTATTATCGGTCTGTATGACGGCTTTGTGTTTCCCGGATTAGGCGGCAGCCTTGGGGCTGTTTATAATTTTATTAAAGATTATGCAGCCACCGCCGTTCTTGTGGCCTGTATCATCGCGGCCTACCGCCGGGGCATCAAAAAGCCTGCCCGTTATGCAGTGCCTGAAAAATATGGTCATGACCATACGGCAGAAGCGGTTTTTGTTCTGGGCATCATCGCCACCCTGATGATTTCTGAAAGCATGTTTGAAGCATCTGCCGTCGCCTACAACTATCAATCTCTTGGCGAAGCCCATTTCCCGGCAATTTTTTCCCTGGCCTGGTTTTTTTCAAAGATACTTGGGTTTGTATCCTTAGAATCCCTCCAGGGCCTGCATATCATTATGTATTATGTGCATGATGTCACTTTTTTCTTCTTTCTGTGCTTTTTGCCCTTGGGCAAGCATTTCCACGTCATCACCTCTATTTTCAACGTCTTTTTCATGCGGGTGAAAAAAGGCAATATCAAACCGGTTAAATACGGTGTTTCCGATGAGGAACTGGATGATCTGGAATCCTTTGGCGTTAAAAAACTTGAGGATTTTACCTGGAAGCACATGCTCGATTTCTACTCCTGTGCAGACTGCGGCCGCTGTTCCGACCAGTGTCCTGCCAATGCCGCAGGCCGTCCTTTGTCTCCGCGTTTCATCACCATCAAAGCCCGGGATCTTATGTTTAAGAATTATCCGATCAAGTCCGGTGTGATTTATAAATCCGACAAGCTGCTGGTGGAGGACATTTATACTGAGGATGAAATCTGGTCCTGTACCACCTGCGGGGCCTGTGAGCAGGAATGTCCCCTGGGGATCGAATATATTGATAAGATGGTTGATTTGCGTCGTGGTATGGTGGATGAGGGCATGGTACCCCAGTCCCTGCAAAAACCCCTTAAAGCCCTTGAAAAACGCGGCAATCCCTATGGTAAAATGGAGAAGAAACGCGCGGACTGGGCCAGGGAAAAAACCTTTGCCGAAACCCATACGGTTAAGGATCTGGGTAAAGACGCTGCCGATACCCTGTACTTTGTTGACAGTATCACCTCCTATGACGATAATATGCAGGAAATTGCCCGCAGGACATCCATTATCCTTGAAAAGGCCGGCGTGGACTTCGGCATCCTGGGTAAAGGTGAAAAAGACAGCGGCAACGAGGTGCTCCGGTTTGGTGAAGAGATGCTTTACCAGGAGCTCAAAGCCCAGAACACCGAAGCCATTCTTGAATCCGGTGTCAAACAGATTGTCACGGCCGATCCCCATGCCCTGAATGCTTTGAAAAACGACTACACGGGTCTGCCTCCTGTAAAACACATCAGTCAAATTGTGGCTGAAAAGATTAATTCCGGTGTCCTGACCATGACACCATGTAAAAATCCCGATAAAGTATATGTGTACCATGATCCCTGTTACCTTGGCCGCCACAACAGTATTTATGAATCCCCGAGGCAGGCGCTGGATGCCATTGCCGGCCTGACCCGGGTGGAGCTGGAAAAGAGCCGTGACCGTTCTTTTTGCTGCGGCGGCGGTGGCCTGATGCTGTTTTATGAGCCCGAAGAAGAGACCCGCATGGGGGTCCTCAGGGTAAATATGGCAGCAGAAGCCGGGGCCAATGTTATTGTCACGGCCTGTCCTTTTTGTCTGGTGAATATCCAGGATGCCATTAAGGTGGCCGGAAAAGAAGGCGAGATGGAAGCCCTTGATTTTACACAACTCATTGAGGAACATTTAGCATAATCAACGTTTAACATAAATTATTTGCCGGTTTTTTGGTTTCATACGCCCGGCAGACCCGAAAAAATAAACTTAAGGAGGAAATAATGGAAATTTTGGTGTGCGTCAAACGCGTTCCAGATACTGCTGAGAACGAATTTGAACTCAATTCCGAAGGAAATGATCTGGATCGTGATGATCTGGTTTATTCTGTGAACGAGTGGGACAATTATGCCGTTGAAGAGGCCATTCAGATTGTGGATAACCTGGGCGGCAGCATAACGGTTGTAACTGTGGGTGATGACGAGGCTGAGGAAGTCCTCAGGCGTGAAATGGCCATGGGCGCAAATAACGGCGTTCTTCTTTCCGATGACGCCTTTGAAGGATCTGACGGCCGAGGTATTGCCGCCATTCTCAAAGCTGAAGTTGAAAAAGGCAATTATGACCTGATACTTACCGGCGCCCAGGCAGATGAAGGCGCGGGGCAGGTTGGCGGCATGCTTGCAGCTATGCTGGATTATCCCTATGCGTCGCTGGTGAACAAGATTGAACCTGCGGATGGAAAAATTAAAGTGGGCCGGGAAATCGAAGGCGGCAACCAGGAGATGAACGAAATTGAACTGCCCTGCGTGCTTTCCATCCAGACCGGTATCAACGAACCCCGTTATGTCGGTATCCGCGGTATCCGTAAGGTGGCCAGTGTCGAAATTCCTGTAAAAGGCGCCGGTGATCTTGGTGTGGACGCAGGCAGCGTAGGCGAGGCCGGCGCAAAGACCAAACGCGTGGATTATTTTGTACCCGATCTGGGTGATGGTGCTGAAATGCTTGAAGGCTCCACCGATGAAATTATTGAAAAATTGATTGAGAAGTTGAAAGCCAAAGGAGGTCTTTGATCATGACACAGATTTTTGCATATGTTCCATTTAAAAACGGGGTGGCCGAAGATGTGGCCCTGGAATTCCCGGATGCTGCAAAAAAGATTGATGCCGGTGCATCTCTGACTGCTGTCGTTACCGGCGCCGGCGCTGATCTGGACAAAGTGGCCAATGAGCTGACCAAAACCTATTCAGAAGTTATTAAAATTGACAATGAGGCCCTGGCTTATCCCAATGCCGAGATCGTGAGAAAAGCCCTGACCAATGTCATTCCAGCCGATGCCATTGTGCTGGTACCCCATGATACCTTTGGCATGGATCTGGCCCCTGGCCTGTCCATCAAACTGGATTCCGCCTATGCGGCTGACGTTGTTGATTTTGAAGGCATGGACGGTGCGACCCTGAAACTTATCCGTCAGGAACTGGGCGGCGCTGTTTCCACCCATGTGACCTGTGATGCGTCTGCGGGCGCTGTTCTCACCATCCGTCCGGGCGCTTTTGCTCCGGCTGACGGCGGTGCTTCCGGTGCCGTGGTTGACAAATCCGGTGAGGCCGGTGACCTTTCGGCCAAAAGAACTTTCCTGGAAGTGGTTGAAGCGGAAGTCGGCGATGTCGATATCACCAAATCCGACGTTCTGGTTTCCATTGGCCGTGGTATTGAAGATGAAGACAATATTGAAGTTGCCCAGGAACTGGCTGACGCCATGGGTGCGGTGGTGTCCTGCTCTCGTCCCATTGTTGACGCCAAATGGCTTGAAAAATCTCGCCAGGTAGGGACTTCCGGCCAGACCGTTAAGCCCAAAGTCTACATGGCCATGGGTATTTCCGGTTCCTTCCAGCATATGGGCGGCATCAAGGGCAATCCCTTTATCGTTGCCGTGAACAAAAACCCCAAAGCACCGATTTTCCAGGTTGCTGATGTGGGTATCGTGGAAGATATCCTTGATTTCATGCCTGAACTCCAGGAAGCCATTGAGGCACTTTAAGCAGCCATAAGCAGATTGCCGGTGGTCAGTTTTTCCGGTATGTAACAAAAAAGCCCTGGGGACTTTAAAGCCTGCAGGGCTTTTCTTTGTCTAAACAGCAATTTCAAACCGGATGGCCGGGTGATGCTGGTAGTCCGTTAAAACCGTGTCCTTGTACTGCCAGTCAAAAATAGAGCTAAAAGAGGCGGTTTCTATACCAGGCAGGGTAAAGGGTTTTCTTTCAAGCTGTTGCGTCAGTCCCTGCACATGGTTTTCATAAATATGGGTGTCCCCCAGAAAGCCCACAAGGGTGCCTGGTTTAAAACCTGATTCCAGGGCCAGAAGCGTTAGAAGAAGTCCATAGCTTGCAATGTTAAAGGGCAGCCCCAGAGCTGTATCCACGGATCTCTGGTTCCACAGTAGATTAAGCCGTCCATTGATAACTGTGACCTGAAAACCGTAGTGGCAGGGCGGCAGGGCCATCTGACCCAGATCTATGGGGTTCCAGGCCGATACGATCATCCGCCGGTCATCGGGATTGGTTTTCAGGGTGTCCACCAGGTTTTTAAGCTGATCCACCCCGGACGGAACCGGTGCCTTGTCCCAGGCCTGATATCCACCGCCAAAATGCCGCCACTGGAATCCGTAAATAGGGCCAAGTTCCCGCTCGTTCATCATCTTTTTTTGGGTCTCATCATCATGCCCGTAGGCGACCTTCGCCGGTGAGCACCATTCATCCCAGATGTGGTTGTTCCTGTCCCGCAGCCAGTTTTTATCGGTGATGCCTTTAATGAAAAATTCCAGTTCCCCGGCCACAAGGGAAAATGGCACATATTTGGTGGTCAGCAATGGAAATCCCTGGGCCATGTCATGTTCAAACATGGCCCCGGCAATGGCAATGGTATTCACTCCGGTGCGGTTCTCCTTGACCTGGCCCTGGTTAAGTACTTTTCTAACAATATTTGAATAGGCGTCCATGTTGCATTTCCATTCTTGCGGTTAAATGGTGAGGAAAAATTTAGACAATTGTAACAGACGGTCCTGAAAAATCCACCCATGATTTTATTGTAATATGCAGGGTATGTAGATTTTAAAAACAGTGCAAATATGGAGTGTAACTTCCATTTTGTTCTATTTTTGTTTATACTACTATGAATTTTAAAAACAGTAAATAAATGGACAAACATGGCAAAAAAATATATTGAACGAACCATCTCTCCCCTGGTTCTATTATATTCAAAACAATACCCGGTGGTGACCATCATGGGTCCCAGACAGTCCGGAAAGACAACCCTGTGTCGGCAACTGTTCCAGGACAAAGCCTATGTATCTCTTGAAACCCCTGAAGACAGGCTGTTTGCCCAACAGGACCCTGTTGGCTTTTTAGGCCGTTATCCGGACGGGGCCGTTCTTGATGAAATTCAGCGGGTACCGGATTTGCTCTCCTACATCCAGACCATCGTGGATGACCGGGAACAAAACGGCATGTTTATTCTTACAGGAAGCCAGCAGTTCGGCCTTTTGGACAACATCTCCCAGTCCCTGGCCGGCCGGACCGCACTGGTTGATCTGTTGCCGTTTTCTTTAAAGGAAGCCTGGGGGCAGCAGCTGTCGGACCAGGATATCAATACCGTATTATGGACCGGCGGATATCCGGGCATTTTTGATAAGGGCCGTAATCCGTCCCAGATGCTGCAATTTTACGTAAGGACTTATCTCGAAAGGGACGTCAGAACATTGATCAACATCAAAGACCTATCGGCATTTGAGATATTCCTGCGGCTGTGCGCTGGACGCACCGGCCAGATTTTGAACATGAGCGCACTGGGTAACGAATGCGGCGTGACCGGAAAGACCATCCGTGAATGGATTTCCGTTCTTGAGGCAAGTTACATCCTGAAACTGTTAAAACCATATTACGCTAATTTTAATAAGCGGCTGGTCAAATCGCCCAAATTGTATTTTTTGGATATCGGGCTTGCCTGTTACCTTCTTGGTATTTCAAACCCGGACCATCTGGTATCCCACCCTTTGAAAGGAGCTCTTTTTGAAACAATGGCCGTGTCTGAAATATGGAAACAGACCTGCAACCGGGGAGAGGGCGATACCCTGTATTATTTCCGGGACAGCAAAGGGCACGAAGTTGATTTGATCCGGGATCAAGGCATTTCCCAATCTATTATGGAAATCAAATCAGGCCAGACCATTGCCCCTGATTTTTTTAAGGGGCTGGACTACTATAAAAAAATCAGCAGCAATGTGGATCAGGCCTTTCTGGTTTATGGCGGAGATAAAAATCATATCCAGAATAACACCCGGGTAACGGGATGGAGGCATTTGTCTGATATCGGTTTTTAAAAAAACGAATTTTCATTTCGAATCAAAGCAATCTTTTTGACATCAACGAAACCGGCAAGATAGCAGGTATCTACAGTCTCAATCCTCTCTAATCGAGGCAATCTTTCTGACTTAATATCGTTGAAAGTATACTAACCAATGGTGAACTGTCTCAATCCTCTCTAATCGAGGCAATCTTTCTGACTCAAATGAATTTAAATTAAGATAGGAATTAATATGTGTCTCAATCCTCTCTAATCGAGGCAATCTTTCTGACATCATCAGGTTTCAGTACCGGATTGAGAATGATCTTGTCTCAATCCTCTCTAATCGAGGCAATCTTTCTGACCATATGTATACAAAAGACTTGATTTGTGCGCCGCTGGGTCTCAATCCTCTCTAATCGAGGCAATCTTTCTGACCCTGGGTAGTTGAAAGGCTTGTCCGACAAGCCTTTCGGAAGCCAATTTAACGGACCTACCCGGTTTTTGGGGTTCGGAAAAAATTTTCACATTGTTTTTCTGCTGCATTTTAAGATATCTTTTTGAATTTATTAATAATATTAAAATGACGGACCTCGCCGGGTCCCGTTAGCCACCAATATCCCAAGTTAATGGCTGAAATATAACAGGTGTCGGGACAAATTGTCAAAGAGCAGATGTTCATTCAAAACGTCATGGGCCGGTAAGACTTTCCGGGATCTAAAAGAAAGTCTGCAAATCCCCGGACCTGGGTCTGGATGGTCCGGCGAAATGAAGATGTTCCCCGCATCAGCTCCTCATAGGACGATATAACGGTCCGATAAAGATGGGGTTTCATTTCCACGGCCCTTTTGGAGGCCAACTCCTTTTCATCGGCATAGGCTTCGATTTTTTTATCCCTGAAAAGAAAATCTTCCGGGCGAATCATTTTGCGGTTGAGCAGATTCAATACAAAGCGGTCCCCGATCAGACACCGATATTCTTCAACCAGATCGCAGGCCAGGGACGGCCGGCCGTAAGCGATTTCATGCAGGGTGCCCATGTATGGATCCAGCCCACATGTTTTTATTGCCGAGATCACCTCATTTGTCAATAAGGTATAAACAAAGGAGAGCAGGGCATTTACCGGGTCCTTTGGCGGGCGCCTGTTCCGGTTATTGAAGAAAAACCGGTCATTTCGTATGAGTAATTTAAACACGCTGAAATAGATCCGGGCACCGGCCCCCTCAAATCCACGTACTTCGTCAGGGCTCTCGGCTTTTTCCAGTGAAGATTTCAGCGCCTTGAGTCCGGCCGCAGCAGATCCCAGTCTGGCCTCCTTGTAATCCCTGCCTCGCCGGGCTAAAAACATGGCAGTGTTGTGGAGTTTGCCTGCAACAATCACTTTCATTACCGTCAGCTTGAAAGCAGGGTCTTCCAATTTTAGATACTGGGCTTTGCGTAACGCCACATGTTTATGCTCGTCAATCATGAGCCTGGCTCGAAACCGGCCGGTGGGTGTCAGAAAAACAGTTTCCACACGGTTTTTGATTAAAAAATCCATCACCGGGCCGCTTAGGGATATATTCCCGGTCAGTATCAGTTTTTCCAATCCTTTGGCAGGCAGGGATTCCATCACCTGGCCCTTTTTAACAATGTCCAGGCTGTCTCCGCTTTTCCGGATATATGCACCCTGTTCCACCACATAAAGACTTTCCATACGTTACTTTGTCCCGTTACTTTAAAAATTGTTCAAGCTGAACAATGGCGGTTCTCATGTTCATAACCGCATCTGAAATATTTTCAATTTTTTCGGATTTCCCAGGGTTCCCGCCTGAGATCGACGCCCATGAGGCCAGATGGATCAGGGGATGCAGATAGCCGGTTTTGTCAGGCTCAAGCCGGCAAAAGTCCTTGTCATAACCGGTCAGGGCATGGATTCGCCGGCAGCCCAGCGGCGTCCCCCGGACCCGGCTGAGTTTATAGTCCACCAGATGGGGGTTGTATTCCGGATCACAGGAAAGCAGATAATGCAGAATGTGTTTCCCCTGGGGCAGAAAACCCAGGGTCTGAAACAGGATTTTTTCTTCCCGGACCCCGATGCTGTGGGGTTCCCGCACCAGGGCGAACAGTCGGCCCAGTGCCGGGCATTTTTTCCCCAGTTCAAAAAGATCGGGAAATTTTTCATTCAGCTCCTTCATTCCCGGGTACAGCACCAGGCTTGCGCTGCCGGCTACCTTTGTTTCACATTGAATCCGGCTCGGATCTGAACGGGGAACATCCCTTAAAAATCCCAGCTGGGCCTCAATGTCCTTTTGGGGGCATTTTATGAAAAAAGAGCGTTTACCGGTCTGACGGTGGATTCCCAGGGGCAGTTTGACCAGATTACCCAGCCCTTTGCCGGACAAATGATCCTGCTTGGGAAAAACCTCCAGACTGAAACAGGAAAGATCCGGGGCCAGATGATCGCACACAGCGGTCAGTGCCTGGCGGATCCGGGCGGCGTTTATCGGTGTCTCCATGAAAAACCAGAAGTGGTATCCTTTTCCGCCGCTGAATTCGATAACAGGAAACAGGCCCAAATCCTGTGCGGCATCCGTAATTCTGGATACCATATAGGCACGGTCCTTTCGGATATCTGTCCGGGCTTTCGCCAACGCTTTGCCCGTGCATTGCCGCAGATCCGGCACCAGGTCTGCATCAATGACCGCACACCGGACCGTAGCATCCGTGTCCATCAGGTAAAATCCATAGGTTTTGATACCCTTGAAATGATCTTCCAAATCCTGTGCGATAATCGTCCGCCTGACCGGAACATAGCCGGATTTGCCTTGCTGTTTGTCCGCCCACTGCCGTGCAAAAACATCGGTCCGGCTGAAAAACAGATCCATGAAATGTGATACCAGCGCCTGCCTGGTATGCATTCGTTCAAATGGTTCAGCAGCCTTGTCAGGATCAAATGCCGAGCTTTGGGGGGCTTGGGTGATATCCTGCCGGATCCAGGACATGACCTGTTCTTTGTCGAGGATGCCTGACGCCTGCCGGACTGCGGATGCCAAGGCTTCTTTCCTGTCAAGGATATCCAGAAGCTCAATGCGGGCTTTCCAGGCCGGTTTATATTCCGGATTTTTACCGGTCAGGTCTTGATAGATATCAAGCGCCGTATCTACCATGCCGGCAATCTGGGCAAGCCCGGCCCATTCAAGGGCCATGGCCGGTGTCAGTTTGCGCCAGGTCGTCTTTTTTCCAAGCACCTCCCGGCATTTTGGATTTTTATTATCCGTGATAAGAGCCTGGCCGATACGTTTGAGCAAAAGCGTGTAATCTGTACCGCTTTGCCCCGTGAATATTTCCTGTGCTTTTTGTTCCATTGCCGCCCTTTTCTCCCTGCCGTTCGTTAGTCGTCTGAATTTCGAATCATGGCCCTAAGCCTGTCCAGGTTAGGATAGAACCGGCTGTGACCTTCCAGTTCGGTCAAGAACTGGTCCGCTTTTTGGATTTGACCGGCTTTAAAGGCACACAGACTCTGCCAGAATAGTCCTTCAAGATACGTGTTTCCCCATTTGCCGGTGAAAAAATCGCCTGCCTTTCCCGCATGTTCCATGGCCGGGATGTAATTTTTCAAGGTGTACTCGATTTTTGCCAGACGGATCAGACTGATATGCCGTGACCTGGAATCCCTGGCCGCTGCCGCGTTAAGAATGGTTTTGGCCTTTTCAAACTGACCGGCCGTACACAGAACATCTGCCTCGGTCCACCGGTAGTAGGGCCTTCTGAATTTCTCAGGAACACCCCCGATGGTTTCCATGGCCTTATCGGTTTTCCCTAACGCCAGGTAGGTCCGGGCCAGAAGTTCATGGATGAAATCTGTGGAGGCATTCCGGCTGCTGCTCTGCAGGGCAAAAAGCAAGGCACTTTTGGCTTCGTCATAACGATCCATGCAGAACTGGACCTTGCCCAGGGCAAAGTATTTGAATGCCAGACTGATGTAATTGGTCTGTTCATCCTGTTTCAGGCAGGTCGTAATCCGTTCAAGCGCCTTTATGCCGTTTCCCGATGCCAGCAGCAGGGACGCAGATCTATAAAGGGCTTTTACATAATTCTTTTTTTCCTGCTGCCTTTCCGCCCTTTGTTCGTCAGTCAGGCGTTCCCAGTTAAAGCAGGCGATTTCAAATTTTTCCAGGCCCGGGCCGGGCTTGTTTTCAATCTGGGAAAAAAGCATCCCCTGTCTGTAAAAGTTGGTGATGCCCCCCGGGCGAAGGTCCTGGGCCTTTTGGAAATGCTCATGGGCCAGGTCGATACGTTCGATCCGGGCTTTTCCCGCCAGAAAAATTTTTTTGTTTTTTGCGGCATACAGACAATTATAAGCCGTATAGGCCAGGGATGCCCGGGACATGAAATTATCCGGTTCGGCGCGGACACACACCAGCAGTTCTTTAATGGCATCATCAAAGGCACCGCTTTGTCCCAGTGCAAAGGCGATTTTTTGGCGCACCGGAATATCAGCACCTGCCCGGATAAGATCCGGCAGCTTGTCGTCCACAGGATGATAAAGGCTTAAAATATCATCCCACCGGTTATTTTTGGACAGCTCCTCAATATCTGACAGGACCCGGTTCCGGGATTTTTTGATGAACGCCCCTTTTTTAACGCCAAACAGCTCCTGGTCGGAAAACAGGTCTGCCTGCCTGCCGGTACAGGGTGTATCCCCCGGTGCCGGTGTTTTGCTTTGGGGGGTCTGAATAATTCTTGCTGCGGCCTGAAGTTTTACCATGATCGCCTCCTTTGGGATTTTGGATTGTTTGAGAATCCATACGGAGGCGGAGTGGGATTTTTTAAAAATTATCCATACGAAAACGGAAAAATGGTGTCATGATTGTTTCTGACATGGTCAAGAGCATCTTTAAACGGCCTTTGGTGAAAAAATGAAAAATGATTTGCGTTCAGGTGAACCGCCGTCTGCCGCAATTGTTTTTCCCACCCATAGCACCCGGCATCAAACTGTGCTGCCGGGACTATTTTTTCCAGAAACGCCAGGGGTTTTAACGCCATGATTTCAGTGCTTGGCCCTTCGTCCGTTTTAAGGCAGATGTCAAGGCTTTTTTGCATGAGACGTGCAGCCTGTTCCCTTTCTCCTTGCAGGATGGCAGTCCGGCCAAGGTTAAAAAAGATAAGCTGCCATGGATGGTCCCAGGTGAAATTTTTTAAGGTCCTTTGAACCAGGGAATTGAACAGCCCGGCAGAAGAATCATTCTGGACGGTTTGCGCAAGATATCTGCAAAGCAGAAAAAGCTGCCAGACGGTCAGGTCCTGGAGCCGGTGAACCGCCATATTTAAATCCCGGACGCCAAGACAGGTTTTCAGGCAGATTTGTGCCCCTTCAACATCCCCGGCGTCCAGCCGGGCGAACCCAAGATAGTGGTATTGGCGCAGCCATTCAGGTTTAAGCTCTTCTGAATAATTTTCCCCCAGCGCCTGACGGGCTTTCCGGGACAAGGTTTCTGTTTGTGTGATATACCGGGGGCCGCAAAAGGCGGAGTTCTGGACCAGGGTCCCGTAAATTCGCCCCAGGCAGGGATCTGCGATACAGCCAAACTGCTGCTGCATGTGATTGCGTTTTTCCATGAATTTGAGAAGCCGCGTGAGGCTGTCCGGCAGGGCCGGGAGAAATTCATAACGGTTATGGGCCGCCACAAGCGCATGGTTGAAAAAATCTGTCCCAAGGTTGAGATTAAGTTTCATCACCTGTTTTAAAAAGGGTTTTCCACGGTTTTCCCATTTTTCTGCCGACGCCACCCGGCCAAGGTGGTTGGCAAGCCCAATATTGGCTGTACACCACCTGAGCGATGCCATGGGCCATGCTTCGGGCAGTGTTTCAGGTGCAAGGGCGGCAATGGCCCGGCTTCTGTCCAGCGCATAGTCCGCAACCATGGCATAAAATTTACAGGTAAACCGGTCAAATAAACCAGGGGCATTGAAAATTCGGCGTAAAAGGTCCGCCACCGCCACCTGTTCTTTTTCCATCCAGCGGCCGGGCAGACTGTCCATTTTGTCGATAAATGATGCAGGCTCCCGCAGAGCCCGGGAAAAGAAGAACAGCAGATTTTCCTGCTTTTCCGAGTACAGGAACACCATGGTCCATGCCTGGGCCAGGCTTGATACCGGTATGATCCCTTTATTGCTGTGGTTTATTCTATAATGATTTTCGGCAGGCAGGATTACACATTTAAACCCCCGGTCAAGGGATGCCTTAAGTTTGGCGTCCAGATATGCCACGGACCGCACGTTGCCTGCGTTATCCAGGCAGCCCGTGGCAATGAATTGTTTTGAAAGCGATGCGTTTCCCAAAAGGTTTTTTAGGCCAAGGGCAATGGACAGGGCCGCCGATCCGCCTGTGAACCGGATATCTTTGCTGACTTGCGAAATCGGGAACAGAACAAACCTGCGGTCCGGCGAATCCGGACCCATGCGGCGGACAACCTGTTCGGCCGTGTTTAACGAGTCAATGAACCGGTCATCCATCATCTGTGTCGCCCATTCAGGGATATGAATAGCATCTGCCTTCAAGGAGACAAGACCGGCGATAAACCAAACCACCCTGGCGTAACGCTCATCAGCCAGGAGAATCGGGATTTTAATCCATCGTCCCTGTTCAAGAACCACGATATCGTGGTCAGCCATGGATACAAACGCTGTATTTTCAGCCAGAAAGTCCCTGACCCATGCCGGCCGGGAAGACACAAGCAGGCATTTTGCCCCAAGGCTGAGTTCAAACAGCTGTTTCAGGGCCGGATCATTAACATGGGAAATAATGTTTTCAAAGCAGATGCAGAAATCCTTGCGCCCAATGTCGTGCCATGGCACACAAGCCAGATCTGTTACCATGGCCTGGAAATGTCCGGTATCATTTTCAGCGGCAAGGGCAAGGCTTTGGATGTTAAATGCCGGGCTCATGAACAGCGGCTGTCAGTGTGATGAACAATGAAAAGCACAAGATGCTCATCCCCGGATAACGGCCTGTCAAACACGGCCATAAACCTTTTTTCTTCATCCTTCCATGACCAGGTACAAGGGCTTAGCCGTCTATTTTGACTATTTTTTATCCGGCACTGGAACGCATCTGCGGCGATTCCGTCGGGCAGATCTTCAATAACACCACTGACGGAAAAAGGATCGGGCGGCGGTACGGTGTAGTCTATGCGGCACTGCACCGGCCGTATTTCCGGCAGATCCCGGTCGTCAACACAGACATACACGGCCGCCAGCATTTTTTGATCCCGGTCAGCCGCAGCCATGGGCAGCACATGGGAAGGCAATTGTACGGCAGCCAGGCACTCCTCAATATTGCGAGGCTCCCAGTCCCAGGTGATGCCTGAAAATTTTTTCTTTAACAGGGTCATAAGGGGGGCTAATTCAAGGGGAAATCCGGTGTCTGCAATTTCGGACATAAGTGTTTCCACGGCCATGGACGCAAAGGTGTACCCGACTTCTATTTCAAGTTCGCGGAAAATTATCCTGGGATCGTTTTCTTTCATGGGCATGGGGGCCAGCGCCCAGTCCGGCCGGTAATTCGGCGTGCCTGCCATTTTTATCACGCTTTTAATTACGGCTGGATCCAGCATGCCGGTACACGCTCCAAGAAAGCTTTTGTCCAGGGTGTATATGTTCCAGGGTTCAATAAATAATTCTGAAAAACCGTTCATCATCCTGTCCGGTAAGACAAGATCACCAGGGCCTGCCAGGGCTGTATCCGTCCAGATCTGGGCCACCTGCACCAAATTTTGGGGCCCGGTTTCAAGCACGGCTACTTCCGGCGCATTGTAAAAATAGTCATCCCGCCAGCAGGAAAGTCCGGGATCAACAGCCCTGACCTGCCCCGGTTCCACCGCCGGGGCAGCCGGGGCCTTGGAAAATGCCGCTTTCAGTTTTTCCGACAAAACATCCAAGGCCTCTATTTCATCCCTGAGTGCCGTGGCGCAAAAGGGACAGATTTCTGTATGACGCCGGACCTGCCGGACATATTTACGATTGTTTTTTACAGATAGCGGCGGGCAGGTTCTTAATTGTTTTGCCAGCGCCAGTGCCTGTTTTCTGGTGTACATCTGTTTTCCTTACCTTTTTTCAACTAAATGAACCCAGGTACCCAGGTTGTCACACAAACAGAGAAGAAAAAATTCAAATTCCCTGCCGTCCTGTCCGTCGGTTTCATATCCCGGGGATACCCAGTCCAACGCCCTTAAAAAAGATTTAAGCTTTTCCCTGATTTTGTCTCGCTGGTAAAACAAGCTGGCTTTTTTTTTCATGAGTTCTGCAACCGCTTTGTGGGTGAGGCCTTCACAGTCGTAATAAAAAAAGATTTTCCGTTCTGTCTCTTTGAGCAGATTGAAGAAATTTTGGGCCCAGGCCGTCAGCATATTTTTTTTCATGTTATCCAGACTGTCCGGTGCCGGCTGTCCGGTCAACGGGTTAAAGGCATCCTTGTCCCCGCCTGTTACAGAGTAGCTGTCCACCCCGGGCTGGAGCACCACATGCCTGTTCACCCAGGCCAGGAAATCCTGGATTTCCATGCACAGGTCATGGACCCCGGCAACGCGGGCAGAGGATATCCAGAAATGCCGGGCCAGCGTAAGAATGTTCTCCCGGGTGTTCAACCTGCCGAACTCCCCGGGCAGGTCCGGGGGAAACGCAATGGTCATAAAATCATCAGCCATGATCAGTGTCTGTGCAGGTTTTTCAGTCATGCTGAATCGTGTTTTTCCTTTCCCGGAGCCCCTGTCCCTGATGAATTCGTGGGATTCATTCAGAACCTCCAGGACATGGCGGTAAAACAGGCGCCAGGTATCTTTGTGAATGTCCTGGCCCGCGCCTTTGCTTCTGGAAAGATCAATCATCCGGTGCCACAAAAATTGCCGCACCTGTTTTATGGCGCCGGGCCGCCGCTCCATAAGCCCGGAAAGCATGTTCTCATCCCTGAGAAGAAACACAATCAGCTCCTGCCGGATGTCCTTCCAGTCAACCTGCTCCGGTGCACAGCTATATAAACCCAGCCGTGCAATTTTCATTTTACGATGAACCGCATCCGCCAGGGTGTCCAGTGCCCGGGCGTTTTCCGGCTTTGCCAGCCAGTCCTGGAATTGTATTGTCAACGGGTTTTGCTTTATCATTGCGAACCTGTCTGCGAAAGGGTTTGAATGGCGGATTGGGGCACTTCCCCCTTGAATCTCAATTTTGAAGCTTCGGAAGCCGGGATGTTGAACCGTATTTGGTCAATCATATAGGAGGTTTTTTCCATGCGATATCCAGTATGCAACAACTTTGTGTTCCGGTTCACCCATTTGAGGTTATTCCGGCCGGCGGATGAACATGGACATGCCGCAAAACCGGCACCACCGGCAATCGGGTGCAGGGCAAAAACGGGATGTGTGCCGTCAGGATCGGCCTTGGCCGGAAACTGTCCCCGGGTCAGGGTTGAAAGGGTCCGGTTCAGGCCGCCCATGAAAAAGAAATTGCTGCGCCAGTGTACCAGTGGCAGGCGGGCACCATCCACAAGAATCCGTTCAAGGTCCGTCTGTGCCGTCATGGTGCCTGGCGGTTTTCCCCAGATGGAAGCAAACGTGGGACGTGATGTGTTGCAGGGCATAATTCCTCGCTTTTGAGCAAATTACGACTATTGGAACGTTTGATTTTCTGTACCATACATTTTTCTCTCCTCTAAAACAAGCCATGAAAAAGGTTGGCGTTTAACGGGTTATATAAGCTTCTAATTTCAGATACGGAGATGTACCGGCAATTTTTAAAAAAGAGTGAGGGTATTGCATATTATCGTCTTAATCCTCTCTAATCGAGGCAGTCTTTCGGACGTACAAAATACTCTTGGATGAACAAAAAACCGGCAAGTCTTAATCCTCTCTAATCGAGGCAGTCTTTCGGACTGTTGTCCTTATCGGCAGCCGTTGGGGAGAAGATATGTCTTAATCCTCTCTAATCGAGGCAGTCTTTCGGACACCGAGCAAATCAGCAAATCCTTAATCCTCTCTAATCGAGGCAGTCTTTCGGACACCGAGCAAATCAGCAAATTAACAGAAGCCTACAAGTCTTAATCCTCTCTAATCGAGGCAGTCTTTCGGACGTACGGTAGTCAGTGGAAAAGAAAGAATGCTAATTGTCTTAATCCTCTCTAATCGAGGCAGTCTTTCGGACATGCTGTGGGATGGGTTGGATATAACGAATTATCTGGTCTTAATCCTCTCTAATCGAGGCAGTCTTTCGGACTATTTAATCGACGGGGCTTATGGTGGTGTTAGTCTGTCTTAATCCTCTCTAATCGAGGCAGTCTTTCGGACTCTGGGTATCTGGAACACACATTTGGTAAGGCTTTTCAAGGCCGATTTAACGGACCTACCCCGTTTTGGGGGTTCGGAAAAAAAGTTCACACTTAAATTCGTGCTGTTTTTAGTATAACATTCTAATTTTAAAGGAAATACAAAAATAACGGACCTCCTTAAGGCATTTTTTGAACAAATTTTCAAAGATCATGGTTGCCTCATGACACGGAATAGGCCCGTGTATTGGGCGGATCCCCGGTGCCGGAGAATTCAACCTGGGCTACGCAATGTTTGCAAAGCGGATAATAACGGATGGTGTCCTCACCATGATCAATGATCTCTTCCAAATCCGACTGCATTTTCATGAATTTGTATTCGGTCATGTTGGCACATTCAAACACGGATTTTTGAACCCGGGTCCCATATCCTTTCAGGATTTTTACTACCCTGTACCGGACCCGGTTGTCAACAATATCAAAGCAGACCAGGAAAAACATTACATAAACCCTACTTAAGATTCACCTAAAATGCTTTTGAGATGCTGAACCTTGGCAAATTGTTTTTTCTTCTTTTTATTCACGTTCCATTTGTTTTTACTGATATAAAATGCCTTTATCTTTTCAGCGGATTTGATCTTGAAATCGTCTTCCATTTCATCAAGCCGCTCATATAGATTCACCACCTTATTTTCATTAACCGATTTTTCATCAAATATTTCAGCCAGTTCCCGGTCTTGGGGAGACATGGCTTCCAGCTCTTTTTGCTTTTTTTCCCGTTCCGCTGCTTCAGCCGCTTCACGGGCCGCTTTTTCTTCCATCATTTTTTGGGCTTCAGCCGCCTTTTGGATCTGCAACTGCGCTTCAGCCAACTGTTCTTTTTCCTCTTGGGCTCTCAGGGCTGCATAGGCGTTTTCCCGTTCCGACAACCGGGTTTCAAGGTCAGCATCAAGACGGGAGATGCCGGCCCAGCCAAAAGGGCGGAGTTCTTTGATATTTTTATCTTTTCGGGAAGGAGAAGCCAGCCACAGGGTTGTGGCATGATCAAGGTAATCTTTTTTAGGACCTTTTTTAATCATAATATTCCGGTTTCCTGCAATGGTGACAGATTCGGCACCGGAATGGCGTCCCATGCGCATAAGCCAGGTATCGTTTTGAATATAATTTTCTGATGGAATACCCACTATGCTAAGTTCGCAGTTTTCCCTTTTGTGTTCTCTCGCATAAAAGTCGTGGGTCCCGGATAAAAATGCTTTGAGCTGAATCGGCTCCCGGACACGGCTTTTAGAGGCTGGCTGCTTAACGGTTATTTCCCCGATAAAGGCGGATCCGGACTCAATCATTTCCAGAATCTGATAAGGCCTTTGAGCTTCTTTGTCCGACCTCTTTTTTTTCTTGTTGACGGCATACAAAATCTTGGTTTTAACCTCCCCGGCCGGTTGAAAATCCGATACCTTAACATGACCAAAAGGATCCTGTTCTATGGACTGATAATTCAGCAGTTTCTTTTCAAGAGCCTTAGCATCTCTTTCCCGCATATGTTTTCCCCCGCAGACATGATTCAAGTAGCCTGTTCGCAAGGCCCCCTTGATAGACGAGCCGGGGATAAAGGGCCGGCTGTCAGCTGTTCGGAATGCCGTACGCTGGACAACAAATTTGTTGAGCTCCTGCTGGATTTTGTTTTCGGGGATTTTTAATGTGCTGCGATAATGATCTATAAAGGCTGGGGCCACACTGACTCTTCTGCCTTGGGCTTTCCTGCCCTGGAAAAATTTATAAACTCGAAGGATTGACGGAAGATCCCCTATACAGCACAGGGAAGAAAGGGTACTTTTATCTGCCGGAGACAAACTTTTTATAAACGATACGGGATCAAAGGCAATCAGTTCCTTTTGTTCTTCATCCAGCACAAATCCCATGGGTTCATACACTTCGTCACAGCCGATGTGCAAAGGAGAGTTAACAGTAATAACGCATTTATAAGTTTTTTTCATGGTGACCTCCCAGACGGATGGGCAGTACAGGTGCATATGCCTGCACAACGGTTTCAGGCATGGCCTTTGATACATTGGTGACGGCACATCCGATGTACGGGGTTTCAATATTTTGGGCCGGAATGCAGACAGCGCCTTCATCAGCCATGACTACAGGATTTTTAAATGGCTGGCGCACGCCTGCCAGCAGATCTCCGTGTTTGCCGAACCTGACAAATGGGGTAAACCAGGTTTGATTGAACCGGTTTTTTGTTGGCAGGCAGGGTGCAAGGGTATAAAGAGCGTCGCCCGCAGACAGATCAGGCAGGGGAAGCGGACAGGTGTCAATAATTGTAAACCGCCCCATGCCTGTGGAGGCATCCCGCCCAAAACCGAATTTTCCGATTCTTGACACCCCTTTGACCAGGCTCTCCTTATCAAGAAATTCAGGGTCTGCCAGGATAAACAAAGAAAGAAGGACACCTGGAGAAAACCAGGATATGGTGGTTTCAAACGGGGCAAAGCGGCCTTTACCGGTTGTGCCGGTCATCCGGTTAATGGTGTTGTGGGCATATGTCCCGGTTTCAGCCGGCCCATTGTCTTTAAAATCAGTATCGGCCGCAAGATTTGCCCGGGTTGCGTCAAGTATCGACCCGGCATTGCCCTTGAGCCATTTTTTACCTTTTAACTCCTTGGCCGCCAGGATTTTTTCTTTTTTGGACAAATGTTCGGATGACATAAACCAATCCAGCGGAATATCCGGCCGTTTAAAATAATGGGGGGCACCTTGAACGACATCCGTTAGCACGGCCGAGGAAAAAACTGCAAAAGGTTTTCGGGCGTATTGTTCAATGGCCGTTTCCAGATCTGTTTTCAGAAGATCCGGATCATGGGCTGCCTGCCAGCAGAAATGGCCGAACAATGTATCGCCCTTAACGCTCGTCCCGAAGCCTGAATCCGGGCGGATGGTTATTTTATAAAGTTTCAATGCTTACCTCCTAAACCAAGGGGGATACGTTATCAAATTTTTCCTGTATTTCCGGCTGGTCGAACAAGAATTTAACTTTACCGTACCCCCGGCTGCCTGAACCGCCGAGAGCATCTTGTTCCAGCAGTTTCAGGCCTTTAAACAAAAGGGATTCAAGCCCTTTATCCCCTTGCAGTACTTTCAGGGAAATTGAAAAGCTGAATTCCGTTTCAGCCGGCACCCGCTCTGTAAACCTGGGATTTTCCGCTGTTCCTTTGATCCGGTTAATTGAATTTTCAGATTTAACTTCGGTGAACGCAAGATGGGTTGCCCGAGCTTTTTTCTTCCATTCTTCACTCAAGGGGGCATCGGCAAAGGAAATACGGGTCATGCCGATTTCATTTTTTTCATCAACATCGGCCCCGCTGGCACCAAACAGGGAAAGGATGGCTTTACAGGTTTCTTTGGCCTCGCCTTCAAGTTTTTTATAGTGTTTTACACCAAGAGGCGCCCCTTCGCTCATCCCCATAAGCCCTGAGGATAGCTCAAGAAGCGACCGGGTCTTTCCTTTCAGGGAGGAGCCTGGAATGTAGGGTTCATTGGTGTGGGGATGTTTTACAACGGGATTGTCTGTGCCGCCGATGCGCATTTCAGTGTCACCTGCGCCGATGTGAAGTCCGCTTTTCAACTGAATGGTACCGGTAATTTCCTTTATATCTACAAGTTTCATTTTAGTTGTCCTTTCGTTTAATTGTTGGGGCCGTGAAGTCTGTAAAATCCGATAAAAGATTCAAAAAAAGAGTTGAACACATCCAGGTCGCAAGGATCCTTTATCTGGTTGACCGAATCCTTAATAAAATTGAGAAAATTGTCTGATATCAGTTTGCGCCCTTTTGCATACGCGGCTTTTGCCGTTACCATATGCACCAGGGGGAGAATGTTTTCCCATCCGTGGGGTGATGTTTGGGCCTGCATGTTGAGACTGACGATCTCATCAAAAAATTTTCTCAATTGGGTCCTTTTGTTAACGCCTTTGAATTGTTCATTATCTTTTGCAATTTCAAGGGCGAAGTTTTCCGCTTTTTTTGAAAACAATTCAGGATCAATGAGCTTTTTTTCCCTGTCTTTCCAGAATTCTATTTTCCCCATTTGTTACTTTCCTTTCTTAAGCTGTATTGTAAAACCCATAAAGCGATTCTCAGATCTCCGCCGTAAACCGTTAGCCACATGGCTATTTTTTCTTTAATATGGTTCAAATGTTCCTTTTTTTGGCCCGGAGCAATGCCGGGTAAACTACTTCGCTCCAGGGAATATGCCAGTTTGGCGCGCCACTGGGTGCAGTTCATCCGATCAAGAGGTATCCCTTCCTGTGAGGATGCCACCAGTAGCTTTTCCTGTTCTGCCATGGCAATAAAAAAGTTAATCCGGTAAAGAAAAACCAGGCTGATCCATTGATCTGCTGTCCATTGATAAAGTTCGCCACGAACCGCATCAAGATCCTTGAAAGCAGACCACGCCACGGTATGCCCGAACAGGGTGATCCGTTTTCTGCCGCCGTGCTTGGACCGTTCCAGTGCCTCTTCCGATGCTTTGGCAAGCGTATTGATCGGGGTATGGGATTTGTGCAGGGTGATACCGGCTGAAAACGTTATTTCCGGATTTTGACACACATACGCCTTGAATTTATTCTCAAGAATCGTGGACAGTTCGATAATACGATTCCACGGTCCGATCAAAAAAAGATCATCACCGCCGGCAAACACCGTATATATATTTTGAAATTTTTCCGAGTTTGACAAAAAGTCCGGCAGGAAAAGGGAGAAAAAGTGGTCCAGTTGACGGCTTAAACTGGCCATTCGGGATACCGTGTAAAGATGCGTCCTTAACCCGCATGCCATAAGCAATCCCAAATTATCCACATCTGCTTTAAGAACGCCCAGCGCCTCTATCCCCTGGCCGTTTGTCGCGGCGTTTGCGGCAAGGTCGTTCAACGTTTTCGGCATGCCCGGTTCCGCATCTTTCCCCTGTTCTGAACCTGAATAAATTGGAACATACCCGTTAAGCTGTCGGTCAGTGACCCTGGCAAAACCAGTATCCGTCTGTTCGGCATCAAGGTGCCAGTATTTCAGTATTGTGCGGGACCCGGTAGTCCCGGCGGGGTCGGTTTTTGAAAAATAAAGCTGAAATTCATCAAAAACCGGATCAAAGAGTCGTTTCCCCGGAAAATCAGCATCCTTTTCTGTGATAAAGACATAAGGATGTTTCACCAGATTTTCTCCAAGAAATACGTGATCCCTGCACAGACCACAGCTATGAATATCATGCACGGCAACATCACGTCCGGCCGGTCGTTTGCCGCATAACGGGCAGACAGCGGAAGACAGATCATTGTAGAATTTGTCCAGATAATCTTCAACTGCACCGCCATAGGTGGCCAGGTCCAGTTTTGAATATTTTTTTTCATCTCCAGCTTTTATTAACCGTTCCCACAATGCTGAAAAATGGGTTGATTCAAAATCACGGCTTTTTGCGGTGACAGAGGAAAAGACCATGCTGGTCTCACCATAGGTTCGCGCCACCAGCCAGTCGTTGATCTCTTTTTCAGCAGCAACAAGGGCATCAGCCGAACTGTCTGTGTTCGGGGCCAGCAGGGTAAACCGCCCGCCGGCATTAAACATCACAGACGTATGGGGCAGTCCGATTTTACTGCATAAAAGTTGTGCGGCAAGCTCGGAAAGAAGAGAAACATAAAAAGAACGGCCCCGCATTATTTTTGACCGGTATTTGGCCGATTCTCCGCCGCTGGAAAAAATAAAATTTTGGATGCCGCTGAAACTGCCGGAAATCAACAAAAACTTCTCATCGTCGAAATTTTGAACGGCCCGGGGTTCTAATGTGTCGGAATCTGCATGAAACAGATACATTGCTGTGGCAATTGCCGCAGATGTCCTTAAATGGTCATACAGGGAAACATCCGGTATCACTTTTCCTACCCGTGCGGCAGGGATAGCCCAGGTATATTCCTTGACCAGGGAATCAAAATGTTCAAACCAAAGCGCTGTGTTGGTTTCCGCGTGAGCCAGCCTATCCATCTGCGATAGAAACTCTTTTGTTAGATCCTGATATTCGGCAGTGGCGGACGCGCGGTTTGTCGGCGAATTTTTTTCCTGTTGAACCGGAAAAATAGATTCGGCCGTCAGTGGTTTTAAAGGATATCTGAACCTGCATTTTTCTGCTGTCAAAGATTCCGGGGCATCAGCCAGCGTCATATGTTCAAACACAGGTAACAGCCTGGTTGTTTTATAATCCTTGATCTGAACAGACTGCATGCTGTCCTTGTCAAAGGTTTCTCTGTCCATGCCACTGCTGATGCGATCCGCCAGGGCCACAATCCACTCCATGGCTGATGAGGGATCATGGTGGGCGGCAGCCAGCCTGATAAATGCATCGCCATCCCCAAAGTTTCCAGTGTTAAGTTCAGCGGGAAGATGCGCTGATGTTTGTTCTATGAATCCGGCAGTATACAGGGCATGCCAGTGGGAATACTTTCCATTAAATGACGGCAGGAACGCGCCCGCATTTTTGTCGGTATATCCCGGTGGCAATTCCAGTACTTTGGGATCAATAAACTTTCCCAGGTCATGGAAAAAAGCAGCCATGGCTATTTTCAATGTGGTTTTGTTCATAAACCTCTCCCTATGGTGTTTTAAAAGCAGGGCCGTGCTGTACACCGGACTGCTTAAGCTAATTATCTGTTTATTGGAAAAACAACTCCTGTTCCGCCATTCGGCGTACAATGTTGTGCAACACCGTCAAATAATCCTTTCCTTTCTTTTCAATGCCGGGGAATGCGGCCTTTTCAGAGGTCCAGGCATGGTCAAACCCGTTACGGATTTTGACCATGTCATTGACAATTTCCCGAAGTTGCGGTTCGATTCCGGCCTTTTGCAGATTTTCAAACCAGGGCATTAGTTTCAGGCGATTCTCTTCGGCAAATCCTGAAAATCTCCAGCCATCAACCGGAAACTGCATCATATTGACAAAGACTTCCGCAAAACGCTTTCTGTAATCCCGTCCATCACTTGTGGTCATTTTTTTCTTGGCATATTTGCCGCCGATCCCTGCCATACCTATGGCGCCCACAAGCTCGCGCATTACCGTGAATGCCTGCATGAAAAGCCGATGTTCCATCAATACTTCGATAATTTTGATCTGGGTTTCAAAATAGGCCTGGTCATACCGGCCGCTGGGGGGATAGTCCGTGGCCAGGGCGCAGAATTTTTCCCAGACCAGGTCCAGCATGACCCGGGCTGAGCCGCCGGCTTTTTTGCGGCTGCTTTCCACATATGCCAGGGCGTCATGGACCTTCTGAGATATATTGTTCACATCCACGTTTCGGATGCAGTCGGTCATTTCCTGGAAGGCGTCCACCAGGTTTTCATCGGCCAGGGGGGCCAGGGCATCCACCTGGGATTGTTTTGCCATGTCTCCCAGTTTTCTGGCATCGGCATCTTCGGTTAAACGGGCCACGGATTCAGCCCAGTCATTGATTACATAAAAATCTTTCATGTCCACAATGGGGTGGGGTTCGTCTTTTCGCTCCCGGTCATACCAGGCATACAGGGCATGATTCAGGGTAATGTGCTTTGCCCTGGTAAGAAAACCAATGGCGCTGGAAAATATAATGGGCACCGCCCGCATGCCATGGGTAAAATCTATGATCAGTCTGTCACCAAAGCCCACATTGTCCAAAAGTTGTTCGAACCAGTTCCACTGGTTATCAGCGGTCATATCCGTGGGTACCAGATCCGGGATAATGATTTCCGGCATTTTTTTAAGATGGCGTTTGAACTCATCCTTTAATGCATCCAAATGTTTTTCATGGGATTCACGGGTGCAGAACAGGACTGCCCGGTCCACGGTATCGTTTTGATTTTCACTCGCTTGCAGTGCCGCCAGAATAGCGGTCTGGGCAAAACAGCAGGTAATGGTGTGCGGTGTCTTTTCTGTCCAGGCATATTCGGCCAGGTCATACCCTGGCGTCTTATTGAAACTGCCTATTCCAAGAAAACTGATAAAAACATGTGCCATATTTTTCTCCTAAATTTTATACGCTGTATAAGCGGAACATCCGGTGTTTAAAAACATGCGTGGTTTTCACGGTGCCGTCTGGGGCGGTCTCCTCCCTGGCCTGCCTGACGGTAACGGAATAAACCGGTAAAAGATTGTTGTTTAATGCATATTGGACCATGAGCCAGGTGGCACCGAAATCCCCTTGGATTAAAACAAGATCATTGGGGCAGGATTCCTTTTCAAGCCATGCTCGAAAAGGGGCCAGGGTGTCAAAAAGCCCTTTTTTATCTGCGGGGATTTGTGCCCAAAGTGCCTTCAACTGCCTCGGCAGCCCAACAAATTGCAGTTCCGTTCCCCAGATGTTTTGGGCATCCGTTTCCTGATTTTTGGAAAGTGAATGATTAAACAACAGGAACATGTTTTCAGGTGTTGCCTTTTGGAAGATATTCATTGGTTCATTGTCTCCACTTTAACCTTACCCAGCCCAAAAGCCGTATTCTTTCCGGCATGAACGGTTTCCGCCATGCGAAGAAACGGCAGAAAAGGTTCAAGGTCTCCCTGGTAAGCTACTTGCCCGAGGAGCCCGCCCATATACATCTTCTTCTCCTGGCGGGACGAGTACCGCTGCCAGTCAAACCAGGCCAGGCGGTTGTCTGTCAGGCGCACCCGGCAGGCTTTTTTTACCAGATCCGGGTAGTTTAGGGTCGGTTCACCGTCGCCGTATGTGTTGAATAGGGCGGTACATCGGCGGATCAGGGAACGTATTAAAAGATCAAAAGGCAGGTCAGGTTCCTGGCCGGTTTTTGAGCTGACTCTGAACGGGGTTTGCAGTTTCAGTGTGACGTGATCTGGGCTTTTGTTTTGATCCGGGGTCAGGTCAAGTGTTGGTAGAACATCCGGCACTGTCACCCGGCCGTCTTTTTTTGAGTAAACCGCTTTATCTCCAAAGGTGACGGATTCCAGGGTAAACCCAGCCCGGTTGCCGTTCAGGCTTTTACCCAGGCCAATGCGGCCCATCTGGTCAAAGGCATAGATAAAATAGGGCAGGTGCCGGTTCAGATCTCCGAAAAGGACCATGCCGCATGTCAGGGTATCACCGGCAGCGAAGTCTCTTTTTCCCGTTAAAGGCGGTTCCAGGACCATGGGGTGCGGTGGGGCGGATATCTTACTGTTTTCCGGTGCCGGCAGGGCATGGGCGGTTTCAAATATCAGGGCATAGGTGCAGTTTTGCCTTAAAATACAGGTGGTACAGGTTTGGTTTTTAAGCGCACACACGGTTCGTTTCAACGCATGACCCAAAAGCCCTCTGAATGTGGATCCTTTGTACGCGGGCAGAACAGCGTCCCGGGTCAGTTTGATGTGAAACAGGTATTTTCCGTATTTCATAGGTGTATATATTCCTTGGGTATTGTTTTGTGGCCGTTGACACTATCTACGGAGCTGATTCTCGGGTTTTTAAAAAATCTGCCTGAAAAAGATTCTTTTGAAAAAGAGTTCTAAAATTTTCATGGCGGGTAAAAGAACATTTTTTCGAATTCAGCCGGGACATTTATTAAATTGTGATTGTGTGCCGTTTTTTTTTTCATATATATTATATGTTTGTCAAGCTTATTGTAATGACATTTTAAATCTTGACTTACTTTGTTGTCTTTATCAATATGACTGTTTGAAATGAGGGATTTCAAGGTGTTGATTCTAAAGGGTGCGGGTGGTATACCTGATTCTTGTATGGCTGATGCCGACGCTTTTTGAAAAAAATCTATAGATCAAATTATTTCGCTGATAATCCTGCCTATACCTATCATATCAATACGAATTGTAATTGGTTACGCGCATATGATTAAACGGGTATTGGTATGAAAGAGGAGTTAATATGAAAAAATGGCTGATTGAAGAGCTTATCTGTCCGCAATGCCTGGACAGTGACGTTGTACTCAATCCTGATATTCACACGGAGACGGATGATGAAATTATTGAGGGGCGATTGGTCTGCCCCCAATGCAGACAGGTGTATGAGATCCACGAGGGGATTGCCGTGGTCGTGCCTGAACAGACCCTGCCCATTATTCAGGATGCAACGGGATATAACTCTTTTTCCATGCTCTCATCCTATTTGTGGAGCCATTATTCAGAATTTTTCAATGGCCCGGATGCCACGGACGCCTATCAGAGATGGGCCCGGACGTTTGGTTCTCAACGATCCGGTTGGGCCCTTGATGTCGGGTGTTCCGTGGGGCGTCTGACCTTTGAAATGACCAGAACCCATGACCGGGCTGTGGGGCTTGATACCTCCATCTCCTTTGTCCGGGCTGCCCGGGAACTTGCCGCCCGGAAACGGCTGGAATTTGATTTGATCATGGAGGGGCAGATCACTGAAAAACGGGCCTGCGATCTGGATCCCGCCTTTGGCTTTGACCAGGCTGAATTTATTGTTGCCGATGCCATGGCATTGCCTTTCCGGTCCCGGCGCTTTGCCACGGTAAGTTCCGTAAACATCCTTGAGAAGGTGCCGGACCCATTGTTGCATCTGGCCGAAGCCAACCGGGTCTTGGATGAAAAAGAGGCCAGATTCCTTTTTTCCGACCCTTTTTCCTGGGATGAAAACGTCAACAGCCCGGATCTTTGGCTTGGGGGCACCGACGAAGGGACTTTCAAGGGGTTTGGCATGGATAATATCTGCAGGTTGCTCCAGGACCCGGAATCTGTATTTTCTCCGGGTTTTACGATCCAGGATAAGGGGCAGGTGTTGTGGAAAATCAGGAAAACCCGAAATCTGTGGGAGCATATTACCTCCCAGTTTGTTGTAGCTGAAAGAAAAATAATATAGAGGGAGGTGTTTGTTTTGGCAGAACAGAAACCAGGAATTTGCGGCTTGTGTTTCCACAGTCCCGGATGCGGTGTTATTGTTCATTTTGACGATGACGGTAAAATAGACCGGCTCACTCCGGATCCTGAGGCGCCCATGGGCGAAGTACTTTGCCCCATGGCGGCCAGTGCAAAACAGATTATCTATTCCGAGGCACGTATCAGACAGCCTCTGAAACGAAAAGGGCCCAAGGGAAAACTGGATTTTGAACCCATATCCTGGGAGGAAGCCTTTGACATTATCGCTGAAAAAATGGCGGCCATTAAAGCGGAACACGGACCCCAGGCCCTGGGGTTCTACGCCGGTACAGGTTCCTACGAACGGGCCTTTAAAGATGCCTTCCAGCTTGGCGGTTCCCAGATTTACCTTGCCTCAAGCATCCTGTTTCCCTATGGATCGCCCAATGCCTTCGGGGTGGGTGCACCCTGTTACACGTCTCTTGGTGTGCTTGCGCCTCAGTTGACATATGGTTGTCTGCACACGGACATGTTTTCGGATTTGGACAATTCAGATCTTATTTTTGTTTGGGGTACAGACCCGTCCACATCCACGCCCCCGGCCATGTTCGGACGCCTGGTCCGGGCTGCCCATGAAGGGGCAAGGATTATTGTCATTGACCCCAGGCAAACCGCCTCTGCCAAGCTGCCGGACAGTCTGTGGGTGCCCATCCGGCCCGGCTCGGACGGGGCTCTTGCGCTGGGCCTGTGCCATATCCTGATCCGGGAAAATTTAATTGATCAGGCCTTTGTACAGGAGTGGACTTTGGGGTATGAAGAGTTTGCCGAATATGTCAAGGTATTTACCCCTGAAACCGTTGCCGGAATCACCGGTGTGCCCCAGGACCTGATTTTGGAGCTGGCCGAAGAAATTGCCGATGCCGAAGGCGCAAGCTATGTGATGTATACAGGTCTGGAATATACCAAATCCGGTGTTCAGAACATCCGGGCCGTCATGGTGCTTTGGGCCCTGGCCGGGCAGATGGATGTTGAAGGGGGCCGCTGTTTTGTTCCACATGAAAATCAGATTCACCTGAGCAAGGAACACCAGATTGCAAGTCCTGGGTTTGATACATCCATTGGTGCCGGTCATTTCCCGGTGTACTCCCATTTTTGCGGGGGAGAGCCCCATGCCAGCCGTCTGCCGAAATCCATTTTAGAGGGCGACCCTTACAAGATCCACGGTTTGTTTATCCTTGGCGCATCCATTCTCACCGCCTGGCCCAACCCCATTTTATGGCAAAAGGCGTTTGATGCCCTGGATTTTCAGGTTTCCATTGATCTGCAGCTTACCCGGGATGCGGCCTGGGCGGATATTGTGCTGCCTGCCACCACCGCCTTTGAGCAGTCATCCTATTGCTTTTACGGCAATGCTGTCCGGTTGCGGGAAAAAATGATTGATCCGGTGGGGGACAGTAAACCCTGCTTTACCATTTTAACGGAACTGGCCCGAAAACTTGGGTATGCCGAAAAGTTTCCTGCCAATGAGGCCGAGCTGCTGGACCTGGTCTTAAAAGATACCGGCATTACCCGGGCGGATATGGAACAGGATGCGCGGTTGACGGTGCGCAAACCCGCCGAACCCATGACCTATCGGAAATGGGAAACAGGAGGTTTGCGGAAAGACGGAAAGCCAGGCTTTGAAACTCCGTCCGGCAAGTTTGAGATTAAATCCACCCTGCTTGAGCAGATGGGGTATGAAGGACTGCCAAAATATGAAGAGTCCTTTGAAACCCCTGTCAGTCGTCCTTTGCTGGCCAATCGGTTTCCCTTGGTTCTTGGTACGGGTCCTTTTAAACCGGACATGAAATCTTGTCTGCGGGCTATTCCTGATTTTATTAAAAAATATCCTGACCCCATGGTCCAGATGAATCCGGAGGATGCAGTAAATCGAAATATTGAAACCGGTGATACGGTGGTGGTGAAAACTGCCCGGGGGTTTGTGGAGATGCGGGCCGATGTAACGGAAAATATTATGAAAGGGTTTGTTTATGCACCGGTGGGCGGTGGCGGCCCTTTAGGCCCGGAATCCTGGCGAAAAGCCAATGTCAATGTGCTCACCGATCTTGAGCAGTTTGATCCCATTTCCGGGTTTCCCGTGTATAAAACCCTGATGTGCCAGGTGAAAAAGAAACGCCGGAAGCGCACCATTGTGGTCCAGGATCCAAGTCTGGGGTGTGTCGGGTGATTTTAAGAAAATAGAGACAAGATACAAGAAACAAGAGGGTAAAGCGCCTGCGCCCCCTTTTTAGCCCTTCATTGTTGGTCTCTTTAGTTTCATTTTTTTGTTGCGGGCTTGCGGCCCATGTCGGTTATGCGCAAATGAAAAATTTGGGAGTGTGAAACGCAAGAAGGGGGAGATCATTCAGTCTCCCCCTTCTAAATATATCTGGTAAGCGCTGGGTCGATTAAGCGCTATCCGGAATAATTACATTTTTTTATGGCAGTCGCCGCATTTGGTGCCGACTTTCAGGCCTCGTTCCTTGTGGCAGCCAATGCAGTTTTCATGAATGGCTGACTCAAGGTGCATAATGTCGATGGGTTTTTTCTTATATTTACCCTGGAACGTTTTGTCTGCT
Source organism: uncultured Desulfobacter sp. (assembly GCF_963675255.1). GTDB lineage: Bacteria > Desulfobacterota > Desulfobacteria > Desulfobacterales > Desulfobacteraceae > Desulfobacter. The sequence continues at coordinate 1,879,193 of NZ_OY775937.1, forward strand.
TTTTGGGCTTTGGCGTGGGTGTGGCACTCTTCACATTTTTGGACATCATCGCCTGCTTTAAGATCGGCAAGGGGTTTGCCGTCTTTGTCGTGATGGCAGTCGCCACAGGAGATTTTGTACTCTTCATGATGTTTTTTATGGGCGAATTCAACCAGTTTAAATGGTTTTTTTGCATCCGGCCCTTTTTTGCGCTTGGCATCTAAAAGTTTGCTTTTCATTGTAATCACGTCTTCTACATCGGTCCCTGCCTGAATTCCGGAGGCAGTGAAAAACACAGCAAGTCCTGCAGCCAACAGGAGGGTGAATAATTTTTTGTTCATAACCTCTTTTCTCCTTTAAAAGTTAAAACTATAGTGCTTTTAACGGCTTTATAGCCGATTATATCCTTATAATCTTCCGCTTTTTTACACCCAAGCCCCGGGTAAAGTCAATACCAAACAAGATTGACAAGTATAGCTTAGCCCTTGTATTCGCAGATAAATTTTAGATTTTTAAAACGCCATAAGCCGTTTTTGAGTTTTTATTGAAAATGATATATTATGGTGAAGTATGCCATTTTTTTATATGTGTGCAGGGCTGCTATGTCCGAAAGCAACCAGGATGAGCTGATGAGATTAAGCGACAAAACCGCAATACGATTCGGCCTTTCTCCCAAACAGGGGATTGACAGCCTCTGGATGCAGTGTACAGCCCGGGGTATCCAATGTGATGCCGGTAACAGAGAACTTTATGAGCTGGTGATCCGAAGGAATGTCCGTGCCAGGGAGCCCAAAAAGATCAAGGAGAATCTGTTGGTTGCCATGTGTGAGGCATTCCCCGATGATCCCTATCCCTGCATTGAGGTGGCGTCGCTGTATCATGGTAAAAAACGCTTTTCGGAAAGCCGAAAATATTCTTAAAAAAGCCATGGAACTGGCACCCTATGACAGCCGGGTCCAGGATATGCACATTATCTCCCTTGTCATTTCCGCGGATAAGAGCATTAACAAAGGTAATTTTCAACGTGCCCACCAGGATCTGGAAAAAGCACAGGACCTTGATACCGGTAGCAATTCCCTTTTATTACAGGAAAAAGAATTATTTTATCAAATTTGTGAGCAGCCTGACATTTCTGAAAAGACCATTGGATCAAATCTGGATCAATTTCCTTTATTCCAAAGGCTTAAACTTGTTTCCATGCTTCGCATGGATGTTGAGAATAAACCCAAAAAAGATCATTCAAAAGTATTTCACAAAATTGGCGCCTTGTTTAAAAACGAACTTGGGCAGGTTTCGCGTCTGACTTCAGAAGAACTGCTGATGCTTCTAACGCCTTTCCCACGGCATTGATTTTCTTGAGGGCGAAGGAAACCTAACCCTTGACGGGGAAACATTCACAATCAACGATGTCTTAAAGCAATATCAAAAAAATGCCTATGTCCGGCTGAACGATGGTTCCAGTGCTGTTATCAATCCCGATTATATGGAAAAGCTGGCCCGGATTTTCAAAAAACAAAAATCCGGGATAAAGGTTTCTTTTTTTGATCTTCCTTTGGTGGAGGAGCTCATTGGTGAAAAAATCGCCAATGAAACCTTTAACCAGTCCAGGAAGATTTTTCTGGGATTCAACCAATTAAAAAACTCCAGAACACGAACGCCCCCCGTCAATGCGACTCTTCGGGGATACCAGAAACAGGGAGTCAGATGGATTTCCTATCTTTACAAGCACAAATCAGGCGGCTGTCTTGCCGACGACATGGGGCTTGGAAAAACCATCCAGACCATTGCGCTTCTGGCATCCATCTATCCGGAGCAAAAACAGCCAACCCTGATCGTAATGCCCAAGACTCTTTTGTTTAACTGGGAAAGCGAACTTAAACGGTTTACGCCAGAATTAACATCCGGCCCTTACTATGGCCAGACCCGGGACATAAAAACATTGGGTTCCAAAAATATTATTTTAACCACTTACGCCATGGTGAGAAACGATATTGAACAATTAAAAGAGGAACATTTTCATATGGTTGTTCTGGATGAGTCCCAGAACATCAAGAATCCCAATTCAAAAACATCCAGGGCGGTTATGCTTTTACAGACCGACCATCGGTTTGCCTTGAGCGGCACCCCGATAGAAAACAATATGAGCGAACTCTATGCCCTGTTCCGGTTTTTAAATCCAGCCATGTTCGGCACCTTTTCAGATTTTTCAAAAAATTACCTGAATCCCATCCAGAAGAATGATAACAAGGCCGTGGCAAAGGAGCTGAGAAAAAAGATCTACCCCTTTGTTTTGCGCCGGCTTAAAACACAAGTGTTAAAAGACCTTCCCGATAAGATGGAGCAGGTTCTCCATGTGGACATGAGCCGGGAACAGGCAGCACTCTACCACCAGAGACGGCTGATGTATAAAAGGGCCATTCAAGAGGAAATTCAGGCCAAGGGGTTGAAGAAATCCCAACTTTTTATCCTTCAGGCCATGGGAGAACTTCGCCAGATTGCCTCCATCCCTGAGATCAAGAGCGACAATAAAATCATCTCCCCGAAACGGGAACTTCTCATGGATCATGTGGCGGATGCCGTGGCCGGCAAGCACAAGGTGCTGGTGTTTGCCAATTATCTGCACTCCCTGGAATGCGTTTCCCAGGATATGGAAGATGCCGGCATCCATCATCTGGTCATGACCGGGGCCACCCGGGATCGAAACCATATTGTGGAACAGTTTCAGCAGGATGACTCCTGCCAGGCACTTTTGATGACTTTGAAAATCGGGGGACTGGGCCTGAACCTGACGGCCGCCGAATATGTATTTTTATTTGATCCCTGGTGGAATCTTGCCGCAGAAAACCAGGCCATTGACCGGGCCCACAGGATGGGCCAGAAAAATACCGTGTTCAGTTACCGCCTCATTGCCCGGGACAGCATTGAAGAAAAAATTCTCATGCTCCAGGAAAAGAAAAAAGAATTGTTTGATTCCCTTATTGCCAGTGACAACGCATCAATTAAACAGATGGAAGAAGAAGATATTGATCTGTTGCTGGGAGAATAATGATGGTACTTCTTGATCAAATAAATAATATGAAACCCTGGACCGTGGGCCATAAACGATGTCCTGTCTGTGGGAAAGGTGCAACCTGGTATGCCGCGGAACGATCCGCATGCAGGGACTGCTTTTTAGAAGCGCTGGAAATCGAACTTATAAGGGAGGATATCAGCGACTGGAGCTGGGAACGGTTTTCCCTTTCTCTTTCTTCTTCAGGGGCCATGAAGGACCGCCTTTTGGCGTTGATCCATTTTAGAGACTTTCAACCCATGGAAGACATGAAAAAATTTTTGATTGAAAATCTGGGATTTGATTCAGACCATCCCCTGGCCTGGTATACCCGGCAAAAGGCCTATGAAGCCTGTTGTTTTTTCGAGGACAGTGAAAAGATACTCAAAACCATTTTGAGCACTAAAGAATTTGTTTCATGGCAGCAAAAGGCGAATATGGTCAAAGTCTGCTGCGATATAAATTTAGAAGCCCCAAAAGTTATTAAGTTCATTGAACAAATGGCCAGCGATCCAAGTCCGAGTGTAAGAAGCCATGTGGCAGGCACGATCCTGGATAATAAAGAGGCCTGGGCAAAAAAACTGCGTACCAAATTGTGTTATGATAAAAACCCCCTGGTCAGGGAAGTATTTGAGAAGAGACAGGACAACCGGGAGACGGGTTATAATTTAGAGCCGCATACCTGGCGGGAAGAAGCCAGAATGATTGAGAGAGCCAAGGCTGTAAAAAAACAGGTCGCCCCCTACAATAAAACAGAAATGGCCATCCGTTGCTATTGCGACTTTCCAAAGCAGGAACAAGTTTACACCTTTTATTTGAGCCATCTCCCCGACCTTTTGGGCAAAAATAAATATACAGAAAAAAAGTATACACCAAAAGAGCTGGCAGCGCTTAAAGAGAACACAACAGATTCATGTGTCAGGCTGCTGGCCGCCGCCGTATCCAATGATTTTTTGTTTAATACCATTCTGGAAAAATTGCCCGAAGACGTTGTAAAGCTGCTTTATATCGTGGCGTGGGAGTGTGAAGAATGCGAAAGCCGTATAGCGGAGCAAAAGCTTGTTCAACTCATGGAAAAGGATCTACCCGAAGACACGGTTGCAGATAAAAAAAAGCCGTTACATGAGTCAGTGGAAAAAGATCCGGCCTATTTTATGTTCGAAATTATAAAAAATTATGCCTATTACCAGCATGATACTTATTCCATATCTATTAAATACCCTTTGCGGTCATTTATCAAGAAACGTCTGCCCCCGGTAGAGTTTGCTCGCCTTGCTCCTCTGGCCGATATAAAGGGCAAGGTTCAACAGGTGCATGAAGATAACCAGGATATTTTTCGGCAATTACCCCCAATTTTAAGCTTTATTGCCCAGGGCAATCTCAAGCTCAGTAAAAACGGCAAAGAGGTCATTAAGGGCTCTTTGAAAAAAATGTCCGATGCCTGCGGGATTGATGAATTTTACATCAATGGCGACAATGAACTCAAATATTTAAAAGCAAAACTTCTTGCCGATTTTTTTCAGTTGGATGCCTTCATGGAAAGCAAAGGAATTGGAAGATCCGACGGGCTTTTTAAAGACAAGAATCAATCAATACTTTTCCTTCAAAGGATTTAAAGGCCATAGCAGCCGTAGTATGTTTGCCCATGTCAAGCGTCAGATGGAAGATTTTGACTCAAACGATGCTGAAAGAAACATGCGCAAAAATTTCAAAAAAGTCCTCAAGCTCTTACCTGAAAAAAATGGATTGCCATCCACGACCTTGCGATGACGGCATTGATTTCAATCCTTTTTCAAAGGCTTATGAATTCACCAGCCTTTACATTTCCAGAAATTTGCCCAATTATTCCCGCCGTGACAACGTATATCTGCAAAAACTTCCAACCATCGACATTTTAACCCTTCCCTATATCAAGGCCATGATGTTTCTTATGGGTGCCTTAGGAATTGTGGAACTTGGTTATTCGATGCCTGAAAACAATATTTTCAGGCAATACAACAAACCCTGGCTTACTTTTTATGATGGATTAAAGTATGTGAGATTAACCGGGTTTGGAAGTTATGTTATCGACAGAAAAAAGCATTTTAGCCATGATATCACAACCCAGTCAGCAGAAATTGGGATTAATGAACACAAGACCATGCTCTCAATATTTGGGAATGATCCTGTCAAGCAAATGGCATTGGAGGCTGTGGGGCAACAAATCACCAATTCAAGTTATATGGTCAGTTACCAGTCTTTCTTAAAAGATTGCAGTACCCATAAGGATGTTGAAAATAAGATAAAATTTTTCAGGGACAATATTATTGCCGAACCGCCTCGCATCTGGGAAGTTTTTTTCAACCAGGTCCTGGCACGGATGAATCCCCTTGAACAGGTGCCGGCCATATCTGTTTTCAAGGTAAAATCCGACAGGGAACTTCTGGCGCTCTTGACAAGGGACAATATATTGAAAAAATACGTTATCCGAGCAGAAAATCACCATATTATCGTTAAAACATCCGATTTTTCCAAAGTTAAAAAACGACTGGCTCTTTTGGGTTTTTTTATCAGCTGACCTTGAACATCTGCGGTTGATTTGTTGGCATGTTCGTTGTTGGGAATATGGATAGTTTGGGAAAGCACAAGGCCTAATTTTCTAATTCACTGTCTATATCATCTGTTTTAGGATCGGTGTCAAATTCTGAGGTCTCATCTTCCTGTTCATTATCATCCTCTGCTTCACTATCCGTTTAGATTTTTTGCCGAAAATTTTTGCTCCGAGAATACCGATTTCATACAAAAGAATCAACGGCATGGCCATCATGATCTGGGTAACCACATCCGGTGGGGTAATCATTGCCGCGCCCACAAAAAACACAAGCAGGGCATATTTTCTGTTTTTCTTTAGAAAGGTGGGTGTCACCAGGCCCATGCGGGATAAAAAAGTCAGGACAAGGGGCAGCTCAAAAACAAATCCAAAGGCCAGAAGCATTTTCGATGCAAAGGAAAGGTACTCCTTCATGGAAGGCATGGCCTGGATGGTTTCCGTGGTAAAGCCTAGGAAAAACTGGAACCCGTATGGAAAAACAATAAAATACCCGAATGAAGCACCGGCAATAAAGAAAATAAGCGATAAAATGATTATGGGTAGGATATATTTTTTTTCTTCCCGGTACAGCCCCGGAGAGACAAACATCCAGAATTCATAAAACAGTACCGGGGTGGCAAGGATAATGCCTGCCAGCAGCGCCACTTTAAGATAGGTGAAAAAGGCTTCGGGCAATCCTGTGAAAATCAGTTTTGCATTGCCGCTTTTTGCCATGGCGGTTACCAGGGGGGCCGTCAGAATGTCAAACAGTTGTTCTTTGAAAAAATAGGCGGCAACAAAACCCACACCCACGGCAATAAAGGCGTGGATCAGGCGATCCCGCAACTCCCCCAGGTGCTCGGTAAAAGGACTTCTTTCTTCCTGGTCGCTCATGTCAGATACCTGATAGGTTTATTTTTTAGAGTTGGATGTTTCTGTTTCGGGCGGTGAAGCCGGGGACGGAGGGTCTGCATCAGGACGCCCCTGTTCCGGGATTGTCTTGTCTTTGAGGTCGTCATCCGCCTTGTCAGAGCTCTCCGGTTTATCAGAAGCCTGCTGTGGTTTGGGGTCTTCCGTACCTATATCCTTAACAACATCCTTGAGTTTTTTTTTAACAGGCTTCGGATTGACTTCTTTTACCGTGGTTTCTATATCAATGGAATCTTTTAGATCCTGGGCGGATCGTTTGAATTCCCCCATGGCTTTACCAAGCATTTTTGCTACTTCCGGCAGTTTCTGCGGGCCTATGACGATAAGGGCTATGGCCAGAATAAGTAAAATTTCCGGCATTCCTAGACCAAACATATATTGGTGTTACTCCTTGTTTATGGACAGATACTGTAAATACTTGGGTTATTTTTACATTGAACATGGTTGGGTGTCAACCGGGACCACCAGGTCATGGTCGTTTGGGTGCCGTTTTTTTGGGGGGACTTCTTCGTCTCCCGTAAGGCTTTTTTCCTTTATTAACCCCTTTTGTTTGATTTTGCTTAAACGATTTTTTTGAAGGACGTGGGGCCGGTGTCGGCAGATCCGCCTCCAGGGTTGCTGTGGGATATTCGCAGCTGACCTTGTGGCCAAGGACCTCTTCAATTTTCGGAATTTGAAACGAACTCATTTCATCGGCAAAGCTTATTGAGGTGCCGGTGGCGCCGGCCCTGCCGGTGCGTCCGATTCGATGAATGTAATGCTCGGGTTCTATGGGCAGATCATAGTTGATTACATGGCTGATGTTTTCAATGTGAAGACCTCTGGCCGCCACATCCGTTGCTACCAGGAAATTGAGATCCCCGGTCTTAAACCTATTGAGTACCTTGAAGCGCTTGTCCTGGGCCACGTCCCCGGATAGGACCCCTGCGTTCAGGCCGTATCTGGATAATTTTTCTGACAGATACCGGGCCGTATCCTTTCGGTTGACAAAGATGATAACCCGCTCGAGTTTTTCACTGATTAAAAGGTTGCAGACATTTTTAAATTTATCCTCTTCCGTGGTCAGATAAACAATCTGGGTGATGGTGTTCGCAGCCGCCTGTTCCGGGTCGATTTCAATGCGCACGGCATCCCGGGTCCAGGAATCGGCCAGGCGGAGCACATCGTCTGTGAGGGTGGCGGAAAAAAACAGGGTCTGGCGTTTGTCCTTGTGGGGTGTCATGTAAATCAGGCGGCGTACATCCGGAATAAATCCCATGTCCAGCATTCGATCCGCCTCGTCAATAACAACAATTTCCACCCTGGACAGATCAATCAGTTTTTTTGAGATAAAGTCCAGAAGGCGTCCCGGGGTTGCGGCTATGACGTCCACGGGTTTGTCCGTGAGGAGGGTCTGCTGCTTGTGATAATCCGTGCCGCCAAAAATCGGGACAATTCGAAGATGGGAATATTTGGCAAGCCCCTTGAAGTCCTTTTCAATCTGGTAAACCAGTTCCCTTGTGGGGGCAAGGATCAGGGCCCGGGGGTACTTTTTTTCCCGCTTGACGGATGTGCGGACAAACCGATCAATCAAGGTAATTATAAAGGTGGCACTTTTGCCTGTTCCGGTCTGGGCCTTGGCCGTAGCATCCCGACCGTCAAGGGTGTGGGGGAGAAGCCGAGCCTGGATATCTGTGCAGTATTTAAAATTAAGATCACAGATGGCATGCATCAGCCCTGTGGTAAGCTTAAAGTCATGGAACCGGGTTTTTCCCTCCTGGGGTTCGACCTGGAATTTTTCTATAGTCCAGCGCGGTTTTCTGGGGGTTGGGTGGGGCTTTTTAACCGTCCGGGCTTCCTTGTCAGGGGGGGGGGGAGCCGGTTCGGGTGTCGGGGGTTCCGGAATAGTTGTGCCGGCATCTTGTTTGTGGGCTTTTCCGGTAAAAAGTGTTTTTATGAAGCTGATTAATTGTTTCAAAATGATTTAAACGTATTCTTTAAAAGTAAATTTTCATGGCCCTATGGCTCGGGATCAGATTAAACGGTCATTGTTTTTTAACAGACACACTGTTTTTTGGGAAGGAATATTTCGTTTGTGGATCGGTACGGGTCTTAATTTTAATGTGTAAAATTTTTTAAAATTAACTGAACATTATTTTAAGGAACATTGGGTTCCAAAACTGCGATGAAGTAGAGAAAAAGCCAAAAAAACTTGACTTTTCAATTGTTTCACGGTACCAAAGTCTATTAAAAATAACCTGAACCAGGGTGATGTAGAATGTTGATATTGTCCAATTTCTTTATGGCTGTTGCCATTGTTCTTGACTATGCTTTAAATATTTATTTATGGATTGTTATTGCCTCGGCCGTACTGTCCTGGGTGAATCCGGATCCGTACAACCCAATAGTCCGGTTCCTCCGCAAGGCAACGGAACCGGTGTTTTACCAAATCCGTAAACATCTTCCCGTGACCTTCGGCGGTCTGGACATGTCCCCGATTGTTGTATTTTTAGTTATTATTTTTCTTCAGAATTTTCTTGTAAAGAGCCTCATCGGTCTGGCCCGCTCAATGTGATACTGTAATATTCGATAATTAAGTTTTTAGGGAATTTGTTCAAATTCAAGGCGGAATTAATTTTTAACCGGAGGAATATATAATATATTTTGAGGATTAAAAAAATTTTCCAACGCCGAAGTTGGGTAAATTAACAAAAACTTGACCATCGAGAGATAACCATAAAGGAAGTTTATTCATGGGTGTTACACCACTGGTGATCAAACAAAAAGAATTTTCGACCCGTTTCAGAGGGTTTGATGTGCAGGAAGTGGATGCCTTTCTTGAAGAAGTGGCAAAGGAACTTGAATCTCAGGAAATTGCCCTGGAAAATTTGAAGCAGAAAAATCGCCGGCTGAATTTGGAAAACCAGGGGTATAGAAAGCGCGAAGAATCAATGAAGAATGCCATGATTCAGTCCCAGAAAGTACTGGATCAGATGAAGGAGAACGCGGAAAAATCGGCCCAGGTAACAATTGCCAACGCAGAAGTTGAGGCTGAAAAAATTCTGAACCAGGCCCATAAACGTCTTTCCCAGTTACACAGCGATATTACGGAACTCAAACGCCAGCGTATCCAGCTTGAAATGCAGATTAGTTCTGTGCTTGAATCGCACTCAAAATTGCTTGAGATGACCAAAGAAGAAAACAAAGCGGCCGACGAATCAGAAACGGGCCTGAAATTTATTCGTCGGGCCTGATTCCTTTCACTCGATAGGCTGTTACGGAATAGATAATTTTTTCAAGTTCAAGGTGGAAAATCCATTTGACCGCAGGCATACATGCAGTATTCTGAGGATCAAATTTATTTTTCCAACGAAGAAATTGGGAAAATTGGTATTTTGTAACAGCCTATCGTTCATCTGAAATTTTTGGCGATACGCCCTTATCATACAGGGCTATATTGCGTTATGGATAGGCGTTTGCAATATTCTCCGTCAGGGGGCAAACAACAAAATAACAGGGGAAAAAATGGCTGAAATTGATGCTTTTTTCAAGCTTATGAATGACCAGGGGGCGTCCGACTTGCACCTGACTGCGGGGCAGCAGCCGGCTTTAAGACTTCACGGCGATATTGAACGAATTAAATACGATAAGCTGACCAATGATAAACTGCGCGGCATGCTTTATGAGATCACCTCCCAGGAAAAAATTAAGGAATTTGAGGAGACCGGGGATGTTGATTTTGGGTATGAAATTCCTGGCCTTGCCCGTTACAGGGCCAATTATTTTATGCAGAAAAACGGCATAGCCGCGGTATTTCGCGAAATTCCATCGAATATCCTGACTGCCGAAGAACTAGGGTTGCCGGCGGTGATTTCAAAACTTGCAGATCTGCCTAGGGGGCTTGTACTGGTGACAGGGCCCACCGGTTCCGGTAAATCAACCACCTTGGCTGCCGTCATTGACCAGGCCAACAGAAACAGAAAAGACCATATTATTACTGTGGAAGATCCCATTGAGTTTGTTCACAAAAGCCAGAAATGTATTGTGAACCACAGGGAAGTGGGGACCCATACCAAAACCTTTTCCTCTGCACTTCGCGGTGCGCTGCGTGAGGATCCGGATATTATCCTGGTGGGCGAGCTTCGAGATCTTGAAACCATTTCCCTGGCTGTTGAAGCAGCGTCCACCGGTCATCTGGTCTTTGGCACCCTGCATACATCAAGCGCCCATAAAACCGTGGACAGGCTTGTTGAAGTTTTTCCCAGCACCGAACAGGCCCAGATTCGATCCACACTGGCAGACGGCCTTCGTGCCATCGTGGCCCAGGTGCTGTTTAAACGGATTGACAAAAAAGGCCGTTGTGCCGCAATGGAAATCCTTGTGGCAACCCCTGCGGTCAGAAATCTTATCCGTGATTCCAAAACCCATCAGATTCCTTCCATGATCCAGACCGGCAAGCAGTTCGGGATGCAGCTTCTGGACGATGCCATCATGGCGCTGTATCAACAGGGGAAAATCAGTCCTGATGAGGCCTATGCAAAGGCAAATAACAAATCATTGTTCCGGCCGTTTCTTAAAAAGCCGCCTGCGGATTTCACAGAAGCGTGATCGCCGGGTTTGTCCAATAATAGGAGCAAGGCATGAAAAAACAGCAGCTTGATTATATCCTTACCAAAATGTTGGATTCCCACGATAATGTGTCGGACCTGAACATTACGCCGGGAAAACCCCTCCAGGTGGAGAGTTCAGGACAGCTTACAGCCATTGATCTGGGGCCGGAATTTCGTATCCTGACGCCGTTTCAAACTGAGGTTATGGCCCTCAATCTTATCAATAATGACAGAAAACAGCTTGAAACCCTGCTGCGGGAAGGCAGCTGTGATTTATCTTACCAGCTGAGTACCAAGGCAAGATTCAGGGTGAACATTTTTTCCAGGTCAGGCAAATACGCCATTGTATTAAGAAAACTTGAAACCACCATCCCTTCCATTGAAAAACTCAATCTGCCGGAAAGTTTTCATAAAATGGCCGAGGAGAAGAACGGCATCATCTTTGTTACAGGTTCCACAGGTTCAGGCAAATCCACCTCACTGGCCGCGCTTTTAGATAAGATCAATGAGACCAAATCCGTGCATGTGATTACCCTGGAAGATCCCATAGAGTACCAGCATACCCAGAAACGATCCACCTTTAATCAGCGGGAACTGGGGATGGATTTCGACACCTTTGCTTCGGGCCTGCGGGCGGCCTTGCGCCAGGCCCCCAAGGTTATTCTGGTGGGCGAAATGCGTGACCGGGAAACGGTTGAAATCGGCTTGGCCGCTGCCGAGACCGGTCATCTGGTGGTCTCCACGCTGCACACCGTGGATGCCGGACAGACCATCAACCGCCTGCTGGGCATGTTTTCCACGGAAGAGGAAACACAGATTCGCATTCGTCTGGCCGACACTGTCCGGTGGGTGGTGGCCCAGCGGCTTTTGCCCAAGGTGGGCGGAGGGCGCGTGGCCGCCTTTGAAATCATGGCCACCAATCTGCGGGTCAAGGATACCATTTTAAACGGAGAGTCTGAAGGAAAGACCTATAATGACATTATTGTTGCCGGTAAACCCCAGGGGATGATTTCCTTTGACGAGTTTATTGTAAATTTGTATGAAGGGGGAAAGATAGACGAAAATACGGCCATGGCCTATGCGTCACGCAAGGATATTGTGGGCAGGGGGCTTGACCGGATCAAGAGTGCCAGGGGTATATCCACCAGTGGCATTCAGTCCCTTGAGATTGACCGCGGTTACGGGGGAGAGGAGGATGACTTATTATGAAGATTGCTTGCCCGACATGCGGCATTAATGCAAACCTGCCTGATGATAAGATACCAAAAGACAAGGATTTTTCATTCAAATGTCCCAAATGCGGGGCCTCTGTTCCCGTTAAAGCATCGGCCTCCTTCCCGGAGGGTTCCGGTTTTGAGCCGCATGCGGCCGACATGGGCCCGGATACGCCTAAGCTTCAGGCCGGCGGGCTGAAGCAGGCGCTGGTCTGCATCGCACCGTGCCTGGCCCGCAACCGGATTATGGCTGGGCTGAAACATGCCGGGTTGAAGGCTGTTGTGCCTGAAACGCTGGCCCAGGCACTGAAAAATCTTGAATATTATGTTTACCCGCTGGTGGTGATTGATGAAGCCTTTGATACTGACAAGGCTCTTGCTGCTTACATGAACAATATGGATATGTTCCTTCGCCGTAAGATTTGTCTTGTCCGGCTCGGCCCGGATTTTGAGACCGGTAATGCCATGACGGCCTTGGAGCTGAGCGCGAATTATGTGATAAAATCCCAGGATCTTGAGCAGGAAGACGCCTCCCTGGTGGATAATGTTTTGGCCGTGGCCCTGTCCGAACATGAACAGATGTATGCTGTGTTCAATGATTCGATGAAAGCTGCGGGCAAAGCGTGATATTTTTTTGTTCCTTTTATGACTCTGCGCGCGCAAAACTGGTATGAGCCGGGGAACCTGGGGGAGTGGTTCAAACGGCTCTGCTCGGTTTTAAATTTGGCCGTTTTTTTGGTCACCTGTATTATTCTTATATCTGAATTCCGTTTTGACTGGTGCGAACGCCTGGTGGGCAATTATCTTTCTTTTACCAATGACACCCGCCCTGAAAACGGTGCCATCTGGGACGCGGGAAGGCACATGGTTAATGCGTTACAATCCCTGGATCAAATGGCACTTGCGCGTGAAAGCGCCGGACGAACAGTGAGGACTGCAGATTCCTTTGCAGACTTGGCGGCTAAACTCGGGCCTGGGGAGTGGGCCACACTGGACAAGGAGCGGTTCCGGGCGTTGTATTTGTCTTTACCCCCCTACCGCCGCAGGAATGTGGTGGATCCGGTGCGCCTGGTGTGGCTGCTCAACGGCGGTGTCACCGACCGGATTTTCTGCGAAGGCCGCATGGGCGGCATGAAGATTTTTTTCATTGATACCCAGAACCGGGTTGTTCAGCAGGTAGATCTGGATGTCCAGACCTTGGGCAACAACGGCAATCGCGCCGTGATTCCGGGAACCTTGGATGATGCCCCTGAATTTTTTGGCAGAATTTATCCGGCATCCCTTTTCTTTACAGCCGTCTCAAGGCTGCCAGGGGACATGAGATCCGATCTGATTCTAAATACGGAAGATCTTTTATCTGAAAAAGGCTTTATTGATCGGGTGGGGGTGGGCAATTCCGCCCAGGACGGTTTTATCAGCCTGGGATTTGAATTCCGGCACCTGGGCGAATCCAGGGTGGTGGCGGTTAAAGCCCGGGAATGGGCGGTCTGGCAATTGACCCTGGTGATGAAGGGGGAAGGGTGATGCGGTTGTTTTCATGGCTGGTCTCCCTGGTGCGGCTGCTGTTTTATACAGGGCTCCTTGCCGTTGGTATCATGGCTGCAGCATGCTGCCTGATGATTTTTCATATTGCCCAGGACCTTCCCAAACTGCCATCGCCTTTAAGCCGTATTATTGAAACCCCCCAGAGTTTGATCTATGCCGCAGACGGCCAGGTACTCATTGCCCTTGGAGAAAAAACATCCGTTTCCCTGGACATGGTGTCTCCGGATTTTCTTAATGCCATTGTAGCCACCGAGGATCACAGATTTTTTGAACATCATGGTGTAAATAAGCTTCGTACCATTAAAGCCTTGTATATCACCTTGTTTGAACCCGGCCGGATTGAAGGTGCCTCAACCATTACCCAACAGTTGGCCAAGAATCTTTTTTTCAGTTTTGAAAAGACCTGGCAGCGCAAATTCAAGGAAATGCTGGTGGCATTTCAGATTGAGCAGGCCAATACCAAGGAGCAGATACTTGAGGCCTATATCAATCAGATCCATTTCGGGGCCGGGGCCCAGGGCATTGAAAGAGCCGCCCGCATGTATTTTGATAAATCGGCCCAGGATTTGACCCTGCCGGAAGCTGCATTGCTTGCGGGTCTTCCCAAATCTCCCACCCAGTATAATCCTTTCCGGCATTATGATAAAGCTCTTGCCCGGCGGCGGGTGGTGTTAAACCGCATGGTGGCGGCTGGGTTTATTTCAGCAGATGAGGCCGCTAGGACCGATGCCTTTCGTCCGGAACTGCACGATGGCCGCAAAGATGCCCGTACCGGCAGTTATTTTCTGGATGCCATGATCCAAGAACTCGTAAAAATGTACGGCGAGGATGTGGTGTATCATGGCGGCATTAAGGTTTACTCTACCATGGATTCAAGACTCCAGGCCGATGCCAGTACCGCGGTAATGGATGGGATGGCCCGGCTTGATGAACTCATGGGGCTGGATCAAGGGGTGGGCGACAAACCCCAGGCGGCCTTGGTGGCGATTGATACCGCCAGCGGAGCGGTTAAGGCCATGGTGGGCGGCAGGGATTATTATACCAGTGAATTCAACCGGGCCTTGAATAGCAGGCGCCAGGCCGGCAGCGGATTTAAACCTTTTTTATACTATGCCGCTTTCAGAGATAGAAAACTGCACCCGGCCAGCGTTTTCCAGGACAGGCCTGTGGCCATTCCCATTAAAGGGGCACCTGACTGGTCCCCCCAGAATTTTGAGAAAAGATACAGGGGTCCCATGATCCTTAAGCAGGCCCTGATCCATTCGGTGAACAGCATTGCGGCCCAGGTGGTGGCAGATGTGGGGCCTGCTGCTGTGGAGGATGTGGCCCAGGCCTGTGGTGTAAAAAGTCCGTTAAAATCCGTATATTCCCTGGCCCTGGGTACGTCTGATGTCAGCATCATGGATATGGCAGCCGGTTTTTCCACCTTGGCCTCTCTGGGCATTTATCATAAACCATTTTTATTTTGGCGGATTGAGGATGCAAGGGGCAGGGTGCTTTTTGAGCATATTGTCAAGGATCGCAGGGTATTGGATGCGGCAACAGCTTTCCAGGTGGTGGACATGATGCAGGGCGTTGTGGACTTTGGATCGGGCAGGGGAGTCCGGCGTCTGGGATTCAAGCGTCCGGCAGCCGGGAAAACCGGCACCACGGACAATTATAATGATGCCTGGTTCACCGGGTTTACCCCGTCCCTTTGCGTATCCGTATGGACCGGGTATGACAAGAAGAAAAAACTTAAAGATAAAAATCGCAGAGGAATTACCGGGGGACGCGGAGCTGTGCCGATCTGGACGGATTTCATGATCCGGGCCATGAAAAATGAGCCGGAGCGTGATTTTTTGGTGCCGCCGGATATCCGGTATGAAATAGTGGAAAAAACCACGGGGGGTCTGTCTGTTTCCCGGCAAAATCAAAATATGGTTGATGGCACAGATGCGTCGCAGCCCGTGGCAGATTCTTCCGGCACCATTCGTGTCGCGTTGAAAAAGGGCCAAAACCCTTGCCGGGGATATTAAGATGGTTCGTATTGTTCGACATATCAGCGTCCGGTTTTGGCTGACAAACCTGATGGTTTTGCCTTCGGGGTTTATTTTGTTTCCCCGGTTGTCCGGGTGGCTTTCGGATATGCCTGCTTCGGTATTTATCCCCCTGATGTATGTATTCTGCGGTCTGGGACTTGGTATATTCATGGATGTTGTAGGGTTCTGGCGCATAAAGAAACTGGTCCGGGACGCGCAGTTGTGGGAGCGTTCCGGTATTGCCACCCGGGCTGAAAAAAAGTTTATCCGGGCGGTTCGGATTTATGACAGTGCCTGGATATCTCCGTTGGCTGCACGGCGGGCAAAGCCGATGCTCATTTCTTCCCTGGCACGGTTTTATCTGGCGTCGGGCAGCCGGCGCCGGGAAATCCAGGGGGCTGCCAGTGCCTGGCTGGCACAAAATCCCAAGGACCAGAGCCTTGCCCGGTTTTGGCTTGAACGTGTCCACGATCAGGATATGTCCGGAACTTTTCCCCAGTCCATACTGACGGCTTTGGCAGATAGCTGGTATGCAGATCCTGAGCTTTGCCCGATACTGGTGGATGTTTTTTTGGACCAGGGCCGGATGGATTTTTCAGCGAGGCGTTTGTACCGATCCTTTCTGGAAATGATTGACATGACAGGTGGAGACAAAGACGCATCACAACAGGATAAGACCCGGGCTGAAGCGATCCGGGACATGATGTCGGAACGCCTGGATACGCCTGAGCCGGAATTTGAACCTGAACTGGAAATGCTGGAGCCGGGATCGGGTACACTTGGGGATGAAAGGGGTGGTTTGATGACATTTATTCCCAAGGATCAAGGGGGCGACGGCCTGTTGACAAGCCTGGGTGACCAGGCATTTGGAGACGGCCCGGCAGGGTGGTGGCCGGAAGATGATATCTATGCCGGGCAGCAAACGTCCAGCCGGATGTCAGCCCTGATGTCCGGAATCAGCAGAAAAGTGACTGGGGGGGGCTTTTTTATCGCAGACAGAACCGGAAAAGCCAAATACGCTGTTTTAAATCTGATACAAGCCCGGGAAAAATGGTGGGGGCGGGTGCGGGGCGTCATGATTGCCGGCTTAGGCGTCTGGCTGGTTTTCTTTATATGGGGTACGCTTTCTCATATGTTTAAAACAGCAGAGCAGCCAGCCCAGCAGATAAAGGTTGTGATTCCAAAACCGTTTACCATCCAGGTGGCTGCCTACCATAAAAAAGCCCATGCCGATAATTATATGGCAACTCTTGCCAAAAAAGGGGTTGAACCCACCATCAAGGTTATGGACGGCGGGGGCAAAACTTGGTATCTGGTTCGTGTATCTGAGTTCACTGATCAGAAAAGTGCCCAGACCTACGGTAACCGATTAAAAGCCGATCACATCATTGACGAATTTTTTGTAACCCAAAATTGAGTCCTTTATAGATTGATTACCTTGTCGGCTAATTGCATGGCTGTGACAATATCCAGCATATTGGTGGTCTGGCCTATGGCTTTTTTTTCCATCAGATCCAGGTGGGTCAGGCAGGTTCCGCATACAAGAATGGTGACGCCTGATTCTTCAAACGCACGTAATTCTTCAAGCACTGCAGAATCAACCGTGGCAAGAGTGACGCCATGGTTGACAAAAATCAGGCGCCATAGATCTTTTCCCATTTCTTTAAGGGTTTTGATGAAATTGATCATCAGCTTTGTGCCTAAATCATCATCCCCAACACCAAATTTGTTGGAGGCGACCATCACCATGATTTTTGCCGGGCTGTCCTCTGTCGACGATTCGGTGCCAGAGGCTGACCGCCCGGCCGGCCCGGAAGCAAGTTTAACCGCAGCGGCCTGGTCCCGGGTGCCTTCCACAACAGACATGGTTCCCTCGGATTCCACGCCGACCTCAAAACCGGCATAGGTTAGAAATCGGCTGACGTTTTCGACGGCAGCGTCGTTGTCCACCAGCACCCGGATTTTCGACAAAGCGTCGTTCTCAAGGCTTTTTTTTGTTTCCAGCACAGGTGCCGGACAATCCATTTTTCTGCAGTCAAGTTCTTTTACCATTCTATTTTAAGTTCTCCTTGTAGAGGCCGTTTATTGGGTGTGCCTATGTGATAAATTGATTTAATTTAAAACTTGAATGACCATCAAGTCAAATAGACAGACTTGATGATTATTTTTAGAAACATATAGATTTTCAATACAGCTATTCTGTAACAATCTGTCGAGCCCATTGGCAAATTTGTTCAAAACCTGAAAATCTCCATTTGACTGGAAAGTCCCGGCACTGAGCAGGTTTGACAGGATTGATGCGGCACCCATTGCTGTCCAGGAAAATACAGGAGCCGTCAGGTGCATCAATAATTGAAAGCCCGTTGCGGTCCCGGGTCAGGCAGGTGAAAGTCTCTATAAAATCCCGGACATCCATATTTAGAAATTCGGCAATGATATCCGGTTCTCTCGCACCCAGGCGGACGTATCCACTTTGTCTGCAGCAGGCCCCGCAACCCAGGCATTCAAATCGTGTCAGGTCTAATTTATTGTTTTTTGTCATTATTTACTTAGCATATATCTGGTGAAAACAAGATTGTCAAACGAACAGATTGATATTGGGCAGGCGTAATGTCTGGGGCGGCGGGTCCAGAAGATGCCGTATGTTGTCACAAAGTTCGTTCATATTTTCAGCCCGTATCATGGATTTTAAAATGGCGTTGGAGAATTTGAAATTGGCACAAAAATAGGGAGCAAATTTTTTAAACATCTTCAGGGCAAAATAGTCTTCATAATGGGCGCTTAAAAGCCGTGTCATGTCCAGGGCGGTTTCCATATAAATGGATGGTTCCGGTTTAAAGCCTTTTGTCCACTGGGCAAAAATCCAGGGCTGGGCCACGGCCATTCTGCCAATGGAGAGACCCCGGCAGCCGGTTTCCCGGATCATTCTGATACCATGTTCGGGGGCAAACAGGTTCCCGTTGCCGAATACGGGAATGGTGACGGCGTCCTGGACTTTGCCGATCAGCTCCCATCTGGGGCTTCGGCTTCTTCTGTCCGGGGCGACCCGGGGATGAAAGGTCAGGGCATCAGTCCCGGCATTTTCAAAGGCTTGGGCCATGGTCACAGGAAAGTGCTGATCATCCTTCCATCCGGTTCTGAATTTGACAAAAACCGGGCATGATACAGCTTTTCTGACTGCGGATACAATGTTCACGGCCTTGTCCGGTGTCTTTAAAAGTGCGGCGCCACATCCTTTTTTGCAGATTGCGGCAACGGAACACCCGAAATTCAAGTCCACCCCGAAAAATCCTTCGGCTTCAATGCGCCGGGCCGCCTGGGCCATGATTTCAGGTTCTGCCCCAAATATCTGGCATACTGTGTGCTCCAGTTCCTCGGGCCGCCAGGAAAATATATGGGATTTTTCGGGGTTTTCATGGGGAACGGCTTTGGCCGAGCACATTCCTGTGAACAGCAGGCCGAATCCTGAAAACTGGGTCACAAGCTGCCTGAACGCGATGTGTCCCAACCCTGCCATGGGGGCAAGCACCATCCGGTTGGAAATAATTTTGTTGCCGATGGCAAGGGGGCTGAGCAGATATTGGCCCAGGTCTTCAGGCGTGTTGACGGCGTACTTTGTTGTTGTTTCAGGGTTCAGTTGTGTCATTCGATCCTCGTGTTACAGGTTGCCGGACAACGCCAAGGCTTTTTTATTGATGCTAATACCTAAATCCGGGTGGATAATATCATGCTGGGATGACTTAAAGGGCAGAAAAATCAGGGATACACTTTGGGGAACCACATTCGTTTCGGGTAAACACTCAAGAATTTCTTTTCTGGGTTTCAGCAGGGCCGCCATGGTAATTCGAACGGTCTGGATGGCCTCGGAAGCGGGTAGATTTACGGGCTGGTAAAAATTGTCTTCAACGGTTTGGGACAGGGGCGGTTCCAGCTGGGCTGACGTTATTTGACTTAACAGCCGTAAAAAAAGGTTGGGACGGATTTTAAATGCCGGACTCCAGAAATGCACAGGTTTTTTCTCCCACTTCCGGGGAATTGCCAGTGGTAGGTTTGCCATTCTGGCCAAATCCGCATGGCTGGACAGACTGATGGGCGAGATATCGGCGTTGATCCGCCAGAACGGCAGCATGATGTCATCTTTGTGGGCAGGGGCTGCGGTACTGAATTTGATTTTTGCAAGCGTCTTTCCCTTGGCCCGCCACAAGGAATGACAGTTTCGGCATACCAGGGCCAGTGAATCGCCACTGCCCTCAAGATCCGCCCCGCAGCCCGGGCAAATGCCGGCAATGAAATGGGTTTCAATACCAGGCCGGACCCGATCAAGATCGAATATATCCGGGGTAATCGGTTTTTCCAGGGGCAACGTTTGATTGGTAACCCCATCCACAAGATGTTGCTGCCTGATGTAAAACGGAGAATAAATAAGACTGAAGGTTTCCCCGATATCCTCTTTAAAGGCGATCTTCTCCGGTTTTAAACCCAATGTTTTATCTTTTAATACCATTGCCGTGGGCAGGGGCCGGAAAAATTTTCCTTGGGTATCAGGCCTGATCAGTTTCATGGGTATGGCCTGGGATCTCAGCCCTAAAGAAAATGGAACCTGGGGCGGTATATCTGCCAAAGCCAGGGCGGAGATATCCGTAAATCTGGGTGTTATACCGGATGCGGTACACATATAACGCACGCCTTTGAAACGCCAATAGGGCAGGTATATCAGTTGTGCTTCTTGGGGAACATTGGGGGAGCAGGACAGATAGTACCTGGGAAATCCTTTCTGGGAAATACAGGACCGGACCCGGCAGAATTGGCACACAAAGAACCGGGTTTCTTCCCCTAAAGAGACAGGGGCCCCGCACTGGGAACATTGATGCTGGACGGCGTAGTTAATATTTTTCTCCGCACTGGTTGCAGAAAAGTGAATCAGGCAGATTTTTTGCCCCGCAATTGCCGCAGATTTTTTCTTTTGTTTTTTCTACGACCTGTTTTCCGCATCTGGGGCAGAATTTTGTGCCGGGTGTGATGTTTTTGCCGCAATACTGGCACTGGGCAAAGATTACCTGCTGGTGACCGCACTGGGGACAAAATTTTGCGTTCAGGGGAATCCGGCTTTGGCATTCCGGGCAGGCTGTGGTCTGCACGGTCTGGTCTGCCGGCTGTCCCGGCGGGGAGTGCATCTGCTGGGAAAATATGCCGGGCAGCATCATGCCAAGGCCTAACCCTAAGCCTGCCTGGGCGCCGTCTGAAGCAATGCCCTGGGGGTTATCAGCAACCTTTTCCATGGCCATGGCGGTTTTCATCTGCATCAATTTATTCATGTCGTCAAACAGCCCTAACCGGCTTTTGTCATCAATGGCCTGCTGAACCTCGGGGGGCGGGGTGATGGCATTGATGTAAAGATGCGTCAGATTCAGCCCGAACGCACTGAAATCCTTACGCAGCCTTTGGGCCAGTCCCTTTCCCAGTTCATCGTAATGTTCCGGCAAATCAAAGATGGAGGATACCTTCTCTCCAATATAATCGTTGAACCTGGACACCACCACCTGGTTGAGGTAATCGCTTATATCGGCACTTGTGTAAATGCCTTGTGTACCGGCCAGGGTGTTGATGAACAGGACCGGCTGGACAATTTTTAAGTTAAAAACACCAAAGGCCCTGAGTCTTACCAGACCAAGGTCCTTATCCTTGAATGCCACCGGGTCCCGGGTCCCCCATTTCAGGTTGGTAAATGTTTTTAAATTGGCAAAATAGACTTCGGCTTTCAGCGGACTTTCCATGGCCCAGGGAAGGCTGGCAATTTTTGTCAGAATGGGTATGTTCGCGGTTTTTAAGGTGTGCCGTCCGGGCCCAAAAGCGCCAACGGCCTTTCCCTTGTAAAAGAAGACTGCGGCCTGGCTTTCCCGGACAATGAGCTGGGCCCCGAATTTGATTTCACCGGAGCCTTTTTCGGGCAGGCGGTGAACCAGTTCCTGTCCGGTTTCGTCAAACCACTCCAGTATTTCAAGATAAATCAGGTTGTCGGTTCCCATGTGGCCTCCTTGTGTTTTTTACCGGGCTCCTAAAAAAATACCTTTATTCTAAAAGAAGCCGGTAACCGGTGTCAAACGATATTCGACGGTGGGTTTGGGTAAATAGCTATATTGACAAGGTATTGCTCCTATATTATTTATATGGTTTTTATGAAAGGTTTAATCTAAGGATAGTTTGTTAGTCATGGGTGTTAAAGAGGAGTTAAAAAATATGCCGGACAGGCATGAGCAGGAAAAAGAGCAGTTCCGTCGCCTTTTTGGCTGGCGGGGGCTTGATCGCTTTGAGGAACGGTTTCAGATACTGGAGTCTTTTTTAAAATTGGAGGGCCATGTAAGTCTTGCTCAGATTGCCGATCAAGTCAGGCAGGATGGCCTGCGTGTGGATAATGAATTTCTGCTGCAGTGCATGGAACAGTTGTGCCGGTTGGGATTTGCAAGTCAGGTCGTGTTTGACCGGGATGGAACCCTTCTATATGAACACCGTCAGCTTGGGGTGCATCATGATCATATGATCTGTACCAAATGCGGTACCATTATTGAGTTCAAAGATGACGATTTAGAAGATCTTCAGGAAAAGATGGCAGCCAAATATGGTTTTTTTATGCTCCAGCATAAAATGGAGATTTATGGCCTTTGCAATCAGTGTATGGCGCAAAGGGATAATCTGATCCCTTTATCCAGGGCCAGAATCGGAGAAAAGGTTGAGATCGTCAATGTGGCTGCCGGCAGGAAGATGCAAATGCGGTTTGCTTCCATGGGGCTTCGGACGGGTATCTTCGTTGAGATTATTTCCAGTGCCATTGGTGGCCAGATTGTCATTGCATCAGATTGCAACCGGTTGATTCTGTGTGCAGGGATGGCTTCCAAAATTTGGGTTCGCCCAGAGAAAAGACCCGAGGGGATATCCAATGACGGGTCAGGGGGCGAGAGTCTGCCTTTTTTCAATGAGTCCCTTCCAATTACCCGAATGGCACCCGGAAAACAGGGCAGTATTGCCCGGGTGAATGGTGGGCACTTTTCACGGCGACGCCTGGGAAAGATGGGGTTTCACCAGGGCGTTATTGTCCGGGTAATTAATAGCAAACCGTCATCAGACTCCATTGAGGTCATGGTGCGGGGGCATCGGTTTTTTCTGTCAGAAAAGGATGCGTCAAAAATTTTTGTGGAGAACATCACACCGTAATTTCTTTGCATCCGAATACCTTGCATGCCGCGGTGTTTTTCTGGTATACCGAGTACGGCGTAATTGAAACTATCGTGGACCGGAGATGTTTATGTATCGTGTAAAAAAGACGATTATTTTTATAATTTCAGTTTGTTCTCTTTTTATTTTTTTATTTGTCGGCATTGCGGTGGCCTCGGAACGGCTATCGGTAAGATCTTCTATTGCCAATTTGAGAAACGGTTCGGGAACAAAATATAAAGTGTTGTGGCAGGTGGAGAGATATCACCCTTTTCTTGTGATCAATAAAAAAAAGGACTGGTACGAGGTAAAGGATTTTGAAGGGGATACGGCCTGGATTCATAAAAGCCTGCTGGGAAAAACAAATACGGTGATTTCAATAAAATCAAAATGCAATGTCCGCTCAAAACCGGATAAATCAAGCGATATTATACTCAGAGTGGAGAGAGGGGTCCCTTTCAAAGTGATCAGACGTAAAGGGGACTGGATTAATATTGAGCATGCTGACGGCGAAGTGGGCTGGATTTTTAAAAATTTGGTGTGGTAGCCCTGATAAATAACCAGAAAGATAGTTGGATAACTAATTAATTTTTATAAGGTAAAAAATTCATGGCAAATCAAGGCGTATCGAATGAGCGGAAGAAAGAACTGACGCAGATGGATCCGTTCCAGGAGAGTCTGTCCAAATCCGTTGAATGGGCCTATGCCCACAAAAAACAGTTGATGATTTTAGCCGGGGCTCTGGTTGGCGTCGTGGTTGTTTTTACTGCGATTATGTTCAGTTTTAAACAGTCTGAGATCAAGGCGTCTGAACTGGCTGCCAAAGCCTATGAAAAATATGAAAAACAATATTCCCAGGACCGGGATGCCCGGAAAGGATATGATTCGGTTAAGGATGATTTTCAAACGCTGCTTGATGAATATCCAAACACCAGTGCCGGGCGCATGGCACTGATCAATTTCGGGAAAATATGTTTTGAGGCTAAGGCGTATGATCAGGCATTTGATTTGTATTCCCGGGCACTGTCAGCTGTGGGGGATAAGGCCGGCGTCAAGAACTTTTTGCTTTGCGCCATGGGAACTATCTGTGAATTGAACGATGATATGGAACAGGCAAAATCTTATTATTTGCGTGTGGAAAAGGGCGAATCAAATCTTTTAAAGGATGATGCCCGGTTTGCCCTGGCGCTGATTTATGAAAAACTCGATGATACCGCTGCCGGCCGTCAGATGTATGAAAAAATTGCCGAAAATGGGGGCAATTCCATGTATAAAGCCATAGCCCAGGCCCGGATTCAATAGAATATAAACTAAAAAAGGCTGCCTGGAGGCAGCCTCTTTTAGAAAAGGAAAAAAAGATGAAAAAACTAACCTTAGGTTAGTGATAATCATTATATGCAAGTATCCCGCCATTTAATTCAAAAGTTCTTGTATAAAATCGTAACTATTTGAAAAATATACATATATTTATTTTATTTATGAAAGATAAGATAACTGCTTCTGTGGTTACGGCATGAATGAGTTCAAAATTTTGAACTTTAAGTGTTCCGTTTTTTCGAAAAGAGAGCGTCATCCCCAAATAATGATCTTTTTCAGAGTTCAAAATTTTGAACCCTGATCCGGCATTATTTATTATTCAGTTTTCACCATGGGCCTATAATTCCTTGTCCAAATGGAATTTTTTTAGTTTCTGGTTTAATCCGCTTTTTCCGATGCCAAGGATCTTTGCTGCTTTGGTCTGGACATTGCCGGACATCTTCATTGCCCGAAGGATCATTCTTTTTTCCACTGCGGCAAGGGTTTCGGAAAGGCCTACGCCATCAGGAATGCCGTCAAGTTGAAGTGTGCCGGATTTGGGATTACGGATCTGGGACGGAAGGTCCGAAATCGTGATCGTATTGCCCGGGGCCAGGATGACCGCCCTTTCAATGACATTTTCCAGTTCCCTGACATTGCCTTTCCACTCATAGTCACAAAGCCGCTGGACGGCTTCTTTGTCAATACCGGTGACAATCCCGGCAGTCTCCGGGCCCTGGGTGTATTTTTCTACGAAATGATTAATGAGCAAAGGAATGTCCTCCAGCCTGTCACGCAAAGGGGGGATGTTGGCTTTGACCACGTTGAGGCGATAGTACAGATCTTCTCTGAAATTGCCTTTTTTAATTTCATCTTCCAGGATTTTGTTGGTGGCGGCAATGAGTCTGAAATCCACAGGCAGGCTCACGGTCCCGCCAACTCGTTCCACAGTTCGTTCCTGGAGTACCCGTAACAGTTTTACTTGAAGCGGCATAGGCAATTCCCCGATTTCATCCAGGAAAAGCGTGCCTTTATCCGCCATTTCAAACCGGCCTTTTTTCAACCCCACCGCACCGGTGAACGCCCCTTTTTCATGTCCGAAAAGTTCGCTTTCCAAAAGAGATTCGGCAAAGGCCGAACAGTTCACCGCAACCAAGGGGTGGTCCTTGCGCATGCTGTTGTAATGAATTGATTTGGCAACAAGTTCCTTACCGGTGCCGCTTTCCCCTTCAACCAGCACCGAGGCACTGGTTGGGGCCACTTTTTTAATTATTTCGTACAGCTCCTGCATGGGTTTGCTTTTACCGATGATGTTGTCAAATTGGTACCGGGACTGGATTGCATCTTTAAGAAGCGTGTTCTCCCGGACAATTTGGGATATGGAAAGGGCTTTGGCAATGTGAGCAATGAGGGCGTCGTTTTCAAAAGGTTTTAAAATAAAGGTGTAGGCTCCCTTGTGCATAGCTTCCACAGCCTTTTCCACACTGCCGAATGCTGTCATGATGATCACCGGAAGATCCGGTTTTATCTGTTTGGCTTTTTCCAAAAGGTCAATGCCGGACATGCCCGGCATTTTGACATCGGATAAAACCAGGTCAATGGGCTGGGTCTTAAGAATATCCAGTGCCTCCATCCCGCTTGATGCGGTGAACGGGGTATACCCTTCTTCGGAAAGCACTTCACCAATAATCATTGGATAGTGTTTTTCATCATCTACAATCAATATATTTTCCATTATAACTCCCGGATATTTTACGGCGCTGCGGGCAGGCGTATCTCCACCCTGCTCCCGCAAGGTTCGGCGTTGGTTATGCTGATCTCCCCCTGGTGCGCCTGAATGATGTTTTTAATGATACCAAGGCCTAAACCGGTTCCCATTTCTTTGGTGGTGAAAAAGGGCGTCCAGATTTTTTTCAGCACATCTTCGTCAATGCCCGGGCCTGTATCTGAAAAGCTTGCATGGACAAATCCGGGCTCGTGCCATGTGGAAATGGTAATGCTTCCATCCTCCTGGTCCATGGCCTGAAATGCATTTAGAAAAATATTTAAAAAGGCCTGATAGAGCATGGCAGGGTCACCCAACATGTTTGGAAGATCGCCCTGGTACTCCCGGATGATTTTAATATCTTTATGCTCATCTGAAGACGA
Source organism: uncultured Desulfobacter sp. (assembly GCF_963675255.1). Taxonomy (GTDB): domain Bacteria; phylum Desulfobacterota; class Desulfobacteria; order Desulfobacterales; family Desulfobacteraceae; genus Desulfobacter. Next base: position 1,905,742 of record NZ_OY775937.1, read on the forward strand.
TAAAAAAGCGATGTTTTTTTCTATGATGTCTTCCAGACTGCAGGGCCTTAAGTCTGCGACTTTAGGTTTTGCAAAATCAAGGAAATCCGTGATGATGCGGTCTAAACGGGTCGATTCTTCAACAATGATTCCCGGAATACTACTGGAAGGGTCCAGTTTAGCCATCTTTTTTTTCATCAGTTGCGCAGAGCTTTTTATAATACCTAAAGGGTTGCGAATTTCATGTGATACGCCGGCAGTCATTTCACCGATTGCGGATAGATGCTCTGCCTGACGCAGTTTTTCTTCGAGCTTGAGCCGTTCTTCAGCCCTGCGCTCAATAATTTTTTCTCCATGTTTCACCACAAACCTGAGAATAAGAAAAAGAATGCCCATGATGGTGGCACAACTGATGACTATCAATCCCTGGAGTTTAAATACCTGCTGATAGTCATCAGAGACATCCCTGATAATCTCAATTGCACCGATTACCATCCTGTCCTTTTCCCGGATGAGTTGGACTTCCTGAATTAAAGGGGCAAAGGTGATAATTTTTGTTTCTTTGGGAAACCAGAAAGTCAGTTCAATCCAGTTGCCCTGCTGAACAAGTTTGGAGGTTACCTCCTTTTTCATGGCTTTTTCATAATGAACCCCACCGGCATTTTTTTTGCCGATCCGGGTTTTATCCAGGCTGTAGGCAATAACATTGTCCGTGGCATATATGTTGACCATTTCTACATGAAAACTGTGCAGGGTGCTTTTGACAACCGTGTCAAGAAGCTGATACTGACCAGCTTCGCGAAGTTTAATCTCTCCATGTTTGAAAACCACGGGCCAGACAAATCTTAAAAATATCTGGTGGTTTAGGTTTTCAACTAAAAGCCGGTTATACTCTTTACTTTTTTCAAGTAATATCTTTCTTACCCAGAGAGTATTCAACGCTGCTATAATAATGGTGGCCGTAAGCATGACAATAAGGCTTGATACAGTAAATGCTTTGACTAGAACAAAAGGCCGGGTGCCGGATTTGCCAGCTTCTTTCTGTTGCTTTTTCTTCACATTAATCCGTGTTTTTATATTTATGTTATGAAAAAAAAATCATATTTTTAGGGCGGGTTTAATTTGATAAATGCGCTTCTTCTTTGCTATTCAATTAGTTAAATAGTTTGATTCTGTGCTTGACATTGTGTATATTGCGTATCAAATATATAGTTATATTAGTGTAGGATATCAATAATTATTATTTGCATTCTTAAGTTCCGGTCCTTTGCGACAGCCACAATTGAGGAAAGATGCGTATGATATTCAAAAAAAAAGATCACCTTGTAGGTCTGGACATTGGGGCTGCTCTCGTTAAAGTGGCCGAACTGAAGACGACCAAGAAAGGTAGTTCGCTTCATAAATTCGGCATTGCACAGGTCCCCGAAGGCATGATTCAAGAAGGTCGGATTGCCGATATGGAGGGGCTGGCAGAAATTATTCGCTCCTTGTTTAAGTCGCAGAAGATCAAGGAAAAAAATGTAGCGCTTTCCACCGGCGGCCATTCCGTGGTTATCAAGACCATCAGCACATCAAAGGTGCCTGATGAGGAACTGCATAGAAATATTCGGGCAGAGGCTGAGCAATATATTCCTTATGATATAAATGATGTCAATATCGATTACCAGATTCTGGGCGACAGTGAATACTCTGCGGAACAGATGAATGTCTTGCTTGTCGCGGTAAGACAGGACCTGGTGGATGAATATGTTGAGCTGATACATCTGGCAGGTCTTAATCCCGTTATTATTGATGTGGATACGTTTGCCCTTCAAAATGTTTATGAAATCCTTCCTGATGTAAATCCTGAGCGTATCACCCTGTTGCTTGATGTGGGGGCTTCCAAGACAAGTGTGAATATACTTCAGAATAATAATTCCATGATGATGCGGGACATGACCAATGGATGTAACCAACTTGTCTCTGTTGTCGAAGAACGACTTGATATTGATCGGGAAAAAGCATTGCAGATCATCATGGGTGAGGTCGATTATTCCAAATCCGGACAGGCGTTGGGCGATCTTTATGAAATGGTTGTCGACAACTGGTGTTCAGATATCTGCGAGGTGGTTCATACCTTTGAGTCTGGCTCCGGCAATGATAGGGTTGAAGCGATTGTTATCAGCGGTGGGGGCGGTTTCATCGACCTGCTGGCTGAAAAATTGACTAAAGAGCTGGAGGTAGCGGTGTCGAAAATTAATCCTTTTGCCGGACTGGTCAGCGATTCAAAAGAACTTGGCGAACTGGAAGCGTATCAGCTTCTGGCCCCTATTGCACTGGGGCTTGCCATGAGACGGGTGGATGACAAATGATACGAATCAATCTGTTGCCGTTCAGGCTTGCCAGGAAAAAGGAGAATATCCGCCGCCAGGTCTCCGTGTTTTTACTTTCCCTTGTTTTTATCATTATGGCATTGGGTTGGGTGTTTTTTATGTTGGACAATGAATTGTCCCGGACACAGAATGAGGTTGCCCAGGTAAAGGCCGAAAGCCTTAAGTATAAAAAGCAAGCAGATAAGGCTTCCCGGATTAAAAAAAATCTGGCGATTCTGGAGGATAAACTGGCCATTGTTGAAGCCCTCAAAAAAAGAAAGAATGAGCAGCAGATTTTGTTGGAACAGTTGGCAGATCGGCTTGTAAAAACGAAAATGTGGTTGTCCAGTGTTTCTGCAGATGCGAATATCGTTTCTTTAAAAGGGATTGCCTTTGATAATCCGACGATTGCCGCATTTATGAGAAATCTTGAAAATTCTTCGATGTTCGGGGCCGTAGATTTAAAGCTGTCAAAGGCAAAGGTATTTCACGATAACATTCGGTTAAAAGAATTTGAAATATCCTGCACAAAGATAGTGCCCGAACAGGCATCCGGCGAGACCAATAAGGATGGGAAGTCCCAAAAAAGGAAAAAATAATGGCCGGGAAAAAGAAAGGCAGCACTGCGAAAAAAAGTGGGAAGATGGACGCCCTGTTTGAAAAAATAGGTGAGTTGACCAAAGTTCAGCGTCTGCTTATCTGTCTGGGCACATTGGGTTTAATTGGTGCCGGATTTTATTTTTTGTTACTTGGCCCAAAATTTGATGCCCTTGCGGCAGCCAAGGACGATCTGGAAAGGCAGAAAAATTTTTTGTCAACGTATAAAATTAAAGCCGGCACCCTTGAAAAGGTCGAAGCCCAGATGGCCCAAGTCCGGGAACAGTTCAATATTGCCATGACCGCCCTGCCGGATAAAAGAGAACTGCCTTCTTTGCTGGATGAGATATCCAAGGCAGGAAGGGACGCCGGGCTTGAAGTCCAGTTGTTTGCGCCCCAGAGCATGGTAAAGAAAAATTTTTACACAGAAATCCCATTTTCCATGACAGTTGCGGGTCGTTACCACCAGGTCGCTGAATTTTTTTACCGTGTTTCAGGACTCAATCGCGTTGTTAATATATCGGACATTAATATAGGCCGGGTTTCCGAAAAAAAGGGTACCAACAGAAATACAATCCAGATGAAATGCACAGCCGTTACCTACATGTTTGTTGAGCCCAAGGAGGATGAGGGTGCGGGCAACAAATCCAAGAAGAAACACAAAAAGAGGTAGAAGGCGCGGGATATGGAAAAATTAGTTAAAATATGTTGCGTGGCCGGTCTGGGAGTCTCATTATTGTTTGTATCAGCCTGTAATGAGGAGCAGGTCCCTGCGCCAAAACAGACAAAACAAAGTCAGGTGGTTTCTAAACCTATTCCTAAATCAAATCCGCCGGTAACGCAAACATCTGTTCCCGGGGATGCCGGGAAGAAACAGGCCCAGGCTTCTGATCTGAAACCAGCGCAGGATTCTGTGAAAGCCAGTCATAGAGGGAGCGACATTGACGGTGCCGCCGGCGTACAAAAAGTCGGTATTGCTACTCTTCTGGAAAAATATGACAGCAAGGGTCGGGTGGATCCGTTTATTCCTCTGATTGATGAAAAAAAAGTGTCTGCCGTGTCAGATTCACCCGGGGATTCAAAGCCTAAAAGAACATTGACCCCCCTGGAAAAATTGGAGTTAAGCCAGGTTAAGCTGGTGGCGGTTGTTGAAATGCAGGGCAGGACCATTGCCATGGTAGAGGAAGCCAGCGGCAAAGGGTATGAAGTTGCCGTTGGTACTTATATCGGTACCAATGGCGGGCGGGTGACATCCATCACCAGAAAAGGCATTAAAATTGAAGAAAAAGTAAACGATTTTCAAGGAAAACGCCGTAAGCGGTATGAAGAGATTAAATTTCATAAAAGCGAGGATGGGGAATAAGATGATGGTTAATTATCGGTCAGCTGTCAGACATTATGTGACAAGTCTTATCATGTCGGTTCTACTGCTTTCCTTTATGACAGGGTGTGTGACCCAAAAAAACGCAGCGTCGGCAAATACGACTACGATTCAGGAAAGCCCGGCTTCACAGGACAATTCTGCATCTTTATCTAAAATGGTTGACAAAATATGGGTCAACCCGGAAGCCGATGCGTTTGAAGTATGGATACAGGGTTCCTCTGGGGCGTTGGATGATTATACGTCCATTAAGCAGTCTTTCCCCTTTGCCGTGAGCGTCTATTTGCCCAACGCCGGTCTTGCCCCGGGGGTGGGTGCAGGTCCTTTTTCGGACTCCCGTGTCAGCGATATAAAGGTGGGATTTATTGGCGAGGCCCAGACAACCGTCAAGGTGGATATCCTGCTTAAAGCGGACATACCGTACATTGTTGAGGAAAAAGCGGACCGTTTGGGGATTATCCTTAAGGGCAGTCAGTCCGCTTCTGAACAGACCACAGAAGCAGGCCCTGTTGCAGATGAACCTGAACAGGCATTAAAAGAGGCTGCGGTGCTGCCCGAAGATATTCTCATTCCTGAAACAACAGCTCATTTGACCCATATTGAATTTGATAACAATCAGCTTGGTCAGTCTGATATTCATATCCTAACGGATCATCCCGTTCGATATGAAACCATTCAGAATAGCAATGATTCTATTGGGCTATTTTTGTATAATACAACGGTGCCCCTCCGGCATCAGCGTCCCCTTATGACCCGTTATTTTAATTCTGCCGTGGAACAGGTCATGCCCAGGCCAAATCCGGCAAATCCCAATGATACACTGGTGGATATCAAAATTCGGGAAAAAGTGCCGTTCCAAGTGGTTCAAACCACCAAGGGCATTCATATGACCTTTGAAGCGTCTACCGTTTCTGCGCCTGAATTTGATAAAGCCAGAGTAAGTCTGGACACCGGTCAAAATTCCCATGCCGGAACTAAAGAATCTGATCAGGGGCAGTCAACGGCTCAAGGAAAGAAGGTTTCCCAGGATCAGGATCTTTTGTTAAATCCTTCTTCGGTCCGGTACACCGGTGAAAAAATTAAACTGGATTTTTATGAAACAGATATTAAGAATGTTTTCAGGATATTAAAAAGTGTGAGTGGAAGGAACTTTGCCATTGGTGAGGATGTGCAGGGCAAGGTAACATTGAGCCTTCAGGATCCCGTGCCCTGGGATCAGCTCCTTGATCTTGTTTTGAAAATGAACGGCCTTGGTAAAAAAATGGAGGGCAATGTCATTCGCATTGCCACCACGGATACCCTTGCCAGGGAGGAAAGCGAACGTCAGGAGGCCATTGCTGCCCGGCAGAAATCCGAAGAACAGAAAAAGGCTCTGGAACCCCTTGTCACTGAATATATCCCTGTCAATTATTCAGATGCAAAGGCTGATATTGAACCCCATATATCCAAGATCCTGACCCCGGATCGGGGTAAGATTTCAGTGGACACCCGGACCAACATGCTGATTATTACCGATACCCAGGCTAAAATTACCCAGGCCAATGAGCTGATCTACCGCTTAGATAAGGTAACGCCCCAGATCATGATTGAGGCCAAGGTGGTTGAGGTAACCAAGGAGTTTTCCAGAAGTTTCGGGATCAATTGGAATCTGTCCAATGATTCTGATTTGACATCGGATTTTGTGGATGATTTTTCTGTATCTGTTAATGGATCAACGGGGATTTCCGGTGACTTCGCCTTTTTCGGGTTGTTCGGGTCTTCTGTCACAGCACTTAATGCTCAACTTGAAGCTTCCGAACAACAGGGAGACGTCAGGATAGTATCTTCCCCAAGAATTTTAACCCTGGACAACAAAATGGCCATGATCAAACAGGGCCAGGAATATGCCTATCAAGCGCTTAGTGAAGAAGGCGTACCTACTCTGGAGTTTAAACCCATTGACCTGTTGCTGGAAGTAACGCCGCATGTTACACCCGACAAAAGAATTTCCATGAGCGTGCGACTGACCAAAAATGACATTTCAGGGTTCACTGAGGTTGGAGTCGGTAGTGAGGCTTATCAGGTCCCGACCCTGGCGACAAATGAGGCGGAAACAGAGCTTTTGGTTAATAATAATGATACGATTGTTATTGGCGGTGTGATCAAGACGACCCAGAGCCAGGACAACGGTGGTGTTCCTTTTCTGGCCGGCATTCCGGGGTTAGGCTATCTCTTTGGTTCAAAAGCCAAGACAGATGATCGAAATGAATTGCTTATTTTTTTGACGCCTTCCATTGTCCAGCTTGAGCAAAAAAGGCATGTTGTGCAATAGTTCTTCTAAGTAACTAAAATTTTTCTCTTGTAATTTTAGTTGCTTGTAGGATCGGGTTCAGCCCCGGCTGAATGGGATGCTTTTGAATACCTTGCCAGTTTCTACTGCAGTTCAAGTAGGCGCTATTCTGCCTTGTGGGAGATGTTTGATTTTTAAGGGACCAACTTACTCTAACTGATTGACTACCTGCCAGTCTTTGATAGCTTGGCAGGTCCTGTCGCATACTTTTTTTGTGAGGGCAAAAAAGTTCGTATTGTTGGCGTTTTTTTTCTTAATAGTATGGTATTTTTTTCTTAGTTTGTTGTTGTCTCAAAAAACAGAAGCAAACATACTTACATTTTAGTTTTTAACTATCTGAAAAATTGGTTAAAAAATGGTCATTTACCTTGTGGTGCAATATTGTTAAGCGCCTTGGCATGCCTGGTGCTTGTTGTTTATCTTTGAAATGGGCCATGCACTGAATGTAATGCTATAGCCTAAAATAGGTACTCCTATCGCAACTAACTGTATCTGTTTATATTTTAACTTAAAAATTGTCCAAGATAATGCTGCAACTTTAGAGGTATTAACGTATTTATCTATAATATTTGTTTAACTAATAAGGAGGTGATGTAACAACAAAGTAAATAATTGAAATATAATCTGAGGATTGTAAAAATTTTTATTTTTAACATGTTAAAAGTAGACTTTGGTTTTAGGAGAAAAATGAAAATGAAAAAAATTTTAGGTTTTGTAATAGGGCTTTTTTTGATTGTTGGGTTAACTAACTCTGGGTATGCTGCTACTGGCTGGTATATTGAGATGGGTGGATCTACGTTGGGTATCGACAGCTTCCTTAGTTTTGCTGAATCACCTAACGCTGTTATCGCTGGTGATACTACTGAAGAATCCGGTATTGAAACAACTTATTTTGATAATTATGGGGTAGTTACCTTAGCTACTATTGGTGATTATACTCTGTACGGTGAATATAGTTTATCTGGAACTATTACATCTGAATCCGTACTTTCTTTCGATACTATTGACTTTGAGGCTGGCGGAATACTCACATTGTATGTAGATGATGGTATTTATTCGACTGAGGATACTGAGATCGCAAAACTTGTGCTGGATGACGGTGAGGCTTTAATTTTCCCTACTAACGGTTTGATCACTTTGAATTATACATTTGATGAACTCGAAGAAGGTTATTTCTACTGGGCAGACGACGATTCAGATATGGCAAATGACACCAATAGAATATTATGCCTTACAACAACAAACGCTAAAGTAACTGATTATATGGATCCAACACTCGAAGCATATTTAACTGCTAATGATGTAACATTTGACAGCAACAACGGAGATGTGCTTTTGGCTTCAGGTGGTCAGGTCGAATTGAGTGCCGTACCAGTACCGTCAGCATTCCTTCTGCTAGGCTCCGGTATTATTGGGCTTGTCGGGTTTAAAAGGAAAAACAGCTAAGACCATTGTATATCTGACTTAAGCAGCTCTCTGATTTTCAATCAGGGTGCTGCTTTTTAAAAGGAGTTGAATGATTATAATTTTTTTAATTTTTTAGCTGGAGATCCTGCCCATAATTCATTTTTGCCTATTTTAGTTCCTTTAATTACAACCGAATTAGCGGCAATTATACTACCATTCCCTATAGTAACATCAGGCATAATAACCGATTTCACTCCAATAGTAACATTGTTACCGATATAGATTTCTCCAAGAACAACATATTCCCCTTCTACCGAATGTCCAATTATTAGTGTATCTTCTCCCAGAATGCTATTTGCACCAATCGTAACCATGGGAGGTTCTAATATTTTTCCGCCAATCATTGAAGATAATGAAACCTTGGCTCCAAGCATCGTATAAAACAGTGATCTTAGATTTATAGGTACCAAATAGGTATTAAGCAAAGGCCCAAGATTAAAAATATATAAAAAACCTTGCAGTTTCCAAGAAACACCAGCAACCCCACGTTGTAAACTATATTTGCCAGATTTAAGAGGGAGCAACATACGAATGGTTTTTAAACAAATACATGACATAATAAAAACTATAATTAAAAATATAAAAATCAGTATTATCCCCTCAAATCGTTCGGGGAAGTTGATATGAATATCAATATTGTAAATAAGATAAAAAGAAGAACAAACAACAATTAGAGAAATTAATATTGCTAATATAATATCTAAAATAAAAAATTTCATTATTTCTCCTGTACTATTATTTTCAGCTGCTTTCTAAAGTTATTCAAAGTATTCTTTAATGCAATTCTTTTTGCCACATCTTGGAAAAATTGATTTTTAGAAACTTTTAACCATTTATCAATTTTTTCTTTTAACGTCTGGCCCGATATAGATCCTAAAAAATAGTCCCCTAATTTTAATTCTTTAATTCGACATGAGTTCCATTCTTGTTCAAAAAAAGTGGGAAAACAAATAACAGGGACCGCATGTGAAAGCGCTTGATATATATTACCAGTGCCAGCTTGGGTTAATGCTATATCAATATGATCGTACACCGATTCTAATTCTATAAATTCTTTGCAAATCACATGACTTCCACTAATGCCAAAAATATTTTTCCCTGCTATAATAATATTATATGTTGAAAAAATATTATCCTTCATGCAATCTAACCGCGAAATATCTCCCGTACTACCCAAACTAACTAAAATCGTTTTTTTATTTCTATCAAGTTTATTTTTAATACTAAATTCTTGAACTGCCGAAGTATGATAGAGTGGACCTATCTGTACTATATTAATAGGTAATTCTTTTTGAGGCGCAAAATCCTTATCATCACAAATTAATGTATGATCACCATTAAATTCATCATAGTAACTTTTGCGTTGAGGGAGTTTAAAATGTCTTCTAAGATCACAAAATACTTTATGTAAAGAGTATAAATAGAACTTTTCAGGTATTGGAAGTAATATTTTTTTTATTACCTGTGGCGTTTTGATTAAAATAGAAAAAAGAGGATGAGATGAAGGAGGGTTTCTTTGCCATTTTAAATAATCCGTAAACATCCCATTATGTATAGCAATTGTGGGGATATTACAGCTTTCAGCAGCAATGATTCCTGTAAAACTCATATCAGTAACGATATAATCAGGTTCGATTTTTTGAATCAGAACGATCTGCTCTTCTATGATTGGTAACATTCTTTCATAAGAAATCCAGTTATGCTCTTCTATTCTATCACTAAGGATAATTTTTTCATAATCAAGACTATTATAAGGATGGCATTTATACTTATTGTTTTCTAAGATAGAAAGACACGCCTTGCTTAAAAATTCGACAGTAGCACCTAATTCACTCTCTATCACTTTTGCAAGTTGTATGCATCTCAAAGCATGTGATTTCATATCAAGAATAATAAAAAGAAATTTCATCTCAGACCTCCTACAGGTAAAATGGATAATTTTTTAGTGATATCCAGTTAATTTTTTGCGTCATCTGATTCAATTCATTTTTTTGACATTGTTGTTCGTAGCCTTATCAAAATTATTCTGCCCGGTAAAAAAATCATTCAGAATTTTGATCCGTAATTACCGAGCTCTTTTGATTGATAGTTGTTCATTGTATTCTTCCCAGCAATATTGTGCCATTAGCAAGTAGGTGATCAAGCCCAAGGATCTGAGCCATAAGTCCGTATTCAGTTTTGGGGCAATCAAGTGATAAAGCTATCATCAATGGATATCAGATCACCCAACTCTTTGTATTCTTTGATGATCATACGCACTTAGTGTGACGCCTCCTCTCACAAAATATTGTAACACCTTTTGGCGACATTATCCCGCAGTAATATCCAGCTTTAAAATTGAATAAATGCCCCGCCTATCCTTATTTTAGGCCTGGCTAAAAGTCAGGCGCCTTGTTCGGTATTAGCGTTACAGTATTTCGTTAGTCGTCAATGAAAATAACCGTCACACTATTTGAATCTTAACATTCAGAAGCGAGTTTGATGCTTGTTGGTAAAGATGTTAGAAGATATATTGCAATTGTTCAAGAGCATAGTGATTAATAGTCAGGGTAAACGCATTTAAATTGTATTTGCTAAGGCTTACATTATTTGAACTTGTTTCCCACAGTTGGAGTCTCACATTAAACGGTGGGATAAGATCACTTCCTCGTGCTTGTAAACGTTTGTTTAATTAAATCTTATTATGACGTATGATGGCAAAATTTTTTGCAGAATTTGAAAGTGGCCTCAGTAATTGATGGATATCGTATTCAATATGGCCAAGCTAAATAAAGGTTTTAGCCTTAACCTATTTGAATAACAGCAACGCAGTTTTTGATTTCGCCGAGAGGCAATCTTTTATTTTCCGTGTCCAGAAAATCAATACGAAAAAATTCAACATCATTATATCAGCATGTTATCACTACAGCGACACTTGTCTTTTTTCACACAAAAAGGAATGGAAAATCACCACATTTTAGCTGATTTAGAGCTATAAAATACTCCATCGACAGGGGCGATTTCGAAAGTGTCGCTGTCGTATTATGAGATCTCCAGCAATAATTTGACCCATGCCACATTCTCATCAGTGATCTTGACCAAACTTCGCGTATTTGGCCGGTTTTTCATTTATAAAAAGGTCTTTTCTCATCAACCCCAAGGGGAAGCGTGTCATAATATATTATTTTTTCAAATCGTTAATAAAAAGCCCATCCTTTTACGTGAGCACGATTCCATCAAAAACTGAGACTTCGCTCAATTACCCATTCTTTTCCGGCATTCATCTTTTTTAAAAGAAACATCAAGCTCTAATGTGTTCCTGCAGAATCGATAAATATTTTTATTTTAATTTCAAAAAATTAAACATTGAAAAAGCCCCTGTTTAAGTGTATGTTTTTCAGTAAGGTCTTGAAATTAATGGTTTGCCTTTTTGGCGGCATTGGTAATAATTTCAAAAAGTAAGTAAAGGATCTGGAAGAAAATGATGTACGTATATTGCGCAGGATTTTTGTCCGCCCTCAAGGCGTGGTAATGGGGATATATTGGACATGTCCCATTGCCGCAACGCAGAATATGGGCAAAAAGACAAGTAAGATGCGTGGATTATTTTTTGGAAGATCCCTAAGTATGGGCTTACCTTTTCGAGCTATCCTGTTGATTTCTTTACAATAATATAGCCCCTTTTTTAGGCACTAATCAAAAAACAGAGGCCTTATGAATAGAAAAGATATCACGAAACAATTGAAAAAAAGAAGTTTCCTCGCTGGAATAATATGAATAGTTTATTCAAAAAAATACCTGATTCAAAAAAATCGTTAACGGGGTGGCAACTAATTATGATGACTCCCAAACAATTTGGACAACCTTACAGAGGCGTTTATAGGCATTCAAATCGAAGAATCATCTGCCGGAATCTGTAGCCGTAGTCATCTTGAAATGGCTTGAAGCAGGCATAAATAGAAAAAATGATCCACAAAAGGAGTTTTTGGGGTGCCACAGGATGAGATTAAAAATTACATGTTGGATTTTTCCTATGCCAATTGATCGGAAGGTACTGGTGTATCTGATTGATTACGCGATCCTTAAAAGGCATATACTCAACTTAATGTAAGATATCTTTTATTGAGAATTGATATATTAAAATTTAATTGTTAAGGAGGTGATGTAATAAGAATGCAAATAATCAAGGTGTAATCTTCGTAATTGTCTTTGATTCAAACTTATGTTTTAGGAGAAAAATGAAAATGAAAAAAATTTTAGGTTTTGTAATAGGTTTATTTTTAATTGTTGGGTTAACTAACTCTGGGTATGCTGCTACTAGCTGGTATATTGAGATGGGTGGATCTACGTTGGGTATTGACAGCTTCCTTAGTTTTGCTGAATCACCTAACGCTGTTATCGCTGGTGATTCTTCTGGTTCTACAACTGATTTTGATAATTATGGCGTAGTTACTTTAGCTACTATTGGTGATTATACTCTGTACGGTGAATATATTTTATCCGGAACTGTTACAACATCCTCCACACTTCCTTACGATACCGTCGAGTTTGACGCTGGCGGAATACTCACATTATATGTAGATGATGGTATCTATTCGAGTGCGGATACTATGATCGCAGAACTTAAGCTGGTTGATGGTGAGGCCTTACTTTTAAATGATAATGGTTATATCACTTTGAACTACATATTGGACGTTCTTGAAGATGGGTATTTTTACGTGGCAGAAGACGATACAGATATGGCAACTATCACCGACCCTATATATTTCCTTACAACAACAAACGCTAAGGAAGTTGATTCTGAATATATGGATGCAACACTTTCAGACTATTTAGCAAATAATAGTGTAACATTTGACAGCGACGCAGATACGCTCTTAGCTTCAGCCGGTCAGGTCGAGTTAAATGTCGTACCCGTACCTTCAACACTTTTTCTGTTAGGCTTCGGCATTGTTGGGCTTGTCGGGTTTAGAAGGAAAAATAGCTAGTATTGTTGTAAATCTTAAGCGGCACTCTGATTTTCAGGGTGCTGCTTTTTTTTAACCATCCTTGGCGATCCCTCTCATATAACGAATATTTTTGCGCCCTTTGATTCTGGTTATTCTAATATCGCTCTTGAGATTCTCATTGACTATTTTTTTATGTTTGTTTAAACCTTTTTAATATCGGTTTTGATTGCACCTTAAGAGCCTGTTTAAAAATTATTAAGGATCGAAGGGGAATCTCATTAGAATGAGAACCAATTTTTTTGAATTTTCTGTTAATAGCCTGACTATTGGTCGAAAATTTGAGAGAGTTGGCGCTATTTTCATGTAATTGCAGGCGATTCATCTATTTTTAAAGAATTTGTAAATACCCCAGAAATTTTTTTCATACACACGGAATATACGATATTATGATTCTCATACAAAAATTTAAAGATATTGTTGGCGATGCGTTTGTATTTAACGATGAGCCGACGATTCAGCGATATTCCCGGGCCACACTGCCGGAAAGTACGACGCCAGCGGCTGTTTTAAAACCTTTAAACAGCAGTGAAGTAACGGAAATTATAAAAACGGCGAAAGAATATCATGTCGGTATTTATCCGGTGAGCCGGGGATGCAACTGGGGTTACGGCTCGGCTTGTGCTGTGGGGAATGGACAGGTGATTCTGGATTTGTCCCGGATGAACCGAATTATCCATGTGGATGAGACTTTGGCATATGCCGTGATTGAACCCGGCGTAACCCAGATTCAACTCGTATCCTATCTAAAAGAAAACAATATTAAACTGTGGCTGGACTGCAGCGGATCAGGACCCGAGGCCAGTATTTTGGGTAACACCCTTGAACGGGGGTTCGGGCATACGCCTTATGGGGATCATTTTTTGCATTCTTGCGGTATGGAAGTGATTTTAGGGGATGGTCGGACCCTGAAAACAGGGTATGGGCATTATGATAATGCCCAAGCCACCCATGTATTTAAATACGGTATCGGGCCTTACATGGATGGGTTGTTTACCCAGTCCAATTTCGGTGTCGTAACCCGGCTGGGAATCTGGTTGATGCCCGAACCGGAATGTCTGAATATGTTTTACTGCACCGTTCCCCGGGAAGGGGATCTGGCTGCAGTGGTGGATGCGTTGCGTCCCCTGAAGCTAAGTGGGCAGGTCAAAAGCCTGATTCATATCGGCAATGATTTGAGGGTGTTTTCTTCATTTAATCAGTACCCTTGGAAAAAGGCCGGAAACAAAACACCATTGACTGATGATCTGCGAGAGCAGTTCTGTAAAAAAGGCGGATTCGGGGCCTGGAATGTCAGCGGGGCCATTTATGGCAGTCGGGCGCAGATTCGGATGACGAGGAAGGCTTTGAAAAAGGCGTTGAAACCGCTGGGACAAATTCGGTTTATCGGAGACCGAACTCTGGAGATCGTAAACCGCTTGTCAAGAATTTTTGATCGGTTTTCTTTGTTTTCAGACTTGGAAACCAAATTTAAATCTCTGGACAAGGTATACGGACTGCTCAAGGGTGAGCCCACAGATGCTTTTTTGTTTGGTACGCTGTGGCGGGTCAAAACAGCGGTTAATCAAGGGGCCGTGGCCGATCCCCTTGATTTCAACGCCGGTATGATGTGGATTGCCCCGATCATGCCCATGATGGGGGGGACGGCAGAGCGTTTGATTCAACTGGTGAATCCGGTGTTTGAAGAATACGGTTTTGAGCCTTTGATCACCGTGTCACTGATCACTGAGCGGGCTATGGTCAGCGTCATTACCATTTCTTATGACAAGGATGATCCAGGTGAATGCAAAAGGGCACAAGAATGTTATGATACTTTTTTCAGCCTGATCATGTCCCAGGGGTATGTGCCGTACCGGACCAATATCCATACTATGAAAAAACTGGCTGACCGGTCCCAGACCTTTTGGGAAGTAACTAAAGATATCAAATCGGTGTTGGATCCTGAGGGTATCATCGCCCCTGGACGATATCAGCCATTTGACGAGGTCTGAGACAATTTTTCATCTTCTACTGCAGTTCAAACAGGCGCTGTTCAGCCTTGTGGTAAAGGTTTGAATTTTCAGAGGCCAACTGTGTGACCATCTGCCAGGCTTTAATGGCCTTGGAAATCCGGCCGCGGGCTTCATAGGCCTGGGCAAGGTCTGCATGGAATATGACAGTGCCCGGGTATTTTCTTATATTTTTGTTCAGATACGTTATGGCCCTGTCTGCCTGTCCGGTTCGGATATATAGCTGGGCAAGGCCATGGATGGCAGGAATAAATCCCGGTACTTCCTTTATTGCTTTAAGGAAATATTTTTGGGCTGCAGGATAGTTGTTCTGTGCCAGTTGGGCCCATCCGATATTGGCCAAGGGGTAATGGGGAGTGGGGTAGGTGATATCTTCAAGAACCTTTTCAAATGTATTTATGGCAATATCCCATTTTTCATCCCGAAGGTAAGCTGCACCAAGATTGTTAAGGGCCTCGGTGTAATCGGGTTTGAGTGCCAGGGCTTTGTTAAAGGCCTGGATGGCCATATCATCACGTTCTTTTCCCATATAGGCCAATCCCAGGCTGTTTTTAATATATGGGTCGTCCGGCGCCATTTTTTCTGCTTCAAGCAGTTTGTTCAATGCAGCCGTATGGTTTCCTTGGGCCTGGAATACATCGCCCTCCTTCTTGATGGCTTGGGCGATTTTATTTTGTTTCTGGGTCTGTACCGTTGAGGTGCAGGATGCCGTCATGACAGCACAGATACAAACCAGGATAAGCAGTTTGGTTTTCATTGGGCCGGCTCCTTATTTAAGCATAATTACATCAATTTTTTCATTTTTCAGAAAGGTTGTGGCACTTT
Source organism: uncultured Desulfobacter sp. (assembly GCF_963675255.1). GTDB lineage: Bacteria > Desulfobacterota > Desulfobacteria > Desulfobacterales > Desulfobacteraceae > Desulfobacter. Next base: position 1,921,665 of record NZ_OY775937.1, read on the forward strand.
TGAAAAGAGGGGTTCTGGTCAAAAAAAGCTTTTTTTTGCCTTTTTCAGCATAAATACCCGGAATATTTTTCACTTTTTGGTCCGCATTGAATGATGGATTTTTCCATACCTGATACCCAAGCCGGGAAAAAAGACGGGTACAAACATCTTCAAAAGAGAGATTCGATGGTAGGTTTATTATCCGGTATCCCTGGCGTTTTAAGACGTCAAGGGCACTGCCGTAAACGCCTCCCGAATTGATTAACATATCAGGGGAGTGGTCATGGGTGATTCTGCCTAAAGAGACTGTTAACTGTACATTGTTTAAGGATACGGGGAAAAATACCTGGGATTCATAGGAATAGGCTGTGGCAGCCAGAAGAGTTTTGATCAATGAATCCTGGTGGTTGGGGTTATCTTTCATGGTCTGTGTGTTGAACAGCATCTTGGCATTGAGGACTTCACTGAATTTCTTAAATTGCAGATCCTTCCAGTAGGCTTTCATGGCAGCAACAAGATCAGGATCCAAGGACGCTTCAGTGGTCTCAGATCCAAGCAGCACGGTTTTTCTTCCTGTGCTGTCACTGATAACAGGTGTTTTTGACAAGTCAATAAATTTAGGATTGTTTTCCTGGTTGCCGGGCGGGAAAAACAGTTTCCCTTGGTGCATAAGGCGGCCCTGGATAAGCTGGGTATATCGTTTTAAATGTGCCAACTCCGCCATGGAAATAGGTTTTGACGCATGGGGGGCTGTTAGTTTTTTTTCGGGAATGTAGGTGGGACCGACTTCTGCAGGCGGTGCATTTTTTTTTCCCATGGCAATAAAATCATTAAACCACGGCTGGGAAAGAATTGAAGGATCGGGGATTATAATGCTTGCCCCCTGATATATACTGTTGATGTCCTTAATACCTGGATTCAGCTGAAGCATCGTTTTTTCACCCACCTTGGACACATTGCCCAAGGATGTTAAAAATTCTTTGGAGAGTAATGTAGATACGGTATCTCCGGCTTTGACCTCGTGTTTGTGTGTGTGCTGGGATATGGTAGTTGGTGTGATTTGTGTTGAGAACGCCAAAACCGGTACCTCCACAGTCCCCTTGCTGCCCTGTTCATAAGCGTTTTTATCCACCTGCTTGAGGGGGATCAGAATCCGGCTGCCAGGGGAAATGGCGTCAATATTGCCGATTTTCGGATTAATGTTTTTAAATATTTTTAAGAACAGCGGGAAATCCGCCGCGGATATTTCTCCTTTTTGACGAAAAATTTTATACAGCCATTCATCTTTCTGGACCAGGTAAGGCTCGCACAGGTAAACCCGCTCATTGTAAGTAAACAAGGAATACTTTTTAAAACTGGTTTTCACCCCCGTTGCTGAAAAAGAGGCGCAAGGGGTGACAAAAACCAGTATGGCCGGGATAATAAAACGTTTTATTATGATGTCCCGGAAAAAAAACATAAATCAAAGCCCTAAACGGGTAGCGATTTTTTTTGATACATCCTTTACGAATTCCTGGAACTGGGATGACCCAAGGGGTTTTTCCTGGGACGGAATCAATTCGGGATTATCGGGTGAAATAAAATCCGGTAAATTAATAAACCGGCTGTCAGATGAAATGCCGTAGACGTCAGCCAGTTCACCCTTAAAATACAGGTCTTGAAAACCGGAAAATTTAATGGCATGTGCCGTGGCATCCAGAATCACGGTTTCGCTCTCATCCACGAGATTTAGTGCCTTTGCCTGGACCATCCCTGCAAGACACTCGCCACCCTGGGTGCAGGCGATATGTCCGTTCTGGTTGGCCGTCAGCTGCCAGTCCATGATCTGCTGTTCTTTTACCTGGACCACAAAAACATTTTTGTGGCCGCTGGCTGCATCATAATCCCTGGCGATCTGGATCACTCTTGGCATGGATACGGGGTTTCCGATCATGGCTGCCTGGGCCACGCTAGGTTGGGTCTGAACCGGCGTAAATTCACGTTTGCTCTCATCGGGTTCAAGATAGTATTTGTATACCGGATCTGCATGTTCGGACTGAACCCCGATGATTTTTGGCAGTTTATTGATAATGCCTGTGTTGTAAAATTTCAGGAATCCGTTCATGACCGCTGAAATATTACCGGCATTGCCAATGGGCACCATAACCACTTTTTTATCCATATCCCAGTCAAAGTCCTGGGCAATTTCATAGGAGTAAGATTCCTGCCCCAGTATCCGCCAGGCGTTTTTGGAGTTGAGAAGTGCCACAGGATAGCTTGAGGACAGGTGCTCCACAACTTTCATACAGTCGTCAAAAACCCCTGGGATTTCAAATACCCTGGCACCGCTTCCCAAGGCTGGGCCAGCTGGGCAGAGGTGACTTTCTTATGGGGAAGAAGTACGGCAGATTTTACTTTAGACCCCAGATAGGAGGCATAAAGGGCTGCAGATGCCGATGTGTCACCAGTGGATGCGCATACCGAGATTACCTTGGAAACTAATCCTTGATCAATAAGATATTTTATGCTGGACAGGGCCGAAGCCATGCCCCTGTCTTTAAACGAGGCTGAAGGATTCTGACCGTCGTTTTTGTAATAGAACTTTAACCCGGTTTTTTCCTGGAGTCCGGCATTGGCCTCTATGACAGGTGTGTGTCCTTCACCCAGGTAGATGATGGATTCGAGGGGGATGCTGGAGCCGATGAATTCGTGATACCGGTAAATCCCTTTAAGGGCAGGGATTTTAAGCATTTTGCGGTAATCAAAGATTCTCTGCCAGGTTTCGCCTGAAATGGCCTTGAGCTGATCTTCGTTCCGGTCATGGATCAGCAATACCTGGTTGCACGCCGGGCATACGTATAAAAGTTCTTCAATACCGTATTCGGCACCGCAGCCAAGACATTTATAATATAGTTCCCCTTTAGGCGAGGGGATGATATGTGGTCTGATATCCTCAGGAAACAAATTAAGATTCATATTCAATTATTTCTATACCTCCCATATACGGTACCAGTGCTTTGGGCACTTTGACGGTTCCATCTTCCATTTGATAGTTTTCAAGAATTGCTGCAAAGGTTCTGCCTACGGCCAGCCCGGACCCGTTCAGGGTGTGGCAGAACTCAGGTTTTTTGGCGTTTTCCCGTCTGAACCGGATGTTTGCCCGCCTGGCCTGGAAATCAAGGCAGTTTGAACATGATGAAATCTCTCTGTATTTATCCTGGCCGGGCATCCACACTTCAATGTCATAGGTTTTGGTGGCGGAAAATCCTAAATCCCCGGTGCACAAGGTGACCACCTGGTAGGGTAGTTCAAGGCGCTGGAGAATGTCTTCCGCATTGGACAGCAATGATTCAAGCTCATTAAATGAGGTCTCCGGGGAGGTAACTTTTACCATCTCCACCTTGTTGAACTGGTGCTGCCGGATCAGTCCTTTGGTGTCTTTGCCATAGGAACCTGCTTCGGATCTGAAACAGGGGGTAAATGCCGTGAACTTCATGGGTAACGCGGCCTCATCCAGGATTTCCCCTGCCGGGATGTTGGTCATGGGTACTTCTGATGTAGGAATCAGGTAGTAATCCCAGCCTTCAAGTTTAAAAAGATCTTCTTCAAATTTAGGCAACTGGCCCGTTCCGGTCATGGTTTCTCTATTTACGATAAACGGCGGTAGAACTTCCGTATACCCGTGCTCTGTGATGTGAATATCCAGCATAAAATTAATTAAAGCCCGTTCCAGGCGCGCACCTGCGCCTATGTATAAAGGGAATCTGGCACCGGCCAGTTTTGCTGCACACCTAAGATTGAGAATACCTAAGCTTTCGGCGATGTCCGCATGATCCTTGATTTGAAAATCAAAGGACCGGGGTGTCCCCCACGTCTTTTCAAGCCGGTTTTCAGTGTCATCCTTTCCTGTGGGAACATCTTCATGGGGCAGATTGGGAATATTAATAAGGAATGCCTTGACCCAGTCCTCCAGTTCATTGAGTACTTTGTCCATTTCCTTAATTTTTTCAGAAACGCCTTTCATTTTATTTATGCTTGGTTGGGCGTCTTGGCCGGATTTCTTCATTTTAGCAATTTCACTAGAAACAGTATTTCTTAGATGGCGCAACTCTTCAATATCAATTAAAAGAGCTTTTCTTTTTTCCTCATTTTCAAGAAACGCGGAAAAATCAATGTTTGTCCGGCGTTTTTTCATGCCCTGGACAACAGTGTCCAGGTCGTTTTTAATCAATTTTATGTCAAGCATTTTTGATTTTTGTCCTGCATGATTATAGGGTTGAAGGGTGGCTGGTTATAATATTTTCACAATTATATTCAGATAACATGGGCCATGTAAACAGTCAACGATTATTGCCGGTTGACAATTGTCTGGCAGTGTATAATATTTCTCAAAAATTTATTGTGCAATAATTTAAGGAATATGATTATGGATGAAGCTAAAAGCGGTAAAAACAGTGTGTTAAGCCAGGTGGCTGAACGCATGGACGCCCTGTCTCCGGAACAGATTGAAGAAAAATACAATATTATTGAAAATAAATTATTCGAATTTGCGAACTTTTTAGAATCCCATCAGGTGCTTATGTACCCGCCTGGAAGTAAGGAAATTCCTACTGAAAAAATTATCCGCAAAGCTATGGAAATCGAGAAAAGTATTATTCTGCCGGTATTTACGGAGGCTAAAAATACTTTCCTTTTGTATAAGATCAGTCATTTTGATAAGGATTTGGTGCTCAACGCCCATGACATGCTCGAGCCCAATCCGGGGCGGTGCAAGAAAATAGCTCTGGATGATGTGGATATTGCCATTATCCCGGGTCTGGCCTTTGATGACAAGGGCGGACGCATGGGGTTCGGAAACAACTACTATTCAAAGCTGATTACAAAATTGCCTGAAACCTGTCGTAAGGTAGCGTTGGCTTATGAAGAACAAATTGTTGACCAGATTCAAATGGAATCAAGAAAATATACGGTGGACATTATTATTACCGATACCCGGGTAATTTATAAAATTTAGTAATCTTATACTTGATCATCGACAGGCTGTTACGAAATTGAAAAAATTAGCTTTTTGTAACAGCCTGTCGAGTTATACATTACCAAGTGCACGTCTAAACCCCTTCAGGTCTTCGGCTTTTCCCATGACAATAAGTGTGTCCCCGGGGTGGATAATGGTTTCAAAATGAGGGGCAAACACCATATGGCCTGACTTCTCATTGATTGCGATGATGATCAGGTTGTAATCCTGCCGAATACCGGAATTTTTAAGTTGTTTCCCAATATAATCCGATACCTCCGGTACAAAGGCTTCTTCAATCTGTATGGCATCGCTTTCCCGGGACAGCGCAGTGTTCAGGAAATTGGAAACCGTAGGGCGCAACAGTTTCAATCCCATGGAAACCCCACCAACATCATAGGGGGATTCGACCTGGTTCGCACCGGCCACATAGAGTTTGTTTTTCACCATGTTGCTAGCTGCCCGGGCCATAATATAAATGTCGGGATTGAGTTGCCTGGCTGTGAGTACCACGAACACATTTTCCGTATCCGTTGCAAGGGCTGCCACCAGCGCCCTTGCTCGTTTAATTCCGGCTAGTTCCAGAACTTCCTCATTCCCGGCATCTCCGATAATGTAGTACATTTTATCCTTTTCCAGGATATCTTTGAGTTTTTCTTTCTGTTCTACCACAACGATGTTATGGGTATCTTCTGCCACGAATTTGCACAGAACTCTGCCGATACGACCGTACCCGCAGATTATATAATGATCTTTCATTTTTTTTATTTTGTTGTCCAAACGCTGCCTCCCCAGCATATTTTTAATTTCACCGTCCACCACCGAACTGATGAAAATGCCGCATAGATACAAAAAGTATCCTACGCCTGTAAATATTAGAAAAATGGTGAACAACCGTCCGCCGTCAGATAGATCGTGGACTTCAAGAAAACCCACCGTACTCAGGGTAATTGCCGCCATGTAGGCAGAATCTAGAAGCCCCCAGCCTTCAATGGACATATATCCGGCAGTGCCGAGTATAAAAAACAGGACCGCGATAAATACGGTTATTTTCATTTTTAAAGTTTTATCCATCGCCTTTTTTTTACTTTTACTGACGTTTAAATGCAAGGAAAAGATGAAAGGCGACCAATTACCATAACAGCTTTGATTAAGGGCTTTAAACCCGTTTTCTAATGCTTGACGGCCCCGGCGGTTGCTGATATTAAAAGGCCATGAACGACGAATCCACAAAATTTTCGCGCTGGCGCAGGGATATGGTAGAAAATCAGATCATTGCCAGGGGGATAAACGATCCTCTGGTGCTCCAGGCCATGAGCCAGGTGCCCCGCCATTTGTTTGTCAGTGAAGCCCTGGTGGACAGCGCCTATGGGGATTTTCCGCTTCCCATTGGTGAGGGCCAAACCATTTCCCAGCCTTTTATCATCGCTGAAATGACCCAGAGTCTAAGCCTGACAGGTCAGGAACGTGTGCTTGAAATCGGCACGGGTTCCGGTTACCAGGCTGCTATTCTGTCCCATATTGTTTACAGGGTGTATACCATTGAACGGAACAATACCCTATATCTGCAGACCCGGAAACTGTTTGACCGTCTGAAATATCATAATATCGTAACCCGCTATTCCGACGGCACCCTGGGCTGGAAATCCGAAAGTCCCTTTGACGCCATCATTGTTACGGCCGGGGGCAATCAGATTCCTGAACCTTTAGTGAATCAGCTTAACGAGGGTGGGCGTTTGGTCATGCCTGTGGGGGGGGTGCACTCCCAGGAGCTTTTACGCATTGAAAAAACCAGCACCGGCATCAGGACGGTCAATCTGGGGGGCTGTCGTTTTGTCAAGCTGATCGGCGAACACGGATGGAAGGCTTAAATGGTGTTTGAACGAAAAGCTATCCATCTGCACCTTGCATCTGGGTAACTTTGCGTCCAAACACGGTAAATCAACACTCCTGAATTGAGGTAAATTTTCATGTCCTTTTTTTCTTCGGCTGTTTCGGCAACCATAAAAGAGTTGCTTATGGGGTTTTGTTTAGGTGTTGCCAATATCATCCCGGGCGTTTCCGGCGGGACCTTTCTGCTGGTTTTCGGAATATATGAACGGGTATTTTTAATTTTAAACCAGATCAATAAATCCTTTGTCTTGAAATGCCTTGAACTTGTTTTTTCCTGTTTCAGGCGCCCGGTTATGGGGATTCAAAATGTTTATATATTTTTCAGGGAAACCGGTTTTTTTTTCCTGTTTAAGCTTGCCGCCGGGACCATCGTTGCTATTCTTGCTTTGTCCAGTCTGATGAAATATCTTTTACTTTACCATTTTTGTTTAACTTATTCTTTTTTCTTCGGATTGATTTTAGTCTCTGTCGTTATACCGGTAAAGATGCTTAAGCGGTTTGATACCTGGGCCGTGTTTTGTCTTTTGATCGGTATCGGCGTCACTGTGTGGGTATCAGCCATGGTCAACCCCTATGATAAAATCAAAATAAAGTCCGATCATCTTGCCCGGACTTACCAGGTCCCGTCCGCTCCTGCTGACGGTCTGGGTGGTTCTGTGCCTGGGTCGAGAAAAATTGTTTCAACAGCCCAAGGTTATTCTTCCGGAGACTATCTGTATATTTCTCTTTGCGGGGCCCTTGCCATTTCCGCTACTGTGCTTCCGGGTGTCAGCGGTTCCCTGGTATTGATTTTAATGGGTACCTATTTTGATGTTATTTCAGCCATTTCTGAATTAAAGTTTTTTCATTTGGAGACATTTATTTTTTTGGGAATATTCGCCCTGGGAGTCACCTTCGGCGGCCTTTTGTTTGCACGGCTGGTCAGCTTTGTCTTTTGCCGGTTCTATAATGCCACCATGGCGTTTTTAGGTGGGCTCATGGCCGGTTCACTATACGCGTTGTGGCCTTTTAAAAAGACCGTATTTATGGCGCAGCAATATGTGAAGCGGGCCGGGGAAGTGGTCTGCCTTCAAAATATGACAGTCCAGACCAATATTAATGTTTTGCCGACCAACGATGATCCAGTGATCGCAGCGTTTGTTTTTTTTGTACTTGGCGGCATTATCATGATGCTTTTTGTCAGAAAAGACGCCGCTGTTTCGGCAGTAGGCAAATAAGGGCCATGGCCCTATTTTTTTTATATTGAAGATTTCACCCATTGCTCTGGAAAATTGATCCATGATGACCCACGATGATTTTTTAAAGATAGAAAAACAGTTTTATGCGTATACCAGGCCCTTTGTAGACAGAGCCGAAGACCCCTATCCCTTTGTGCTCAAACAGGAACATACGGCCCGGGTCTGCAAGGCCATGGAAATGCTTTGCGCATCCCTTGATCTTGATGGCCCGAAAACTGCCCGGGCCTGTGCTGCTGCCATGGTTCACGATATGGGCCGATTCCCCCAGTTCGCCGTTTTTCACACCTATTCTGATGCCCGTTCCAAAAACCATGCAGCCTTAGGGTGCGGGGAAATAGTGCGAAGCAACATTGTTTCCCATTTATCCGTTACAGACAGGCAGTTGATTTTACGGGCAGTGGCCCTGCATAACCGTCCCCGGCTTCCCGTAACGCTTGGGGCTGATTTAGGCCTTTTGGCCCGTCTGCTCAGGGATGCGGACAAGATTGATATTTTTAATGTAATGAAAAATCATTATCTGAATCCGGATTCAAGTCACGGTTTTATTACTTATAATCTGCACGATGACGGCAAAATACCTGAAATTGCTGCCTTGGCCCTTCTTGAAACCCGGCAGAATCATTTAAGCTTTGTAAACACGCTTAATGACATGAGGATTTTTCAGGCCGGAATGGTCTATGATTTAAATTTTCCTGCCGCTGCCGACGCTATCCTGGATATGGAAGTTATTCCTGTCCTGTTAGACGGTATTCCCCCATCAGATTTGATTACCCGACTGGAGCAGGCGCTTTTAGATCATCTCAAAGCTCTTGCTTCATCGAACCACGGAAAGCACGTAAATAAGTTTGATTACTGAATACTTGATCATCGAGTGATCAACTTCGGCAGTCACCCCAAAATACAGATTGAGGGCTTTGTATCCTAATCTTTAGTGTTTTCGGTGTCTTCCGTGGTTACAAATAAGCGGTTATTTTAAGTTAAGAACGCCGGTTAACTCCGTTTGACTGAATCGATAGACGGAATTGCAGTGATGGCATCGAAGCTCCAATGGAAAGGGACCGTTTTCAAGAATATCGGCACAGTCTTCTTTGGGTAGATTCTTTAGGTAGTCTGCCATCCGCTCCTTTGAACAGCGGCAGTAAAATTCTATCCGGGAACTGTCTATAAACCTCGGTGACAAGTCGGCAAAACCGGTCTTAATGATGGATTCTGGCGTTTGATCCTGGGCAAAGCGATGGCCTAACGCATCAATGTTTTGAATCATGGTTTCGGCCCGGACAACGTTGTCGGGTTGGGCACCCGGCATCGCCTGCAGAAAGATTCCACCTGCACCGGTAATGTTTTCATTTTCATCAAAGGCCACGCTCAGGCTGAAACCGGAAGGAATTTGTTCCGAAGTTAGAAAATATTCAGCCAGATCTTCGGCAATGGAGCCGTGAACCAAGGCGATCTGGCCGGTATAGGGTCGGTTTGTATCTTCTATGTACCTGGTCACCGACAAAAAACCCGCCCCGTAAAGGGTGGATAGCCATTTGATTTTTTCCGGATTTTTCACTTTAATGGAGTTGGTTTTCAAATATCCGCGGATCTCCCCGAATGCATTGGCCTCCACATCAAGGCCTTTTATGGGGCCGGAGCACTGGATATTCATTGCAATCCGGTCCCGGCCTTTCAGGGGGGCGCTTATCAGGGCCGCGGCAATGTATGCCTGGCCAAGAATCAGAGATTCCAAAGGTCCCAGGCCATGGTTTGCCTGCATCTCCTTGACCATCCGGGTGGCATGTACGACCACTCCTTTGATCTGATCATCCGCCATTAAAAAGCGGTACAGCCGTTCTTTGGCCGATGCCTGGAACTGGGCTTTTACATCATGGTCAAATATGTCTTTTTTTATCATCTTTTAATTCCCCAAAGTAATCATGCCGGGTTATTATAAGACCTGATTGGTAAATGTAAACCATTAGACTTTACATGGGATTTGAATCCCCGTATGATAATTTTTATATGTTCTGTAATTAAAACTGTCCGGGTCAGAGAATATGATGAGAAAATTGTCAGGTGTTATATGCATCGTTTTTGTGTTGGTATTTCCCGGTATGGTCATGGCCCAGGCCGCTCTAACCATTGCTTATCCTGATTTTTATCCCTTTTTTACCCAGAACGACAACGGCAAAATGGCCGGTTTTTTTTACGAAATTATTTCAGAGGCTCTGGATAAGCGCATGGAGGTCACTGTCCACTGGCGGCAGATGCCCTGGAAGCGGTGCCAGGAGGAGGTGCGGGCCGGCAGATACGATGCAATGGTAACCGTTCCCACGCCAGAAAGGCGCACCTATTGTTTGACCCATGAAGATCCTTTTTATTTAAAAAAAATGACCCTGTTCACTTATGTGGGGCATCCGGATCTGGATCGGATTCGGACCATCAGATCTGTCCGGGATATCAAAGAGATGGGATACAGCGTGGTAACCTACAGCGGCAACGGGTGGCATGACAAACACATCTCAAGCCTGGGTATTCCCTCCTGGGAAACCAGCGAAGTCCACAATGTCTGGAAAATGATAGCCGCCAGAAGGGGGGATCTGGCAATTGAATGGCCGGCAGGAGCCATGCTGGGCATGGAAAAAGCCGGGGTGACGGATAAAATTATTGACACCGGGATTGCTCTTGAATCAATGCCCTTTCATCTTATGATTTATAATGGTTCGGGGGCTACCCGTATCCTTAATCGGTTTAACCGGACCATAAACGATATGGCCGGTGACGGCACCATGACAAGTATACTTGGGGCCTACGGCATAACCTCATTCTGATTTTGAATTGATAATGAACATATGGCGCTTTTGATTGAAAATCATATCCGGCTGATATTTGTGCTGCTGCTGGCTTTGTTTACTGCGGGGTTTTTATGGTTTTTTACCTGGTATCAGGATCTTGTTTTTAAACATGCACAAGAGCGGCTCAGGGAGGATGCCCTTGTCATTGCAGAGTCCCTGTGGCGGTACGAGACGCCCCCAATTGCTTATCTGATACTGTCTGCCCGGTCCAACAGTTACAGAACGGTGCAGGTTATTGACGATTCACAAAAAGAATATGCCGCGGTTAAGGGCCCGGCACCTTTGTTTGCGGAACGTTTGCTGGCCCGGGCGGGGCTGATGCCGGTGGTTGAACTGGCAGAACCGATCAGGTACCAGAGCCGGACCATCGGCAGCATTGGGGTTTCCTGGCAGAACCGGGCCGCCTTTATTTATTTTTATGTGATCATCTGTCAGATACTGCTCTTTGCCGGTCTCTGGTTTTTTTTTAATCTGTATATCGCAAAGAAAACCCTGGAAGAGCGGGTTAAAGAACGTACGGCAGATCTCAGGGAGAGCCAGACACGGCTCCAGTCCATCCTGGATTCCATGCCTTCGGTGCTCATCGGTGTGGACCCGGCAGGGAATATCACCCTGTGGAACAGAAGGGCGGAACAGGTATCGGGATTTCTTACTGAAGAAGCCCTGGAACACCCCCTGGAAAAGGTCTATCCCCGGTTGGCCCCCAGGATGGATCAGGTAAGGGAGGCCATTGCCACCTGCAGGGAGAAAGTGAGTAAGAAACAGGCCCGGATGCAGAACAATTTGGTCTGTTATGAGGATATCACCGTTTTTCCCTTGGTGGCCAACAAGGTGAAGGGGGCGGTAATTCGTGTGGACGATATCACTGATCAGGTCAGGATGGAAGAGATGGTGATCCAGTCTGAAAAAATGTTATCCGTGGGTGGGTTGGCCGCGGGGATGGCCCACGAAATCAACAATCCCCTGGCCGGGATCATGCAGACCGCCAATGTGATGAAACTCCGACTTGAGAATATCGACATGGCGGCAAACAAACGGGCGGCATCCGACATCGGCATCTCCACGGAACAGGTCCGGGTATTTATGGAAAAGCGGGGTATTTTCAAGATGCTTGAGGCCATCAATGAATCCGGGGCCCGGGTGGCAAGCATTGTGGGCAACATGCTCAGTTTTGCCAGGAAATCCGATGCCATTGTATCTTCCCACAATCCCGGAGAGCTCATGGACAGTATTCTGGAATTGGCGGCTACGGATTATGATCTTAAAAAGCAGTATGATTTTAAGTCCATTAAGATTGTCAGGGAATATGAAGAGAACCTGCCCATGATTCCCTGTGAAGGGGCGAAAATACAACAGGTGATTCTGAATATCCTGAGAAACGGGGCCCAGGCCATGATGGAAGCCGGGCGGAATCAGCCTTGCTTTATACTGAGGATTTCAACGGAGGCCGAGGCCGGCATGCTGAAAATGGAGATTCAGGACAACGGCCCGGGCATGACCCGCGAGGTCCGGAAACGGATATTCGAACCCTTTTTTACCACTAAGCCCCCCGGGGTCGGCACCGGCCTGGGCCTGTCCGTATCTTATTTTATTATTGCGGAAAATCATAAAGGCACAATGTGGGCCTCTTCCGCACCGGGCAAAGGGGCAAATTTTATTATCCGCCTTCCCCTGGCACAGCCTCTCCGGAAATAAGAGAGGCTGAGGAGGATGAAAACGATTCTGCATTCACTTGATTTGTTTTGCTAAGCTATACTCAAGTTATCTGATAAAATTGGTCATGATTTTGGCAACCGGTTCAGGCGCGGGAAATTGTTCTTTTCCATGTTCAATAATTTTCATGAGCCATGCCATATTTTTACCTAAAACCGCCATGATTTGTTTACCTTCTCCATCCTGCTTCATTTCTCCTGGGGCAAGACCATGTGCCACATTCCAGTAATTTGAAGAGGGCATGACCATTTCGGAGTAATTAATATAATGATTAAGGCTGTCAACTGTTGAAATTCCGCCTGATCGCCGGACAGCTGCAACAGCGGCGCCGACCTTGTTCCGGAACAGGCCACCGTTAACCGAAGCAACGAAAAACGCTCTGTCAAGAAATGATTTCATTGTCCCTGCAACACCGGAAAAATGAACAGGAGAACCGAGTAAAATGCCGTCGGCTTCCTTTATTTTCTGAATCCATTCATTGACCGGATCGCCATCAAGGGTACATGCTTCATTTTGTTTTTTTACACAGCCGAGACAGGCCGTGCATCCCTGTATTTTTTTTTTGCCGACATGTATCATCTCCGTCTCAATCCCGGCATTTTCCAGTTCTTCAAAAACCATGTTCAGTGAACAGGCTGTATTTCCCTTTTTATTAGGGCTGCCATTAAATCCAACTACTTTCATAATTATTCTCCTTTAGGTGTTTTGTTTATACCATTTCATCTATGAAATAGACGATCGACTATATTGCCTGTGTTTCTGATTGCTTGTGAAAATTTTGATGTATTGATTTAAACATATTTAAGAAAAGTTTGAAATGCTGGGTTTTATAAAAATTGAATGACAAGTCTACCACTATATGCCATCACACGGAAATGATTGATGAAACTGAATTCAAAAGATGCTTTAAGCAACGATAGGTATAGTCTGCTTTTACAGTTGGAATGCATATTATTACCCCAAGACCTTTCTTCTCGAAACATCCTTGCCGTCGGCTAATACTTTTGATAATGCTATATATCAATTGATGATCGAGTATCAGCAGGATTTTCACCTCATAAGTTCACGCTCATGCCGGGCGTACACAAAAACATGCTGCGAATACGCCGCAGATGTTTGCGTTGGGTATTGTAAACAATAAGCAAAGGAGAAATGTATGAACAAGTATGGTGCGGAATTTTTTGGAACATTCTGGTTGGTTCTCGGCGGCTGCGGTAGCGCTGTTTTAGCGGCTGCTTTCCCGGATGTTGGTATCGGACTGCTTGGTGTAGCACTGGCATTTGGCCTCACCGTCCTTACAATGGCCTTCGCTATCGGACACATTTCAGGCTGTCATCTGAATCCGGCGGTTTCATTTGGTCTCTGGGCAGGTGGGCGTTTCCCGGCAAAAGAGCTGTTGCCCTATATTATTGCGCAGGTCCTGGGCGGCATAGCAGCGGGTGGTGTTCTGTATCTGATTGCCAGCGGTAAGGCGGGTTTTGACGTTTCCGCCGGTTTTGCTTCAAACGGTTATGGCGTTCATTCTCCGGGTGGGTATAGTTTGTCGGCCGCACTGATCACTGAAGTGGTGATGACCATGATGTTTCTTGTCGTTATTCTTGGCGCCACCGACCAACGAGCCCCGCAAGGTTTTGCACCTATTGCAATTGGTTTGTGCCTGACGCTGATCCATTTAATCAGCATCCCGGTAACAAATACCTCCGTAAATCCTGCGCGCAGCACCGGTGTAGCTCTTTTCGCAGGCGACTGGGCGATTGCACAACTTTGGCTTTTCTGGGTGGCCCCGATCATTGGCGCTATACTTGGCGCTGTAATCTATCGTTTTATCGGCAGTGAAGAACAATAACAACATTAGCTAAAGTCATCGCCGGCCTGGTCCAGGCGTTTGTACTGAACCGCTTCAAGAACATGGGGTTTGAGTATATCGGGAGCGTCTGCCAGATCAGCGATGGTTCTGGCAAGTTTTAATATGGAGGCATAGGCCCGGCCGGAAAGGTTAAATTGCTTCATGGCCTGTTCAACCACCCGGCGGCATTGGGTATCCAGGGGACAGAATTGCTGCAAAAGTTTTGGGCCCATGTCTGCATTGGAAAAACACGTTGTCCCGGCTTTTTTAAACCGGTGGATCTGAATGTCCCGGGCCTTTTCCACTCGTTTGCGGATGGCTTTGGAAGACTCCCGGTATCCGTCTGCGGTCATTTCATTAAAAGACAACCGGGGAACCTCCACAAGGATGTCCATCCTGTCCATGAGCGGGCCTGAAATTTTGTTTTTGTACTGCTCAATTTTTGCCGGGGTGCAGGTGCATTCCCTGTCCGGATTGGTGAGATTACCGCAGGGACAGGGATTCATGGCACCTGCCAGCATAAACCGGCATGGATAAGTGGCCTTGGCGTTGGCCCGGGCTATAGTGATGACGCCCTCTTCTATCGGCTGGCGCAAAACCTCCAGCACACTGCGCCGGAATTCAGGCAACTCATCCAGAAACAGTACACCGTTATGGGACAGCGTGATTTCCCCGGGCTTAGGCACTGTGCCGCCGCCCACAAGGCCGGCATCGGAAATGGAATGGTGGGGGGACCTGAAAGGCCGTGCGCCCAAAGGCTGACCCGGTTCCCGGGACACCCCGGCCACCGAATAGACCTTGGCAATTTCCATGGCCTCTTCAAAGGACGGTTCCGGCATGATCCCCGGCAAGCATTTTGCCATCAGGCTTTTTCCGGATCCTGCCGGACCGTTAAGCAGGATATGATGATGGCCTGCTGCCGCCACTTCCATGGCCCGTTTTACATGGGTCTGGCCCCGGACATGGGAAAAATCGTTTTCCCGATCTGCACCATCGGTTTCCAGAAGCATGGATAGATCCGGCTCCAGGGGCGTAAGGTTTGCCTTTCCTGCCAGAAAATCTACCACCTGGGCCAGATGCTCCGGGGCCAGGACTTCAATATCTTTAACAAGCGCCGCCTGGGCTCCGTTTTCTTTGGGCAGGATAATGCCTTTGAATCCATTGTCCCGGGCGGCCAGGGCAAAGGGCAGTGCTGCCTTGACCGGCCGCAGGTACCCGTCCAGGGACAATTCCCCGGCAAACAGCCAGGATGCAGCTGAAGATGTCTGGAATAAACCCTGGGCACAAAGAATTCCCAACGCCACGGGAAGGTCCAGGCCTGTACCTTCTTTTTTGAAATCCGCAGGCGCCAGGTTCACCACCACCCTGTCCATGGGGAAGTTGTATCCGGCATTCTGCAGGGCAGACCGGACCCTGTCCCGGCTTTCCCGGACCGCGGTTTCAGCCAGCCCGACCATATTGAATACCGGCAACCCCAGTGTGATGTCTACTTCAACATCCACAATAATGGCCTCAAATCCGTTTACTGCGCAGGATTTCATTTTTGCTATCATAATATTTTTCTCATTTGTTTTGCTTTGTATTTTTAAATCAGCTATATATACCACGTTTTATCGTATTCGAAACACTTTGGAACGGGATAATGAATAGTTTTTATAATCAGCAAACCATCGCCGAAAAGGTGACCCTTTCGGGGACAGGGGTTCATTCGGGTAAATGGACCAACCTGACCATCCGGCCGGCCGAGGAAAACCATGGGATTAAATTCCGGCGCCTTGATCTTCCCGGAACTTCTGATATCCCGGCCCTTTTCAAACAGGTGGTGGATACCAGTCTTGCCACGGTTATCGGGGACAAGGGTGCCATTGTTTCCACCATTGAGCATTTGATGGCAAGTTTTGCAGGCCTTGGCATTGACAATGCCCTGGTGGAGGTGGACGATTATGAGATCCCCATAATGGACGGATCAGCCAGGGAATTTACCCGGGCGATAATCAATGTAGGCGTGGTGGAGCAGAATAGACCCAAGCACCTTTTTATCGTGAATGAACCCATAGAAATCAGGCAAAACGATAAATGGGTCCGGGTGGAACCGGAATCCTGTTTCAAAATTTCCTGCACCATTGATTTTAACCATCCGCTTATCGGGTTGCAGAAAATTGTTTATGACAGGGCAGAAAATAACTTCGAGCAGAAGATCTGCGGGGCCCGGACTTTTGGGTTTGTGAAAGATCTTGAACTGTTGAAAAAATTCAGCCTTGGCAAGGGCGGAAGCCTTGACAATGCCATTGTGATTGACAATGATAAAATTTTGAATAAGGGGGGGCTGCGGTATCCGGATGAATTTGTCCGGCACAAACTGCTGGACTGCCTTGGGGATTTTTCCCTTCTGGGAATGCCTATCCAGGGGCATATCATTACCCATAAATCCGGGCATCATCTGAACCACCTGTTTATAAAAAAATTCCTTGATGAAAAGCAGGCCTGGGAAACCGGCCCTGCAAAGCGCTGACCAGAACTCAATACCTAATGAAAATTAAACGTGCGTTTACAAGATTTTTATGTGTAGTTGTCTTTTTTATCACAGGCCTTTTTTTTATTGTCCCGGGGATCGCTATTGCCCGTGATAATGCGGTTCTCTCCGATATTAAATTGGCCAACACACGGGATGATCTGTTTGCTTATTTTAAGGTGGAAAAGGCCTTTAATGAAAAAAATATTCAGGCTATTACTAATGGCATTTCTACATCGTTTACGTTCTATGTAACCTTATTCAAGACCTCAAGCAGTCTGTTTGACAAAAAAATAATCGATATTGAAACCCGTGCAACAATAAAATACAATTCCATGAAACAGGAATACACGGTTGTCTGTCAGTGGAAGGATGCCCCGCCGTTGATCACAAAATCCTTTGATGAGGCAAAGACCTGGATGACCGAAATCGATAACCTGAAGGTGGTACCCCTTGACCGGCTGGTAAAAGGGGGTAAATACCAAATCCGGATAAAGGCTGAACTTGAAAAAGTTACGTTGCCCCTGTCGTTGCACTATGTTTTTTTCTTTGTTTCTTACTGGGATTTTGAAACTGACTGGTATGTGATTAATTTCACATATTAACCATCAGCCGGATAGGCAAGGCATCTATGACCCAGAGACTCCAGGACACAGGACAAAAACGGTCTGGCCGAAAAAGAGAAGGCGTTGCCATTTTATGCCTTATTTTGGCCATTGGTGTTCTGACGGTGATAGAAATTCGTGTTACGCCCTTTGATACGGGACTGCCTCTTTCATCTACCGTGCTGATGTTCATTTTGATCAACATCAACCTGTTGTTGTTGCTTACCCTTCTGCTGCTGGTCTTCAGAAATCTTGCCAAACTCTACTATGAGAGAAAAAATAATATCCTGGGGTCCAAAATAAAAACCCGCCTGACCGTTGCATTTGTTGTTTTGGCCCTTTTGCCCACCACCGTACTTTTTTTCTTTTCCATCCAGTTTATCTCCACTTCTATTGCCTTCTGGTTCAATGCCCCTGTGGAGCAGACACTGGACGCCTCGTTGGCCGTAGGACAGACCCTGTATGATTATATCGAAGAAAAAAATGCTTTTTTCGCTAAAAGAGGAGCGTTCCAGATTCATTCCCGGAATTTGCTCAAGCCCGAAAATCAGGAAAAACTCACCCGGTATACCCAGGTGATCCAGCGGGCCTTTAACCGTCATGCCGTAGAGGTCTACACCCCGGATGCCCAGCGGGTGAGTCTCTCTTTAGCCAGCGAGTTGGAGAACATGCACTTTGGATTATTGACCACCACGGAGTTAAGGGGCATCCCGGACGGCAGCGCCCGTCACACCGTTTACCAGATCATGGACCAGGGTGAATTTTTACGCACCATATGCACCATCCCCTTTGAACTTTCTCCGAACGAGGCTGCTGGATTTATTGTGATTACCACCCTGATGGCCCCGAATTTGTCTGAGAATTTAAAATCCATTCTCAAAGGCGTAGAAGAGTACCACCAACTCAAACTGACAAAAAGACCGGCCCAGATTTCCTACTACATTGCGTTGTCCATTGTGGCGCTTCTTGTTGTGTTCTGTGCGGTGTGGTTTGGGTTCCAGATTGCCAAGTCCATTACTATTCCCATTATGAAATTTGCCGAGGGCACCCAGCGGATCATAGACGGTGACATGGAATATCAGATTGATTTTAAAACAGACGATGAGATCGGTACCCTGATCAAAAGCTTTAACTCCATGACCCGCCAGTTGGCCGCCGGTCGACGGCAGATCGCCCTGTCCGAAAGCATGCTTATGCAGCAGAATGTAGAGCTGAAAAAAAGCCGTCAGTACATTGAGATTGTTTTAAAAAATATCTCTGCCGGTGTTGTCTCCATGGACAATGAGGGAATGATCACCACCATGAACAAAGCTGCTGAGTCCATGCTGGATGTCAGCAGCCATGATATTCTTAATAAAAATTTTAAGAAAGTCCTGACGGACGAATACCTGTCTTTAGCTGATAAGATATTTGAACAGGCAGAGCAGGGGGGTACCCATTTCAAGATTCCAGTCTCTGCCTCCGTGGCCGGCGTACCCAAGCATTTTTCATTGAATTATACGACGCTTAAGGACGATACCGGCCAAAATCTGGGAGCTGTATTGGTGTTTGATGATGTGACGGAACTTGAAAAAGCCCAGCGCTTGGTGGCTTGGCGGGAGGTGGCCCGCCGCATTGCCCATGAAGTGAAAAATCCGTTAACTCCCATTAAGCTGTCTGCCCAGCGTCTTAAACGCAAATACGGCAAAACCATTGATGATGACGTTTTCACCGGATGTGCCGACACCATTGTGGAGCATGTGGATTTGATCCGGAATTTGGTCAATCAGTTTTCCACCTTTGCCAAATTTCCGGATACCAATTTTGCTTCGGCCCGCATTGAAAATATTATTCTTGAAACCGTTGCCCTGTATAAGGAAGGGTTGGAACAGGTGGATATCCAGACCCGGTTCAAGGACAATATTCCAACCTTGAAACTGGATCATCAGCATATGAAGCAGGCCTTTATCAACCTTATTGACAATGCGGTTTACGCCATAAATAAAAAAGGCACCATTGTGATTGACCTATCCTATGACCCCATTCTTAAAATTGTGCGCATTGAAATAGCAGACAATGGAAAGGGTATTTCAGACAAGGAAAAGACTAAGCTGTTTGAACCCTATTTTTCCACCAAGAAAACGGGTATGGGACTTGGGCTTGCCATTGTAAACTCTATTATTTCAGATCATAACGGCGTGATACGGGTCCAGGACAACCAACCCCAAGGCGCCAAGTTTATCATTGAACTGCCTGCTGAGGAGTCCTAATGCAAACGGTTTGGGCTCGGCAGATAGTATTTGAACAAAAAACCCGTGTTTGGATGAATAGCTTCCCAGATGCAAGGCGCAGAAAAATTTGTAACCGGAGCATACTAGAATATGTGAGGATTGCAAATTTTTTTGCAACGCCGCAGATGGGTGACTGTTCGTCCAACCACTGTATATAGAAAGGATTTTTGACTATGTACCCGGCAGTGCTGATTGTTGATGACGAATCTACCATTATTGATTCCTTGGAAGGTATTCTTTCCGATGACGGATTTGAAGTCATTCATGCTTTCAACGGATACGAAGCCCTGAAAAAAATTGACTCCCATTCCCCGGACATTGTGCTGTTGGACATCTGGATGCCGGGCATGGACGGCATTGAGACCCTCAAAGAAATCAAACAGCATCATCCCAGCCTGCCGGTGGTCATGATCACGGGTCACGGTTCCATTGAATCCGCCGTGGAAGCCACTAAATCCGGCGCCTTTGATTTTTTGGAAAAACCTTTATCCATTGACAAGGTTATACTTGCCATCAACAATGCGCTGAATTTCAGAAAACTTGAGGAAGAAAATCGATATCTTCGCAAAAAAACCATTGAAAAAAATTCCATTACCGGCACAAGCCCGGCAGTCCAGAAACTTTACGGCGAAATTATGGCCGCAGCGCCAACAGATACCTCCATTTTGATCACGGGTGAAAACGGCACGGGCAAGGAAATGGTTGCCCGCACCATTCATCAGTTCAGTAAACGCCCCGAAGGGCCCTTTATCATTATTAATTGCGCAGCCATACCCGAAGAGCACCTGGAATCCGAACTGTTCGGCCATGAAAAAGGCGCCTTTGAAGGCGCTACAGCAAAAAACAGAGGTAAGTTTGAATTGGCTGGCGGCGGCACCCTGTTTCTCGATGAAATAGGGGATATGAATATCAGCACCCAGGCCAAAATGCTGCGGGCCCTGGAATCCAAAACCTTCCAACGGATTGGCTCCAGCCGTACCCTGCACATGGATGTGCGTGTGATCACGTCATCCAACAAAGATCTTGAAGCGGAAATTAAAGAGGGCCGGTTCAGGGAAGACCTGTTTTTCAGGCTTAATGTCATACCGATCCGCGTTCCATCTTTAAGGGAGAGACGCGATGACATCCCTATACTGGTGGATTTTTTCTTAAGTCAGCTGGCTGAAAAATCGTCGGCACCTAAGAAAACTCTGTCCCAAGAAGGTCTTGAGCTTTTAAAACAATGGCATTGGAAGGGAAATGTCAGGGAACTTAAAAATTTGATGGAGCGCTTATTTATTATGGTGGAAAGTGACGTTATCGGGATAAATGATATCCCCGGACCTTACAACCCTGAGATTGAAACTCTGCCGGAAACGGATGAAGAGCACCCCCGGTTCTTTACTATGGAAAAATTTGACCAGGCAAAAGTCGCCTTTGAAATGGAATTTATTCGTTTCAAGGTGGACCAGATGAACGGGGATCTCCAGGCGGCAGCCAAACAGATGGGAACAAGCCTGAATTTTGTCAAAAAAAGAATAACCAAAAGCTGATGCGTATTATCAGTGGAGCCTGCCGGGGCAGAAAATTGGTTCAGATCCAGGGAAAGGATATCCGTCCCACCTCGGACCGCGTCAGAGAAGCTGTGTTTAATATCCTTGGTCCCAGTATCCGACGGAAACGGGTGCTTGACCTGTTTGCCGGTACCGGTGCCTTAGGACTTGAATCTTTGAGCCGTGGCGCGCAATCTGCCGTGTTCGTGGATGCGGCCCGGTCTTCCTGCAATGTGATCAAACAGAATATTGAATTGTGCCGGATGACGGAACATGCCCGGATTATCTGTCATGACCTGGTCAAAGCGCCTTTGCCGTTATTCCATAATTCCTTTAACCTTATTTTTATGGATCCCCCTTACAATAAAGGGTATCCCGAAAAGGTAATTGGAAAACCAGGGTTTTTGGATATCCTGGCCCCCGGGGCAATTATTATTGTGGAACAGTCTGCCAAAGAAAGCTTTAACTATCCTGTAAACAGCCTTGACAAATACCTGGAAAAAAAATACTCAAGGACAACTCTTACATTTTTGCGGAAATCCGCCACAGATGACAAGGATGCCTATGATTACCCGAAAACGGACAATTGCCATTTACCCCGGGTCCTTTGATCCCCTGACAAACGGACATCTTGACGTCATCAGACGCGCCCAGGAAATTTTTGACCATGTGGTCGTGGGAGTGCTGTACAATGCGTCTAAAAGAACACCGTTGTTTTCCCCCGAGGAGCGTATCTCCATAATCAAAGAATGTTTTGAAGACCCATTGGTAGAGTTGGATCCCGCAAGGATTGAGGTGGAGACCTTTGATGGACTTCTTGTTGAATATGCCCGAATAAAAAACGCCGTGGCCATAATCCGGGGTATGCGGGCATTGTCTGATTTTGAAAGTGAATTTCAGATGGCGCTGATGAACAGAAAACTCAACAGGGAGGTCCAGTCTGTCTTTCTGATGACAGGATCTCGTTGGATTTTTACCTCATCATCTATTATTAAGGAGGTCGCCCGGTATGGCGGGGACATCTCCGATATGGTTCCCAAACCCGTGGAACGCAGGGTGAAGGAGAAATTTTTCCAGACAACGACTTGATAACCATTAAAATATTAAGGATATATCAACGTGGACTTGTGGCAGCTTCATATTTTTGTTTCCGTGGTTGAGCAGAAAAGTTTTTCCAGAGCGTCAGAAAAGATTCATTTGTCTCAGCCCACCGTGTCCACCCATATAAAAGAACTGGAGGCGCATTTCCAATGTCGCCTGCTGGACAGGCTGGGCAAGGTGACTGAGCCTACCCGGGCCGGTGCCATCCTCTATGACTATGCCAAACGGATGCTGGCGCTGAAACAGGAAACCCAGTCCGCCATGCTGGATTTTTTAGGGCATACCAAAGGAAAGCTGCTCATCGGCGGATCATCCATCCCGGCCGGGTATATTCTTCCCAGGATGATGGGGGCATTTAAAACCGTTTTTCCGGATGTATCCATCCTTTTGACGGTTGGGGATACAGGCCAGATCACCCGGGCTGTTAAAAACGGTGAACTGGAATTGGGTGTGGTGGGTGCAAAAACCAGTGATCCCGATATTGTCCAGGAGAAACTGATTGAAGATGAAATGAAACTTATCGTGCCCTCCGGTCATGAATGGGCGGACAGGTCAAGTGTGACCTGCAAGGCGTTCTTGTCCCAGCCATTTATTGCCAGGGAACAGGGGTCCGGTACCTGGAAAACCGTTATCGCGGGCATGGAAAAGGCGGGGGTTGACGCATCCCGGCTTGAGCCTGCCGTGACCATGGGCAATTCCGTTTCAGTCATTCAGGGCATTCTCAATAATGTGGGTATTTCCATTCTTTCCACCATCGCAGTGGCTGAGGAACTGGCCAGGGGGCGTCTCCATGCCCTCAGTGTTGAAGACCTTGACCTGTCAAGGCATTTTTACCTGACCCTGTCCCGGAAGAGAACCCGATCTCCGATATGTGAAAAATTTATTCATTTCTTAAAGGACCAGGTATTGGTCTGAGGCTCAGCTTTGTTTTTTTCTTGCTCTTGCTCTTAATCGTGCTCTTGCTCGAAGTATGATTTCGAGTAAGAGCACGATTAAGATTAAGAGCAAGATGGCGTACCGACTCAAATTTAGAATTGCTGTCTGAGACTATTATCATATTTCAGGAGACTAAAACTTCATTGACAAGCTAATCGATTTCTGACAAGCTTCTTAAATATTGTATATTTCGACGCAAATCTTTATGCCAAGGAAGACGCGATGATTTTAGGATTAGATGTCGGAGGCACGAACACAGATGTTGTTTTTCTCAGCCAAAAAGGTGTCCAAAAACATGTAAAGGTGCCCACCCAGCCGGACAATTTATTTAAAAGCGTTCTTTCAGGTTTTGCTTTGATTCTTGAGGGCGTTGATCCGGGATGCATTAAGCGGGTTGTTATCTCCACCACCCTGACCACCAACGCCATTGTTCAGCAGACCGTGACACCGGTGGGCATGATCGTTTCGGCCGGGCCGGGCATAGATCCAGAAAATTTCAGGACCGGGGATCAATATTATGCCGTCGGTGGCTCCATAAACCACCGTGGCCGTGAAATAAAGCCGATCAATGAGATTGAAATTCAGACGGTGGGTGAAAAGTTCAAAAAGGCGGGCATTGAATATGTAGGCGTTGTCAGTAAATTCTGTGTCAGAAATCCTTCCCATGAAATTTTGATCAAGCGGATATTAAACAAGCAGTTTAAACAGATTTTTTTGGGGCACCATGTTTCCGGTAATTTGAATTTTCCCCGGCGTATCGCCACAACTCACATGAACGCGGCCGTATACCCCCTGCATAAAGAATTTTTCCAAGCCGTTGAAAAATCCCTTGAGGAAATGGGACTTACCGTACCTATTCAGATTCTCAAGGCTGATGGCGGCACCATGACGTTGGAAGCATCAATGGATTTTCCGGCCCAGACGGTTTTATCAGGGCCCGCAGCCAGTATCATGGGGGCTATTCCCTATGCCCCTGAAGGCCAGGATGCCGTTGTCCTTGATATCGGCGGTACCACCACGGATATTGCATTTCTGGTGGATAAAACCCCATTGCTTGAGCCCGTGGGCATCCAGCGCGGGGGATATAAAAGTCTGATTCGGTCCCTGCGAACGGATTCCAAAGGCATTGGCGGCGACTCGGCCTTAAGAGTCAATGACAAAGGCAAGCTCACTGTGGGACCGGATCGTATGGGGCCGGCCATGGCCTTTGGCGGATCTATACCCACGCCCACGGACGCCTTGGTGGTTTTAGGGCTCATGAAAGAGGGGGAGCAGGGTCGGGCCCGCCAGGGTATAAAGTCCATTGCAGATCAGTTGGGCATGGCGGAAAAAGAGGCTGCGGAATACATATTTAAAATTTGTTGCAACATCATTTTGAAAAAAACCTTTGAGATGATAGATACGTTGAATGCCAAGCCCGTTTATACGGTTCATGATTTCCTTGAAGGGTACAAGTTCAGTCCCGATACGATTCTTCTCATGGGTGGACCGGCCAGCTTTTTCGCCAAGAAAATCCAGGATATGTATCAGCTTGAGACCATTGCGGTGCCCTATGCTTCAGTGGCAAACGCCATTGGCGCAGCCCTTGCCAGAACCACCTGTGAGGTCACGGTGAATGCGGACACTGAGCAGGGCGTTGTCACCGCTCATGAAGAAGATTTTGTTGAGCCTGTTTCCAAATCCTTTTCTAAGGATGATTTGTTGGAAACTGCTTACAGTCTGCTTAAAGACAAGGCCGAAAATGCCGGTGCTGATCCTGATACTCTTAACGAGGTGGAAATGGTGGAATTCCAGGAATTTAACATTGTGCGCAATTTTTCCCCCAAGGGAAAGATTTTTCGGACTAAAATTCAGCTTAAACCCGGCTTGA
Source organism: uncultured Desulfobacter sp. (assembly GCF_963675255.1). GTDB lineage: Bacteria > Desulfobacterota > Desulfobacteria > Desulfobacterales > Desulfobacteraceae > Desulfobacter. Next base: position 1,946,990 of record NZ_OY775937.1, read on the forward strand.
TACATGGGTATGAATCAATGCTTAACCCGCAGGCGTTATAAAATTAAAGGGGATACCATGTTAAACGCACCTCATAAAACCGGACTAGTCTTTTTTCCTGCATTTGACTGGGCCATTGACCCCACCCATCCTGAAAGGGAAGAGCGGCTTTTGTATACCCAGGACCAGGTCACTGAAGAAGGGGTTTTTGATGTACCCGAAATTATAGAGTACAAGCCTGAAATTGTAACGCCCAAGGATATACAAAGGGCCCATTTCTGTGTACCTGATGAACAGACCGTTACAACCGAATCCCATCTGATATCTGCAGGCGGCGCCAAAGCTATTGCCAATGCCGTTATGTTAAAAGAGGTAAAAAACGGCTTTGCCCTGGTCAGACCGCCTGGACATCATTCCATGCGGGTGACTCACGGGGGCCGGGGGTTCTGTCATATCAATATTGAAGCGATAATGGTGGAGTATATTCGTTCCCAGTTTGGCGTCAAACGCATTGCCGTTATTGATACGGACTGCCACCACGGGGACGGCTCCGATGATATTTTCTGGCATGATCCTGATGTGCTCTTTATCTCGCTGCACCAGGACGGCCGGACCATGTATCCGGGCACAGGCTTTCCCAGGGACCTGGGCGGTCCCAATGCCAAGGGGTCCAATTTGAATATCCCGCTTCCTCCGGGTACGTCCACTGAAGGGTATCTTTATGTTATTGAAAATTGTGTGCTGCCGGTACTTGAGGCATTCAAACCTGATCTCGTGGTAAATTCCGCCGGCCAGGACAACCACTACACAGACCCTTTGACCAATATGAATTTTTCGGCCCAGGGGTATGCCCGTTTGACTGATATGCTTAAACCGGACATTGCGGTGCTTGAAGGGGGATATGCAATTGAAGGAGCCCTGCCTTATGTTAACTTGGGCATTATCCTTGCCATGGCAGGTATCGATTATTCCGGTGTCGTGGAACCCGATTATAATCCGGAAAGACTCAAGCAGTCGGTGAGTATTACGGATAACATCAAAAGGACCTGTGATCAGATTATGACCTACTGGAACCAGCGGTATGAAATGAGAGAAGCCGCTGGTGAACCCGGGCAGATCATAACCCGTCATCGTGAAGTTTTTTATGACACGGACAATATTTTTGACCGCCAGAAAGAAAAAATCCGGGTATGCAGGGATTGCGGCGGCAGTTTTGAAGTGGATTCCAAGGCCACGCCGGGAAATCATATTCTGGGCGTTCATATTCCCATCAACGCCTGTAAATCCTGCCGAGAGCAGGGCTATGAATTTTATGATCAGGCTGATAACACCAAGTACCAGCGCATCTATCTCCAGGATCGGACAAAGGATGTCTACGAGGTCAAGCAATAGGTTCTATCTGCAACGAACATGATCTATTCCCCGTTACTGGATAATTTAAAAAAAAGATCCCTTGTCATGGAACTGACAAGGGATTTTTTCCGTTCCATGGGCTTTATCGAGGTGGAAACCCCGCTTCGGTGCCCATCAATCATTCCCGAGGCCCATATTGATCCGGTAACATCCCAGGGCGCATATTTGCAAGCCTCTCCGGAGTTGTGTATGAAACGGCTTTTGGCCCGGGGCGCAGACAAAATTTTTCAGATCTGCAAATGTTTTCGCCAAGGTGAGCGCGGTCAGCGTCATTTGCCTGAACTAACACTACTTGAGTGGTATGCCGTTCACCAGACCTATGAAGCCCTCATGGTGCAGTGCCAGGGTCTTTTGCGTCATATTGCGCAAGGCTTGGGCACACCGGGACATTTGCTCTATCAGGGCGCGTCCCTGGACCTTGCGAACGCCTTTGATCGGATCACGGTTGCCGGGGCTTTTGATCGTTTTTCCCATGTCTCTTTAAACCAGGCCATTGATACCGGGCGCTTTGATGAGATTATAAGTTTTGACATTGAACCCCATTTAGGCACATCACGTCCCTGTTTCCTCTATGATTATCCCATCTCCATGGCCAGCCTTTCGGCGGTTCATCCTGAAAAACCGGATATTGCCCAAAGGTTTGAGATGTATGTTGCAGGCATTGAACTGGCCAATGGATTCACGGAACTGACCGACCATGAACTTCAGAAAAAACGGTTTGAAACGGAAAATGAGCTGCGCATCAGGCAAGGTAAGGCAAAACTACCGCTGCCCGAAAAGTTTTTATCCGACCTTGCCTTGATGCCCCCTGCTGCCGGCATCGCCCTCGGCATGGACCGTCTGGTCATGCTGTTCTGCGATGCCCCGGATATTGAACAAGTTGTTGCTTTCCCGCCCGAGTTGCTTTAGAGCCTGTTTTATTCCGATCATCGGCCTTAAAATTAGGGATTGGAGCAAAATTTCATAAGATTTCAGCCGAGTCATCAATTCTCTAACAGGCTTTTAAGGGCCAATATTATTTTTTATACTCTGATATACGCTCAGCTTGAGATTGGATTTCGCTTGATTTTTTACATGGGCAGTTTTCGCAGTTTCCGGGGGATTTATGACAACTTTGCTTAAGATGCTTATTTTCTATAACGCATCCTTCCGGGGCAATTCGGTCAGCCATGGCTCCGCTGAAATAAACACATCTTCTGCATATTTTCTGCATATTAGAAGCCAAAATCGCTCTGCCGAAAGGATAAACCTTCGAGATATTTTTGGTTTCCACATAGACATTATTTTTTTTTTCGTAAATTTCCTTTTCAATTTTTTGGATCAGGGCGAAAGCGGATGCCCCGTCAAAGGTTCCTTTCATATCGATATGAAGGCCTTTATCCTGTTTATGGGTTTCCATAGTAAAATTATTTTCCATCTATTTTTTCCTTCAATGGCATTTACAGTATACTTTTGTATTTCCCCTGCCGGAAACGCAAATAATCAGTGCGGTTTCCATGGGGCATCCGTTGAGTTAAAAAAAACGTTAAAAAATGGTTATTTGATTATTTTTGATAATATGAATTAGCTTTGGCTAAATTTTTAAATGAAAACGTCAATCATGTCAAGTGTTATTTTCAGCTACGGCAAACTTTTTATGGACATCTATAGATTGTCTAATACTGCTGAGCTGATCGAATGACGGATGTTGACTGAAACAAAACTTATATCAATTCAGGAAGACCAGGTTATGACTTTTTCATTATAGAGGGAATCCTCTTCCTTGGATATCGTTTGATTATTGTTAATTTTGCTTCCTCGATAATAATATTGATCCGGGTTTTGATGAGAAACCGGGTTGAATTTTATATTCTTATTAAAATAAAAAACTAGACAATAAGACATAATTATTTAACATTTCCAACGTATAAGAAAAACTCAGCAGACCCAGTGATTGCGTATGTATAATCAAAACCATATTAGGATTTTAGGAGACTGTTTATGAAAAAGACCATGGATAGAAGACAATTTTTAAAATATAGCGGCGCAGGGCTGGCAGGCCTTGGCCTGTCCACCCTTAATGTGCCATTTTTTCGTCTGGGTAAAGCCTCTGCGGCCCTTTCCCGCGAGGCCTGGTGTTTTGGTGTTATGTCCGACACCCAGTGGAAAAGCGATGCTGACGCGTCCGGAGGAGAAAACACCTGCGCCACCGGCATCATTGATGCCCTGAATCAGCAGTTCATTGAGCATAACTGTAAATTTGTCATTCAGGTCGGGGACTTGGTGGACAAGGATCGTGATGATACCCCCGGCATCCACAATCTGGTAACCCGTGAGGCACACTGCGAAGTTCTTTACAATGAAGGCATCGGATTTTATCCGCTACGCGGCAACCATGAACCCAGCCAGGTCGCAGCTGAACAGTTTGTGGCACTTTGGCCACAGACTCAGGGCGTTGGAGGCAATGTGAACGGGACCACCAATTTTGTTCAGTCTAATATTGATGGGCTTAAAGGCCTGAGCTACTCTTTTGACTATGAGAATGTCCGCTGCGTTATGATCGATCAATTTACCCGTTTGGACGGAACCGGTACAAGCCAACCCGACAATATGGTTGACCAGGTGGGGTGGGTGGATAATATGGTCAGTTCAAGACCTGATGACTACCACGCATTTGTGCTGGCGCACAAGAACCTCATTGGCGGCAACCACAAAGACAACTTGTTTGGTAACGACCTGACCGCCAATGCCGACTCAAGGAACGAATTTATTGAAAGCCTGGATACCAACAATGTGGGCTGCTACATCAGCGGCCATGATCACATGCACCACAGGTCTTTGGTCTCAGATGATGGCGGCGACTACAAGGTACAGCAACTCATCACCTCTTCCAACTCCTACAAGTTTTACACCCCGCGAGCCGGGGATGATGGCCGGGAAACCATGCTCCAGGAGGAGTTGTACACCATTGGGTATTACATTTTTACTGTGGAAGGCCCTCGGTTGACTGTTGATTTTTACTCTTCGAGTACGGGTGAGGATTATGCATCAGTTCGCTTGTATAGTTACACCCAACAAACCTTCTATCTTAGGGAGCGTTTCGGCTACAGCCTGAACGGATCAAGGTTTGAAATTGCCCAGGGTGAAAGCTATACCAGCATCGTTGACAGTTATAACGATACCACGGCAAAAATTCTCAGCGGAACCAATAGCAACAATGGAACAGACCTTGTGGGACGTCCCCTGACCAAGACAGTGAACACGGGTTGGGCAGACGGCACCCTGGTGGACGATGCCGCCTCTGACATTTTTACCCCGTGGGGGCTTGTTGACAACCTGAGTCTATATGATGAAGAGCTGACCGGAAATCTGCCCAACGGGGATGAAAGCCAGGTGACCGACACCTACACCCTTTCCATTTCCTATAATCCCCGAAAAATCCGTGCGTCTAAAATTTTGAGAGGCCAGTTCTGTATTGCCGCCAGAGATGAAGATGATGCCTGGGTTAATGCCGTGGAACTCAATGACGGCAGTAGCAAAACCTTTAAAAGAGGCCCCTGGAAATCCAGTTATGAACTGGGTACCTATGGTGTGGATCCCAGCACCAAAACCGTTTGGGCTGTGCTTAATCATGAAAGTGATTTTGTGGCCAAACTGGTTTGATTATATAAAATTATGAATTTTTTAGGAGATAAAAAAATGAAAAAAAATATTTTGATGGTTGGCATGCTTTTGAGCCTGATTGCCCTGACACCGCTGGCAAATGCTGCTGTCCTCTCTTTTGACGGGCTCTTCGGCGATGTGGGAAACACTTATACTCAAGACCGATTCATCCTGACTGCTGACGACAGTGTGTTTTATTCCATTGTTGAAGCAGATGCTGACGATGGTTATTATTACACGGGTTCCGAAACACTGATGAACGACTATGCTTCTGGCACAACTCTGACATCTGCAGACGGTTCAGTTTTTAGTCTGACGTCCATTGATCTGTCAGAGGCTTTCACTGGAGATTTACTCTCTGCCACAACCATTCCCTTTGATGTTATTTACAAAGATGGTTCCACTTACTCTTTTGATTTGACGACAGATGGACTTGAAGGCGCACAAATCTTTACGTTTGGCTCCGAGCTGACAAACCTTGATTCGGTCTCTTTCGGTGATGGCGAATATTTTCAGTTTGACAATGTAACTGCCAGTGCAGTGCCTGTTCCCTCTTCCATTCTGATGTTGGTTGCCGGTCTGGGGGCTCTGGGCTGTGCCAGAAAAAAAATTGCATAAGTTTAATTGGCAGTAGGTATGTTTTTGTATATATTTTCAGGCAAGGCTGGCAGTATCATGTGCCCTGCCTGTTTTAATGAAATTTAATACGGACGCGGCTTGATAGTCCCAACGAAAAAGGATTGAATAATATGTTAGGTGGAATTGGTATCCCGGAACTGGCGATTGTCCTGGTTATTATCCTGGTTATTTTCGGTGCGGGAAAACTACCCGAAATCGGCGGTGGCATAGGTAAAGCCATCTGTAACTTTAAAAAAACTGTCCATGAAGAGGAAGAGCCCTGGAACGTTAAACAAAATCAATCTGGATATCGAAGTTGATTCTTTGGTTTGCCCAAAAGGTTAGCCCATTTTTTTGAAAGAAAATTATAACAGTCTGAAATTAAATGGTAAAAAATATTTTTTCAAGGGAATGGGTTAACGTTGGAAGTTACTAACATGCTAAATTATTTCATGTTTTATTGTGGGGTGAACCGTGGCATTAATGGAACAGATCAGCCCATGGCTGTTTATATGAAAGAACTAAACTAACCAGTTAGTTTCTTTCATGATTTGTTGTGGCCTAACCTCGGTGAAAGACCAAGTCGGCCATGGCCGTTATTCCGAATGAAATTCTTTGAGATATCCGGGAAGCCGGTCAAACATTTCTATTGGTGTCTTGGGAAGATGCTGACCGTCAATAACCAGATTTTGACTTTTGCTGATAGGGCTGGAAAGATTAATGATCTTATCCGTTTTTTCAATAGTATTGCCGGCTTGGTCGGTAAAGACTATAATCTCAGGATCTTGGCTGTTTATTACATAGACTGACTGACCGTTTTTTAAAGTCAGGATACTTCCCTCGGGACAGGTTCCAAGTTCCTTGACAAATGAATAGAGAATAAGTTGTAAAATGGGATCACGCCCTGAATATTCCCGAAAAATCGTATTGACCACTTTGGTTGGATTTACCGCTTCGCTGTAGCTTCGTTTCAAAGTCATGGCACTGTATATGTCCGCCAGTTTGCAGATTTTGATATAGGGCGGCAGGTCTGAAGGGGAGCGATAAACCGGATAAGTCTTTTTTTCGTTAAGATATATTGCCGCGTGATGGTATTTGATAATATTTTTCACATATACGTCGTAAATACCGTTCATTTTCAAAAAAGACGTTCCATATTCCCCGACATGTTTTTGCATTTCTATGAGTTCCTGCCGGTTTAATCCGTTTTTTTTATTTAAGAGAGAATCCGGGATCCTTAGTTTGCCTATATCGTGTATGAGATAGCCTATGGAGATGGTGCGCACGGCTTCTGGAGGGTAGTAAAAAAACGGCGCCATATCATCCTGCCGAGAGTGTTCTAAGTTTTCTTTAAATTTGGCAGTGAGCATATTGTTGACTAAAGTTTCCTGTAAACTAATTGATCATCTTGCTATGCAACCATGCGTAGCAAGGTTTTAACGAAAGATTTTTGTGGGTTTTGCCCCGGCACAGGGCAAACCCTATAAAAATCAGAACTCAATGCTGCCTCCGCTATAGTCTTGCGCACATCAGAAAATGCAAATCCGGCTCGTCCCCGAATTTTATGTCTTCTGTCTGGTGCATTTTCCAACCTGTCGGCATAGATCCATGTCAGCGTTGTGGCCATCATGCAGAAGTTAAGATGATTCAGTACGGATTCCGAATTCCGAACTTGTGATTTTGAGCTACCAATTTCCTGCTTGATCTCCTTAAATCCGGATTCTATTTTCCAGCGTGCGCCATAATATTCTATAATTTGCTCAACAGAAAGCGTTAAATCTGTGGTCATGAGAGCAACGTATCGTGTTTTCCGATAAACAAAAACAACTCGTACCGGACATTTCATCGTTTTCAACATAACGATTTGTGAATACGCCTGTACTTCCCTTGTTTTGCCGTACAAGAAAACCATATAAGCCCGGCACTTTTTTTTCCAGCATGCTGCACAATCAGCCACAGAACCCAGACGGCTGCCATATTTTCGTGGGCGACCAACCTTGCGTTTTCCTGTAGAAACAGGGGCAAGATCATATAGCGTAATATTTGTTCGCATACGAGAGAGTAGATGGAAAAAGCCGCCTTCACCACGACCCAGCCTGGACCAGAGGCCGTCATTGCCAAACCAACTATCTGCAATAACTAACACTGGTTGCTGAAAATAATTTCGAATATCCTTTATCATCGTGGCAGCCTGTGTCATCTTGCTTTCAAAGGAAAGAACCTTCCCTTTTCGTTTGGCAGTAGCAGATTTTGCCTCAATATTCTTTTTCATCATATAAAAACGAAAATCAAGGGGCAGGCAGGCCCATCGAGATTTTATTTTTTTCAATAATCCTACTGCCAGAATACACTGTGACCATGGATATGAACTCTGGTTTGACTTTGCTGCATGATCGTGAAAATGTGCGCAACCAAAAATTTTCCTACCACTTTTTGGGTTTATGGAATCATCCAGTGCTACCATTATTCGTCCGTCTGTACCTGGTGACGGAATCATTCCCCACATAGCTTGCCATAATTTTTTCCATGGCAGTGTTGGACTCGCCATAAATGCATAAAACCTCTGGCTATGCAGTTTTAGACCAAACAAAGTTTGAAGGGCACGTAACAGGTTAGAGGTGATTGATGATGTAAACGGTACCACTACAGCGAGCAACGTGTATGCAAACCAGACTTTTCTTTTCTGTCCCTGAGCTGTATTAGAAAATTCAGCTTGCAAAGGCTCTGTCAAATCACGTAATATAAACATGGTGGGTCGTTCCTTTTTTGTATAGTTTCAAGTATTTAGGCAATTGAAATATACTACAGGAGCGCCTACTTTTTCAAGGGTTATTGGGTCTTTATTTCAAATAAAAACAGTATGTTATCATAAAAAATCACTTAGGTTTGGCATGAAAAATGAAAATCAATTTCCATGCCAATTGCATTTTAAGTTGCCCTAAGGTCGGTTTTAATTTTTAGGAAACTTCAGTATTGTTGATATACTGGGAAAAAAATTCGTTGAACCGCTTTAATACAATGGTGCCGATATAGCAGACGCCAAATGAGTGTTGAAAAAGATAGTCATCGGTAGAAAAATAGTCTTTTATGCTGTTCAAAATTAACCGGTCTGTCTCAAAGAGAATTTTCCTGATTTCGTTTAGTGAATGAATGCTTTTTTTAACATTAATTTTGTCCGGCAGTAGGTCCTCTTCTTTTTCCCGGCAGGTTCCTTCTAATCCTCGCTTCTGGCTTTTAACCAAGTCATTGAACAGCTGTTTGGCCCGTTTGTATTTTTTCCGGAAAATTCTTTTCGCCTGAATCATCTCAAGCATCTTCTGTTCAACGTCAACGGACACTATTTAATCCCCTCTCTTAAAATTGGAAAGATACGATGAAGATTAACTTAATTTAATACCCGTTTTCAGGTCGTTAGAGCAAGCTTTGAATCTAAATATTCCACGCTGCTTGTATGAACGATGATTGGTAAACATATTACCCGCTCAAACGGCTGTAAAATTTCAGTTAGGCCCATGATCGGAATAACGGCCATGACCGACCTGGTCTTTCACCGAGGTTAGGCCACAACAAATCATGAAAGAAATTAACTGGTTAGTTTAGTTCTTTCATATAAAAACCTTCCAAAATATGGTTTAGAAAATTCATTCGTATTCAAGGCGTGACAATGGGAGCATATTGAAATATGTGCCCATTGGTGAAACGAAGAAGACGGGTAAAAAGACAAGCCCGATGGTAGATTTTATTGTCTCCATGGCCCTTAAGCCCCGGAGAAAGATGAACGTAAAAAATGAGCAGTGTGTTTGCTGCCACACTGCTCATCCCTATAACAGTTCTGGGTTAACCGTCATATTGCCACCCTTTAAATTCCGGCAAGCCCCATAACAGAACGCTTTGCATATATCCTTTTTTTTCGGTATTTTTATCCAGGCAGCCTATGATCTTCTCTTTGATGCCTTGATGGGGTTCAATGCCTTACCCTTGGCCTGGCCGGTGTCGGTTTTTATCAGGTGTCTGTTGGCATTGAATAATTGCAATGGGTCAAGGCCTAAGTCCTCCAGGGTTTGGTTTACCTTTTGCCTGGGTACCCCGTAGCGATTGGGGTCGGCAAGTATCCGGTCTACCCGATCCTGGGTGGTTAGATACAGCCCTTTGCTGTCGATCGCGATCAATTGGGTAATTCCATTATTTTCCACTTCCTGGACAATCATATCCGATGTTGTGCCATAGCGGTTTTCCATATTTACTCCTTAGGAATTATTTATTTATAACAATCGAGACGTCAGCCGCATTAAGTTAGTTTAGCGTGACTAAAGCTAAAAAGCAATGGGTTTTTTAGCTTGACGACGACGCGATATTGTCCTTATCAATACACTTGCCCGGGAAGCTGCAAAAAATTATCGTAATTTATAAGTCAGGGGGGAATTATAAGACCCGGTTCCCATTCAGAAACCGGGTAAAAAAAGCTATTTTTTACAGGGATTTTTTTTGGGTCTGGTAAAACAGACCTCGCTCCTGCTGGACAGATTCAACTTTATCTTCCAGGATCAACCGTTTCATCAAAATTTGAAGTTTTCCCTTTTCAAGGTTCAACGCTGCAGTAAAATCGTCTATGGTGCAGGGGCGGCGATGAATGGTTTCCATAACCATGGCTTCCATTTTTTCGTCACTGATATGGTCACCTGATGCCAGATCCTTTACACGGGCAATAATCTCCACATTCGCCGCATTAATTATCCCGGCCACCCGGTCAAGATCCTCTTTTGAGGCCGGTTTAAGACCAGGTACAGCCCCTGGCCGGTCCAGGGTATTGAGTTGAACCCGGGTCGGGTTAATGTCCCGGATGATTTTTCCTAAGGTTTCAAGTTCGTCTCTATCATCGTTGATCCCGGGCAGGATAAAAACCTCCAGCCAGAGTTCTCCCTGAAAAGACCCGGTAAATGTTTTGAGTCCGTCAATAACCTCATGGATATCAATCTGCCCGGAAGGCCGGTTGATTTTTTTAAAGGTCTTGGGGGTCACGGCATCCAGGGATGGCATGACCAGATCAGCCCGGCTCAAGTCCTTTCTGACAGCGGGGTCGGATAGCAAGGTGGCATTGGTCAGTACGGCCACCCGGATTTTTGCTTTTTTTTCTTTGATAAAATCAATGATCCTGCCGATGTCCGGATTTAAAGTGGGTTCTCCCGAACCTGAAAAGGTCACATAGTCAGGGTCAGGATGGTTTTCAAAGTAATGGGCAAGTTCTGCTGTAACTTCATTAAAAGGGACATATTCTTTTCGTTTACGGGTCAAGTTGGTAGTCGGTCCGCATTCGCAGTAAATACAATCCAGGGTACAGGTTTTGTGACGGACAAGATCCACGCCCAGGGAAAGACCAAGGCGCCTTGACGGAACCGGGCCGAATATATGATTATATTTCATTTTAATTCCTACCGGTGATGTCCCTGTGGGCCATCAGGCGGATGGCGCTGACGCGGATGAACCCTTCGGCATCTTCCTGGTTGTAGCCGCCGGTGATGTCCATGGAAGACAGGTCTTGGTTGTAAAGAGACGATGGTGAGGTTCTGGAGATCGGGTAGGCCACACCTTTAAACAGTTTCAAGGTCACTTCGCCGTCAATGAGTTCCTGGCTTTTGTCAATTGCTGCCATGAGAAATTCCATTTCAGGACTGAACCAGAAGCCGTTGTAAACCAGTTCTCCGAGTTTGGCTGCCAGCATATCCCGAAGGCGCATGACCTCCCGGTCCATGGCAATGCCTTCAATGTCCTTGTGTGCCTCGTGCAGAATGGCACCGCCCGGGGTTTCATAAACTCCCCTGGATTTGATACCCACAAATCGGTTTTCAACCATGTCAAGACGGCCTATACCATTTTCGGCACCTAACTCGTTCAGGTACAAAAATAAATCCAGGGCATCTGTTTTTTCGGTGCCGTTCTCCAGGTTTTTTACCTTGACCGGGATGCCGTTTTTGAATTCAATGGTGATGCGTGTGGGGGTATCCGGTGCCTCTTCCGGGGATACGGTGCGGGAATAGATGCTTTCATCGCATACTGCGCCGGGATCTTCAAGGATACCTGCTTCATGGGAAATGTGCAGCAGGTTATCATCTTCGCTGTAAGGCTTGGCTGCCGTCTGCTTGGTGGGAATCCCGTGCTTTTCCGCATAGGCCAGAAGGTCGGAACGGCCCTGGAAGGCATTGAGAAAGTCCGGGTTTTTCCACGGTGCAATGACTTTTATGGCCGGATTCAAAGCATAGTAGGAGAGTTCAAACCGAACCTGGTCATTTCCTTTGCCCGTGGCACCATGGGACACATATTGGGCGCCTACTTCCTTTGCGATTTCAATCTGCTTTTTGGCAATGATGGGACGGGCAATGGCTGTACCTAAAAGATAACGGCCTTCATAAACCGTATTTGACTTGAAAACGGGGAATATATAATCGGTGACAAATTCCTTTTTCATATCTTCGATGAACACTTTTGACGCACCGATTTTAAGGGCTTTTTGTTCTGCTGCCTGGAAATCTTCATCCTGGCCAATGTCAGCCATGTATGCAAATACTTCATAGCCCTGTTCCAGCAGCCATTTGAGGATAACCGACGTATCCAGTCCGCCCGAATACGCCAGAACCACTTTTTCCTTTGCCATTAAAAACTCCTTCAATTCATTTGGTATTTGGCCGCAAATTTTGTTTTACGGTCCTTGTGTTACTTCAAACACGGGTTATTAACGCAAAAAAACAAATAACAGTCAAGCACATAGGGCAATCGTATGTAATTTATCGTCCGTCGTCTAATGTCAAATTTCAAATAGTTAATACGGATTATAACGTATAACCTTTCCCTTAGTTTCTTCACAATCAGGTGCGCACAATTTTATCGCGTTGGGGAAATTTAAAACCATCCTCCGGCAATCGCTGCAGCTTGAGCTCAACCGGGAAGGGTTTGACGTTCCAAATTTTCTGGCAATAATCGGCAATGGAACGATCCGAGGAAAATTTTCCCATTCGAGCGGCATTGAGTATGGCCATTCTTGTCCATCTCCTGGTATCCTGGAACACCTCCCCCACCTCCTGCTGGCAGTCCACATAGGATTGATAATCGGCCAGCACCATATACGGATCATGATAAAGCAGGGAATCAATCAGGGGTCGGAACAGCTCCCGATCGCCATGGGCGAAATGCCCCGTGGCAATAAGATTGATTGCGGCTTTGAGCCCCTCGTTTTGGTTGTAGATTGTCTGGGGATTATAACCGGCAGTTTCCAAATCCTTGACCTCGTTAACGTCCATACCAAACAGGAAGAAATTTTCCGGGGCAACCTCTTCCCGGATCTCCACATTGGCCCCATCCAGGGTTCCGATGGTCAAGGCACCATTCATGGAAAATTTCATATTACCCGTGCCCGAAGCTTCTTTGCCGGCAAGGGAAATCTGCTCACTCAAGTCGGCCATGGGATAAACCATATGACCAATCTGCACGTTGAAGTTGGGGATGAACAGAACCTGCAGGCGATTATTAACGTCGGGATCGCTGTTGACCACCTCGGCAACCGAATTGATAAGCTTTATGATAAGCTTGGCCATGGTATATCCCGGCGCAGCCTTACCGCCGAAGATAAAGGTCCTGGGCGGGACATCAAGGTCAGGATTGCTTTTAAGGCGGTGGTACAGGTTGACGATGTGTAAGATGTTAAGATGCTGACGTTTATACTCGTGGATCCGTTTAACCTGGACGTCAAACAGGGCATAGGGATTAAACACCGGGCCGTAGTCACAGGAGAACATGGCGCAGATATCCTGCTTGTTGTCGAATTTGACCTGCTGCCATTTTTCGCAGAAGACCGGGTCATCGACCATCGGTTCTAACTCCCGGAGCTTATACAAATCGGTGATCCAGCCATCGCCGATGGCTGAGCTGATCAATCGGGCAAGGCGCGGATTGCTGAGCACCATCCAGCGGCGGGGTGTCACCCCATTGGTGACATTGGTAAGTTTATCCGGCCACAAACGATGGAAATCAGCCAGGGTATGATTCTTTAATAGCCTTGTGTGGAGTTCTGCCACCCCGTTGATTGCATGACCGCCAATGCAGGCCAGGTGTGCCATGCGCACATAACGCTCTCCTGATTCATCAATGATGGACATCCGCCGTACTACGTCCACGTCACCCGGGTATTTAATACGGACAAGATCGAGGAATCGGCTGTTGATTTCATAAATAATCTCCAGGTGCCGGGGCAGCAAACGGCCCAGCATGGCAACCGACCATTTCTCCAGGGCTTCTGGAAGAAGAGTATGGTTGGTATAGGCAAAGGTGTGGGTGACTATATCCCATGCCCGCTCCCAACCATAGTGGTGAACATCAATCAAAAGCCGCATAAATTCAGGCACGGCAATGGCCGGATGGGTGTCATTGAGCTGGACTGCAAATTTATCGGGGAAATTGTCCAGGTTTGGAAACTGAAACAGATGGATACGAACCATGTCCTGCATGGAACAGCTGACAAAGAAATACTGCTGTAAGAGGCGAAGCTCTTTACCCCAGAACTGCTCGTCGTTGGGATAGAGGACCTTGGTGATGGTCTCGGCCATGATTTTTTCGTGCACCGCACCCTGATAATCACCAACATTAAAATCTTCAAAGTCAAAACTCTTTGGGGCCTCGGCACTCCACAGTCTGAGCAGGTTTACGTTGTTGACCCGGTACCCCAGAACAGGTGTGTCGTAGGGGATTCCCTTGACCATTCCTCCCGGAACCCAGCGAACCCTTAGATTGCCATGGTCATCCGTGTACTGCTCCGTATGCCCCCGGGCCCCGACCTCCACCGCCATATCCGCCTTTTTAAACTCCCAGGGGTTACCGGGATGAAGCCAGCGATCGCCCAGCTCTTTTTGCCATCCGTTTTCAAACGTCTGATCGAACATACCAAACTCATAACGGATACCATAACCAATGGCAGGAATCTGAAGACTTGCCAAGGAATCCAGATAACAGGCAGCAAGCCTTCCAAGACCGCCGTTGCCAAGGCCGGGTTCCTCTTCATGGTCGATGATCTGTTTGAGGTCAAGGCCACACTCTTCAACCGCTCGGGATACCTGATCATACAGACCCAGATTGATAAGATTGTTGTGCAGATGGGGTCCCATCAAAAACTCGGCTGACAGATAACCGACAATTTTACTCTCCCTTTCCTGAAGGGCTCGAATCGAATTGAGAAACATTTGCTGCATTCTATCCCGCACCGTATAGCTCACCGCAAGATAGTAATCGTTGAGAGATGCGTTTTGCGGCCATACCCCCTGCTGATAAAAGAGCTTGTAGGCAAAACCACGTTTCAATTTTTTAACGTTATTGCTGTCGTTGGTATGGCTGCTACCATCGGTTGTATTTGTCCGGGTCATTTAATCCTCCAAGGGTGCAATTCAATAATTTAGATTTGATACTTTTTGGCAACATAACACTCCCCATTCGCTCATTTGATATAAAGTATCTCTAAATTTCAAGTTGCGTATAAATAAAAGAGTCTAATTCCAACTTTTGGATAATTTGTTTTTGCAAATTCGATAATGGTTTCAATGAACGCATAATAATATTTCCTGCCATGTCGCATATAATAGTAAGGTTAACTTTCGAAAAAGCCTTTAAGATTCTTTCCGCAGAAGGTTTGGCTGTAGTCTTTTTACGATTTTCAGGATGCATATCAGGTAGTTCAGTCTTTTCTTCTTTCAATGAGCGTCGAACAACAAATTCTATAAGAGTCAGCACCCTTACACACAGGGTGAGTAGATATGTCATACCTTCAATCTGATCATCTTTTTTAACAAACAACGGAGCTATGTTGAGGCGACTTTTTAGCCTGCCGAAGATACGTTCAACTCGATATTCATTTCTATATGACAAAATAGCATCATGCAGGGAAAGCTTATCAAAATCCATCTCTGTGACGAATGCTTTCCAGCCGAACCGGGTTTTTTCATCAGCCATTTTTTCCTGATTTTTTTCAACAGAAGTAATCTGATAACGAACTTTCTCTACAACGATGGTTTCCCGGTTAAGGGCACCCCTTCCTTTACCGACATACTTCATTTTTTGTTCTACCTGTTTTTCAAACTGGACTTCCAGTAGATCCTCAACGTTATGGGCTTTGACTATTTTGGCAATAGCCGCAACAAGTTCAGCCTCATCGGTTATTTGACGTCTGCCTCGCCCCGGTAAAGGAGTTAATTTTTCAAGTTTTTCTTTAGCTTTTGTCAACCGAATATCGAGACCGGCTGATTGTTGCCTGGCATGAGCAGGGGAATGAACCACGAACACCCGCTCCTGCCAGGTTATTTCTTCAACCTCTTTTTGAAAAGTCTGAATGCGGCTGAACTCATATCCTTTGGCTGCCAGAACTACTATTCCTTTATAGTTTTCTCTAAACACAGGGATCAAGGTTTTTTCCTGATCTTTGGAAATGCCTTCATTGATCCATGTTTTCATTTCATCAACAGTTTTACCGGTCAAGGGCAGCGGGCATAAATAATGATGCCCTGACGATATCAAATAAGCCCGGGTCTCCAGTGCACTCATTTTACAATCACCTGAGAACAATAATCCATTTTTTTTAAGACTGTCACTGACGCGGTTTATTAGCGGAATATATAATCCATCGTCGGCTTTTTCACCAGAAACGACGTCAGAAGCCAACGGCATTCCCAAAGGGTCCAAGGCCGCACTCATCAATTTTATCTGAGGTAACTTCGTATTGTCTTTGCTATGACCAAACTGAACCAATCCCTCTTCTGTGATTGCCTGATCCGCACTCACAGTCGTTGCATCACATCTGATTGTTTCAGGCTTCAGATCATACACCTCTATTGACTGTTTATTGAAATCATCTTCTATCTTTGACCAGTATTCACGATTGCTTAAATGTTTCAAAAGATGGGCTAAACGATCATCACTGAAATCCAATGCCGCTATTGGCCGCCCTGCTATGCGAAGCAACGTATGTTGCATTTCTTTCACATATTCACTCATTGATACCTTGCGGTGGTCGCCTTCAGTCAGAATATAGGCCATCCATATGGCTGTGGTCCATCCCCAGCTAAGGTCTCTTTGATTTCCATGTCTTGGAATATGTCTGTCTATAATTTCCGGGATACCCATTCTGACCATTTGTGCTATGAGCAAAGGCACATCATCCACTCGTTCCGTGATAATCTGAAGTTTGTCTTTGTTGAAAATCTCTTGATCTTTTGATGTCGAATCCATTATTATTTTGGTACCTTTAAGTTAAAATAAAAAAAGGAAACTACAGCCGAATTTTCCACAAAATTATGATGAATTTTAATTATTGCAAGCCCTCCATGCAAAATTAACTTTTTCAGATTTAAAATGAGCGAATGGGGAGATAGATGGGTTGAAATAATTCTTTAAGATTTTTCAACCCACCTGAAATTGGACCGGCCGAAATGGGTAAACCAAGCTCCCCATACTGATTTAAGAGACGATTAGTCGGCTGGCAATAATGAAATTTGTTCAACAAAACATCTGTCCAGATTGAAATGCCGTATGGGCTTTTGGGCATTAGTTTTGGGGGCATTGGAGCAGTAATAGTTTGAGGCACCCCTTTGCATGAGCATGTTTTTGTCCCTGTTTGACGGACAATTCTCCTTGTGTAGGCTTTGACTTCAACCTCAATAATTTGCGTTTGAGGTCCCGTACTCCCATCAAGTGCTTAGGGCAACCCGCAACAAGGGCATACTGGATCTTCCTGAAAACAAGCTTGTTCGTCTACAACAGGAAGGTCAGGACGCTCTGTCAGGCCATGACCTTCACTTCCAGGTTGTTGACCACGAGCTCTTTTGTTCTTATCTGATTTTGGATCAGTTTTTTCTGTTTTTGACGTTCTCTTTTCACTTTTCTTCCCAAATAGCCGATTTTTTAGATCCCGGATTTGGCCATTTTTTTCTTTTATTTCTTGCTTGAGCCCCTCTTCCCGCAAAAGAGCCTTTTGGTGCATGGATTTCCAATAACCCACCTGGTTTTTTAATGCCAGATATTCTCCCTCTGGAATTGAAATATATGGCTGTGACTCTGCGGCTTGATCAACAATCTGACCATCAATTTGATGGATGCATGCTGCTAATGAATGTTTACAAGAAGATATCATGCTTCTTCTTGTATCAATATTTTATGCTAGTATTCCGCTTTTTTTCAGTATTCCGTTTTTTTTAGGGTGGGGAGGAGGAAAAAATTATTACTAACCCGAATATTTACCAAAAATGGACTAAAAATTCTTGAATAATGTAGACTTAACTCTCATTATCCGGTATGTTTTTACAACTTTTTGATAAAAAATTAACCAATTTATATATAATTCGTATTTTGCATTAAAATTCATGAGGAGATAGAAATGGCTTTCTTCAGAAATCTATCCATTGGAAAAAAGTTTTTTGCGTCATTTGGGGTAATCTGCCTTTTGTTTATCATTACCGGTATGATTATGTGGTTTTCAAGTTCCGATATAAAAAAAGGTGTTGGCATCATAAAGGATGAAGTGGTCCCCCATACCATAGATTTTATTGAAATTAAAAAGGATATCATACAGATTCAGCAGTGGTTGTCCGATATCTCAGCCACCAGGGCTGCTGAAGGGTACGATGACGGATTTATTGAAGCAGAGAATTATTACAAGGATGCAGTCAAACTTATTGAATTTGAATACCGGTTTCATGATAAATTAGGCCACAAAGAGATGACCGATCTTTTGACAGAGCTGAGAATCGGTCTTGATGAATATTACGAGATGGGGAAAAGAATGGCCCAGGCCTATATTGACGGCGGCCCGGAAAAGGGAAACCCCTTCATGGATAAATTTGATCCGTATGCAGCGAAATTGTCCGGCATTATTGATAACATTGTTGAAAACCATAAAATAAAACTTGATGAACATCTTGAGCGCGTGAGTGAGGTCAGTACCACGACAATGACCAGGTTTGCTATTATATTTGCAGTTACCTTGTTTGTCTGTCTTTTTATCGGCACAGCCCTGTCTTCGGATATCAAAAAACGAGTAAATTTGATTAAAGACGCATTCGCTAAGGCCATAAACGGCGATTTGACATCAACCGTCAAGTCGGATTCAAAAGATGAAATCGGTGTTATTGCAGACAGCTATAACGAATTTATCAATGAATTAAGCTCCCTGATCGGCAGAATTTCAAATGTTGTCGATGACCTTGGTGGTTCCTCAAAGGCTTTGTCATCCGTTTCGGATAAAATGTTTAATGAATCATTGCAAACATCAGAAAAGGCTAATGCCGTTGCCGCAGCAACCGAAGAGATGAATGTGAATATGACCGGTGTCGCTTCTGCAACAGAACAGACTACGACTAACATCCAGATGATTGTATCCGCCGCTGAAGAGATGAGTGCAACCATTCAGGAGATTGCCGATAATACATCCAGGGGGAGTGAAATCACCCGGTCAGCAGTGAAAGAGGCCCAGGATGTTTCACAAAAAATCAATAGGTTGGGAGACTCGGCAAAGGAAATCAATAAAGTCACTGAAACCATTTCTGATATATCCGAGCAAACCAATCTTCTGGCATTAAACGCTACCATTGAAGCGGCACGTGCAGGTGAGGCCGGTAAAGGGTTTGCCGTTGTGGCATCTGAAATAAAGGCCCTGGCCCAGCAGACGGCAGAAGCAACCAATGACATCAATGAAAAAATATCAGGTGTCCAGAGTACAAGCGGAGAGGCTGTTGATGCCATCCGGCACATTGTAACCGTCATTAATGATATCAATGAAATTGTAATAACTGTAGCAACATCAGTTGAAGAACAATCCGCAACAACAAAAGAAATATCAAGCAACGTGAGTCAAGCCTCTTGCGGTGTCCAGGAAGTGAATGAAAATGTAAATCAAGTGTCTGCTGTAACGGCTGAGGTGGCGAAAAATATCACTGATGTCAGCCACTCCGCTCAGGAAACAAATACTGGCAGCGAAGAGGTTGAAAAAAGCGCAAAAGCCCTGGTTTATATCGCCGATAGCCTGAATGAGATGATCAAACATTTTAAAATTTAGGGTGATTGGATCTCAAAGAAGTGGAATACAATGTTGTTGTAACCCAATGTCAAGAAAAAGTAATGAAACCTAAAGGGAGCATCATATCAAAAGCTAATTATGGTTGAACTGCTGCGCCCCTGGATATATTATTGTGAAGATAATTACAATGGGGGAGGGAATGAATGGGATTGTCTTTGCAGGATCAGCTCCTGAAAGCCGGGATAGCTGATAAAAAACAGGCTAAAAAAGCCAATCAGGAAAAACGGGTTAAGCGGAAAAAAAATAAAGGCAAGAAAAAGACGCCTGAACCTGAAATCAACCAAACCCGGCAAGCTCAGTTAGCTCAGGCCAAACTGAGCCGGGAACTCAACCGCCAGGCCAACCAGGAGAAGGAAAAACAGGAAAAATTGGTTCAGGTCAAGCAGTTAATAGAGGAGAATCACCTGGACCTGAGTAAGTACGAAGCGCCATATTATTTCAAGGTCGGCAAGAAAATAAAAAAAATCTACGTCAACGATGACATCACCCAAAAACTTGGCCGGGGACAGCTTGCCATTGTTACGCTGGATAGTGTCTACGAAATAGTTCCGGCTAAAGTTGCCCGGCAAATAGTAGACCGTGATCCGGATTCTTTGGTGGTTCTTCATAAGCCGGAAGAAGAATAGCACGTTTATTATCAATGCAGTTACCTTGGGCGGTTGGCAATATAAACTTGCTTTAAACTCTTTGTGCTGGTAAACAGGCAAAAAAATTCGTGGCCCAAGGGCCTGAGCGTAAGTTTTATAAAAGCAATGAAGGTTTCATTTTAGGAGAGGCAAGTATGCCAAAAGCGTGTGATTTAAAAAAAGGCCAGGTGGTGGAGATCAGCGGTGAACCGTATCTGGTTAAACATATTGATGTAAGAACCCCGTCGGCAAGGGGCGCTGTCACTCTTTATAAGGTCAGGTTCAGCAGTATCAAGACCCGGCAGAAATATGAAGACTCATACAAAGGCAATGATATGCTTGATGATGTGGACCTGCAAAGAAAACCTGTGCAGTACCTCTATCCGGACGGGGATCTGCATGTGTTCATGGATACTGTGGAATATGGCCAGTATATGATTGCCGAAGGCAGCATGGAAGATGAATTAGTATGGCTCACCGACGGTATGGAAGATATTATGGGCATGTTCATTGACGGCAATCTGGTGGCCATTGAAATTCCCGCCTCCCTTGTTTTTGAAATCACACAAACCGCTCCGGGCATTAAAGGGGCCAGCGCTACGGCCCGGACAAAACCCGCCACCCTTTCCAATGGGGTTGAAATCCAGGTGCCTGAGTATCTTGAAAACGGAGAGATGGTTAAGGTCAATACCGAAACCAGAAAATATATATCCAGGGATTGATTTTTTAAAACCGTTCGGTTAACGACCACATCCCGCCCCTTATTCGAACTTATCCCCAACGTTGCAGACGTTCTAATTATGATGAGGCATATAAATTTCTACCTATATTACAAGACGTTTCATAAATTTGGAAAAAATAATGCAACGTTGGGAGTCTCTTTTGTCAAGCCGGTCAAATCCCCACCCAGCAATTCTAAATTTAATAAAATATTATCTTTTCTGCCTGCTTTTTTCTTGCTCGTGCTCTTAATCATGCTCTTGCTCGCAGTATTATTTCGAGCAAGAGCACGAGCAAGATTAAGAGCAAGATGGCGTACGGACTCAAATTTAGAATTGCTGATCCCCACCAAGGATTCCCCTTCCTGAGCAACAGCGAAGTGGGGAGGAAGTGCCGTAAAAGCGAACGATTGATTAATCATATGAGAGCATTTAAATCTTTCTTATCAAAACGGTATTGCTCCTTGACTTTGTGCCTCAATTTGGTAGATCATTACTGGAAAGAAAAGTACTCGACGTTATATTTATAAAAAAGTCACCGGCAAACCCGGGTTGTCACGTTCAAGATTCGTTATGGGCCAAGTCGCGGTTAAAAACCAAGTTGGCACATGGCCGTTATATCGGCCGGCGAAAGGACATAGTCTGACATAACTTTTACCTGGCCCCGATGCCGGTACAATTTATGGGGGACATTATGATTCGCAAACTCATCCTGGTATTGAGTATCCTAATTTGGATAACCATGTGCAGCACAGCATCGGCAGTGGACTTGGGAATAATCACCGGCGGCAAAAAAGGTACTTATTTCCAATTCGGCTTGAACCTGATGGAATTAGGTAAAAAATACGGATATAATATTGATGTCTACAACTCCCGGGGATCCGTGGAAAATGTATATGCCGTGTACAAGCGTCCCAAGACCCAGATGGGTATTGTCCAGTCCGATGTGCTGGCATTTGTGCTTAAAGTGAAATCCAATGAAGTCCTAAAGCGCATCGCAAGAAAGACCAAAATGGTTTTCCCCTTATATAACGAAGAGATCCATCTGTTGGGTAAAGCCGAAGTTGTGTCGTTTGATGACTTGGAAAACAGGCGGGTGGCTGTGGGCAAGGAAGGTTCGGGAACCTATCTCACAGCCAAGCTCCTTTTTGAGATTTCGGGCATCAAGCCGGCCAAAACCCTGGCCGTGGGCACGGACAAGGCCTTGTTCATGCTCAAAGCGGGCACCATTGACGCCATGTTTTATGTGGCCGGATTTCCCGTGGCTCTTTTTTCCGAGCATGTCACAGCCGAAGACGGCTTACATATCGTGCCCATCGAAAACAAAAGCATTACCGAATTTTATCCTATTGCCCAGATTCCGGCCGGTATCTATCCATGGCAAAACCAATCCATATCTACCGTTGCGGTCAAGGCGGTGCTGGTTTCCTTTGATTTCAGGCGGAACAACTGCGATCATGTGGGAGAATTTGCCAGTATTGTGTACGAGAATCTGGACTGGCTTCAACAAAACGGTCATCCGAAATGGAAAAGTGTAGACCTGGACTACCCCCTCAAAGGATGGGAACAGTATGACTGCGTTAAAAAATACCGCAGAAGCGGAGATTTTGGAGAAACGAATCAGCCTGTGGAAAAGAATCCTCTGCTGAATGCCATCAAGGAGATCCTTTAACCTGGCTTAACGGAATAGGCAGGCTAAGAGAAAGCATCCATGTACTGCACCCATTTTAAACTGAAAAAAAAGCCCTTCCAACTCAGCGCGGATAACAGTTTTCTGTGGCTGGGCAACACCCACGCCAGGGCTTTAGGCCTTCTTAAAAGCGGCATTGACGGCGCTCAGCGGCTTATGGTCCTCTCCGGAGACATCGGCACGGGTAAGACTACTCTGATTCATGAACTGCGCCAGTGCCTGCCTCAAACGACCGCAGTCGCCCATATCACCGATCCGAGTATTGAACGCCATTATTTGTTCCATTCCATTGCCCAGGGCCTGGGATTTGATGGGCTTTATGAGGAAGGAGAAAAATTTGCCCCGGTACTGTGGGCTTTTTTAAAGCGCCAACGCCAGGCCCAAAAAAGATGTCTGATCATCATTGATGAGGCCCACCTGATTCCGGAACAATTCCTGGCCCTGCTTTCCTCCTGGGCCAAATTTGCGCCGGAAAATACCCTCACCCTCATCCTTGCCGGACAGCTGGAACTTCATCAAGTCATGGAAAAAACCCTGGGCATTTCATGGGAAAAGCAGGTGGATGTCCATGCCATGCTTTCCCCTCTGGAAGAAAAACAGACCCGGGACTATATCAACCGGCGCCTTGAGCTGGCCGGTGCAACACACAAAATTTTTATCCCCGAAGCTGTTCGGGAAGTACACAGATATACCAAGGGCATCCCCCGGCGCATCAACATCGCCTGCGACCAGGCCATGATCGCCGCTTACACAAAAGATATGCAAACCGTTGATGCCCAGATCTTCCAGGAGGCCGTGGGTATTCTGAAACTTCCCCAGGTGCCGACGGCTGTCTCCCCGCCGGTGCCGGTTCCCCAAGCACACCCAGCCGACCCAAGACCCCGACGTCCGAAGAGGAGCCTGCCCATACTGGCCGCAACCGTTCTCCTGGCCGTTATCGCCTATACCTTTTATCCCCGGATACTTTCCGTTCCGGATCAAATACCGCTTCCTCCAAGCAAAACACCTGCAACACAGAAGGGCATGGTTATTGTTCCGGCTATGACCGTTCCGAGCTCTGCGGCCACGGCAGCCCCCCAAGCCCCGCCCCTGGAATCTGGTCAAGCACCACAGAGGCCCGCCGAAAGAAACGTTGCCGAACACGACAGAACTCCTGATATGGATGAGTTCATCAAAGAGGTTTTCATTCTGGACAAAGCCGATTCTATGGCCCGGGTCCCGGACCCGTTCCCCCAGCCCTCGACACATAAAGCAGTGGTTCCTGAAACACAAGCACCTGCCGTGCCGTCGGCACCCAGAAACCAAGACCCTGAACCTGTCCATAACCCCACCCCGGACACATCCGCACAGCCAGACCCGGATGCTGCCATTGACTGGCTTATAAGAAAAAAATCCCGCTGATTCCCTTTCAAGGGGCCGGAAAAAATATCCGACGCTACAGGAGGTTGCCGCAATAGATAGAGAAGATGAAAGATAAATAAATATAAATTTGACTAATCATTAAAAAGCTTACCAGACTGGCTTAATAAAGCAATTTTTTTGTGTTCACTCTATTGTATCAAGTGTGCGGCTTCTTGACACAGGTCGTATTTCCCGGGTATTAGAAGTGTTTTTTTATTAACCCCAAACGTTCAGGAAGTCTGGTAATGGCATATAAGATAGCAGTGAACGGATATGGAAGGATCGGACGTTGCGTAGTGCGTGCCCTTTACGAGTCCAGGGCATACAGAGAAAAGCTTTGCCTTGTGGCCATTAATGAAGCCTGGCATCCCGATACGGTGTTTCATCTAACCCGCTTTGATTCCACACATGGACGATTTCCCGGGGATGTTAGGAAAACCGAAAGGGGTATGGCCATTGAGAACGATGAGATATGTCTGCTCCAGGAAAAAAATATTGGGAACCTGCCCTGGAAGAACCTTAAGGTCGACGCTGTTTTGGACTGTACCGGTATTTTTAATGACAGGCAGGCCGCCAAACTGCATATCATGTCCGGTGCTGCAAAGGTTATTTATTCCCATCCCGGTAAAGATGAAATGGATGCCACCATTGTATACGGGGTGAACCATAATAGTCTAAAAGCAGAACATGCTGTTATTTCCAATGCCTCTTGCACCTCTAACTGCTTGATTCCCATTTTAAGTCTCATCGACGCAGTGCTTGGCATTGACTGCGGCTCAATCACCACCATTCATTCTGCCATGAATGACCAGCCTGTGATTGACGCATATAATACGGATTTGCGAAAAACACGGTCTGCCCTGCAGTCCATTATTCCGGTGACAACGTCTCTTGCAAAGGGGATTGGCAGGATTCTGCCCCATCTGGATAATAAATTTGAAACTCTGGCCATCCGGGTTCCCACCACCAATGTTTCCATCATGGATATTGCTCTTGTGGTGGGGACGGATACAGATGCGGACCAGATTAATGATTTGCTTATCCGGGCCGCAAAATCAGATTTAAAAGGAATTTTAGGGGTGAACGATGAACAGCTTGTGTCCTGTGATTTCAATCATGATCCCAGATCCGCCATTGTTGATTTACCCCAGACCCGGGTATCAGGATCACGGCTTGTAAAAATTCAGGCATGGTTTGACAATGAGTGGGGATATTCCAACAGGATGCTTGACACCACAATTGCCGCCCTTGATAAATAAATAAAAAAGTGGAAAGGAGTTTGGCCATGGCGTTGGATCCAATCAAACATGCGGATTGGGAAATTGCAGAAGAAGCAGAAAAAAAGATGCTCACCATTTATAAAATTGGTGAAAAACTTGGATTGACCAAAGAAGAACTGCTGCCCCATGGGCATTACATTGGTAAAATTGATTTCATGAAAGTACTTGACCGTCTTAAAGATAAGCCCAACGGCAAGTATATTGATGTCACCGCCATCACCCCCACCCCGCTTGGCGAAGGCAAATCCACCTCTGCCATAGGCCTGGTGCAGGGTCTTGGAAAACTCGGAAAAAGTGTTTCCGCTGCCATTCGCCAGCCTTCAGGCGGTCCGACCATGAATATCAAGGGATCTGCCGCCGGCGGTGGGTTGGCCCAATGCATTCCGTTGACCCCCTTTTCTTTAGGGTTTACCGGCGACATCAACGCCATCATGAACGCCCACAATCTGGCCATGGTTGCCCTGACTTCCCGTTTACAGCATGAAAGAAATTATACGGACGAGCAGCTCGAACGTCTCTCCGGCATGAAGAGAATCGATATTGATCCCACCAACATTGAAATGGGCTGGGTCATGGATTTCTGCTCTCAGGCCCTGCGTAACATCATCATCGGCATTGACGGCGTAAACGGCAAGTTCGACGGTTTCATGATGAAATCCAAATTCGGTATTGCCGTGTCTTCAGAAGTTATGGCTATTTTGTCCCTGGCCACTGACCTTAAAGACCTGCGTGAAAGAATGGGTAAGATCGTTGTGGCATACACCAAAAAAGGCGCACCTGTTACTACCGAAGACTTAAAGGTTGCCGGTGCCATGACCGCCTGGATGGTTGATGCCATGAAACCTTCTTTGATGCAGACCCTGGAAGGCCAGCCTGTTATCGTTCATGCAGCGCCTTTCGCTAACATCGCCATTGGCCAGAGCTCCATTATTGCTGACAAAATCGGTTTGAAACTGGCTGATTACCATGTGACCGAATCTGGCTTTGGCGCCGGCATTGGTTTCGAAAAATTTTGGAACCTGAAATGCCGCTACTCCGGACTGAAACCTGACTGTGCTGTCGTTGTTGCAACGATCCGTGCTTTGAAGTGCCACGGCGGGGCACCTGTACCCATTCCGGGTAAGCCTATGCCCGAAGAGTACAACACTGAAAATGTTGAATGGGTTGAAAAAGGATGCGCCAATCTTATCCATCACATCCGCAACGTGCGTAAAGCCGGTATATCTCCGGTTGTTTGTATCAATGCTTTCTATACTGACACTGACGCTGAAATCGCCAAGGTCCGTGAGTTGGTCGAGGCTGAAGGTGAAAGAGTGGCGCTTTCCCGACACTGGGAAAAAGGCGGCGATGGGGCCATTGAATTTGCCAACGCCGTCGTGGACGCATGCGAGGAAAAAACAGAGTTCAAGTTTCTCTACATGCTGGATATGCCGCTTAAACAAAGAATCGAACTCATTGCCAAAGAAGTTTACGGTGCCACCGGTGTTGATTATTCTCCTGTTGCCGACAGGAAACTGACTCTGCTTCAGGACGATCCGGACGTTTCTAAGATGGGGGTGTGCATGGTGAAAACCCACCTGTCTTTGTCTGATAACTCTGCGCTTAAAGGTGTGCCCAAAGATTGGAGACTGGCTATCCGTGAAGTCCTGATTTACAGGGGTGCAGGTTTTATCGTTCCTGTTGCCGGGGATATTTCACTGATGCCGGGTACCTGTTCCAACCCGGCTTTTAAACGCATTGATGTTGATGTTGAAACCGGTAAGGTTCAGGGTATATTTTAATAGTATAGGAAATTTCATTTCCTAATAGCTGACAGCTATCAGCTAACAGCCCGCCCGAAGGGCGTTAATTTAATTCTATGACCATATCAGGAGAAATGGTATGACCGCACAAATCATTAGCGGAACCGAGATAAGAAAGACTATTCTGGCTGAAATTAAGGCAGATGTTGAAAAAATGAAAGCCAAACATGACAAAGTGCCTGGTCTGGCCACCATTCTTGTGGGCAAAGAACCAGGGTCTGTCAGCTATGTAACCTTGAAAGTAAAAACTGCTTTGTCGGTTGGATTTAATGAAATTCAGGATGATCAGCCCGAAGATATCTGTGAAGCTGATCTGCTGGCTTTAATCGAAAAATATAACAATGATCCCGACATTCACGGCATTCTGGTTCAGTTACCGCTGCCTAAGCATATTGATGAAAAAAAAGTGATTAATGCCATCAATCCGGACAAGGATGTGGATGCATTCCACCCTGTTAATGTCGGCCGTTTGATGATCAACTGTGAGGAAGCCAGGTTTCTGCCCTGCACCCCGGCCGGGATCCAGGAGATGATAGTCCGTTCCGGTACGCAAACCAGCGGAGCAGAGGTTGTTGTGGTGGGGCGTTCCAATATCGTCGGCAAACCCATTGCCATAATGATGGCCCAAAAAAGTATTTGTGGCAATGCGACAGTAACCATAGTTCATACAAGGACTAAAGATCTTGCCGCCCATTGCAAACGTGCTGATATCCTTATTGTTGCAGCCGGTGTGCCTGGTCTTGTTAAACCCGAGTGGATCAAACCGGGTGCCACTGTTATTGACGTCGGCGTTAATCGTGTAGGTATGAACGAAGCTACCGGAAAAGCCATCCTCAAAGGTGATGTGGACTTTGAGGCCGCTAAGGAAGTTGCAGGAAAAATCACACCTGTTCCCGGTGGCGTCGGACCCATGACTATTGCCATGCTCATGAAAAATACCCTGAGAGCCGCCCAGTATGACCTGGGAGGTTTATAAAAATTTTGTGACACAAAGGAGGAAAAATGGCCCAAGGAGATGGATTTGTAATGAATGAGGCGCAAACTGATGGATCGGCCCCTAAAATCGCACTGCCCAAGATAGATTTTTCAAGTTTTATTTTGTCTTTGTATTCATCCGGGCTTGTACAGCTCGGAACCGTGGAGGACCCCTCCACCGGAAAAAAAACAAAAGACCTGGAAATGGCAAAACACACCATTGAGATGATTGCAATGCTCCAAGAGAAAACTTCAGGCAATTTAACCGGGGATGAAGAAAACCTGCTTAAAGCCCTGCTCAGTGAATTGCGCATGGCCTATGTGGAGGCGAAGGCCTGATGCCGGTGCGGCTCTCTCCTGCTAAAATTAATTTATTTCTTTATGTCACGGGCAGGCGGGCTGATGGTTACCACGAATTGTTTTCCCTCATGGCCCCGTTGACGCTTGCTGACCGTCTGGAGGTTGTCCGGTCAGGCAACGGCATCAGGACGGTGTGCAGCCATCCGGATGTGCCTGAAGATGATACGAACCTGGCATGCAGGGCCGCAGCTCTTTTCAGATCTGCAATGATTGATAAAAAAGGAGATCCTGTTTTTGACCATCTGACCATTCATATTGAAAAAAAAATTCCTGTATGCGGTGGACTCGGAGGGGGCAGTTCCAATGCCGCCTGTGTGCTGCTGGCCTTGAATGAATTTAGCGAAACGCCCTTTTCCACAGATGAATTGATGCGTTTAGGCTTGACCCTGGGCGCGGATGTTCCTTTTTTCATTTTTGGGGCGCCTGCGTTTGCCTCCGGCGTAGGTGAAAAACTTGTCCCCTGCGGGCATATGCCGCATTTGTCTGTGATTATTGTCAATCCGGGTGTGCCTGCTTCGACAGTAGATGTTTTTAGAAAATTAGAATTTGGATTGACATTTACCCCTTCGTATATTATAAATCCGAGTTCGAATGCACTGCCATTCGGAAAAAAGCTTGATGGTAGGGAAAATTTGCATAATGATCTTGAAGGACCGGCATGCAGTTTATACCCTGAGATCGGTACTGCAAAAAAAGAGATGGCGTTGTTGCTGCAAAGAAATGTATATATGTCTGGAAGCGGCTCGTCTCTTTTTGCCCTTTATTCGGACCACGATGTGGCCGAAAGAGATTATGAACAGCTTTTGCATACTCGGTCGGAGGATATGAAATTTGTTTTTCTTTCCCGGATCGGGCTTTAGGGTGGCTGATATAAAAAAGTTTTGGGGCGTCGTCAAGTGGTAAGACACAGGGTTTTGATCCCTGCATTCAGAGGTTCGAGTCCTCTCGCCCCAGCCAAAATTTTAAAGGGCCAGAAATGGTTAGAAAACAAAGAGGTTTATTATGAACGGCCTGTCAATTTTTGCCGGAAACTCCAATGCCCCTCTTGCAGAAAGAATATCGGAATATTTGGCCAAACCTCTGGGGCGATTAAAAGTAAACCGTTTCAGTGATGGGGAAACCCAGGTCGAGATTCATGAGAATGTACGTCGGCGGGAAGTTTATGTTATTCAATCCACGTGCAAGCCTGTGAACGATAATCTGGTGGAACTTCTGCTGCTCGTTGATGCCTTCAGGCGCTCCTCTGCTGCCAAAGTGACTGCGGTGATTCCCTATTTTGGCTATTCCCGTCAGGATAAGAAGGTTGCTCCCAGGGTGCCCATCAGTGCCAAGGTGGTTGCAGAACTGCTTGAAAGGACCGGTGTCGACAGGGTCATCACCATGGACTTGCATGCCGGACAGATCCAGGGCTTTTTCAATGTGCCCGTAGATAACCTTTATGCCGCCCCCATTATTATTGATGATATAAAGATTCGTTTCAGTGATGATATCATTGTGGTTTCTCCGGATGCAGGCGGGGTGGAGCGTGCCAGGGCCTATGCTAAGCGGTTGGATGCTGGCCTTGCCATCGTGGATAAACGCCGCAGCGCACCCAATCAGGCCAAGGCCATGGCTATCATCGGAGATGTGAAGGACAAAATCGCCCTGGTCATTGACGACATGGTAGACACTGCGGGGACTTTGACCGAAGCTGCCGGTGTTATCAGGGAAAACGGTGCCAAGGAAGTGCATGCCTATTGTACCCATCCGGTATTGTCAGGTCCAGCCATTGACAGAATAACACAATCATCTTTGAGCTCCCTTGTTGCAACGGATACCGTACCCTTATCGGAAGAGGCCCGTTCCTGTGGCAAGATAAAGACGCTTTCCATTGCAAAACTTGTCGGAGAGGCCATTATGCGCAGCTACAGGGGAGATTCTGTAAATTCTTTATTTGTATAAAAAGATATATTTGATCAACCGGCCTTTTTATGTGAAAGGGCTGGTACGAAAGGTTTAAACATGGAACTTATAGAATTAAGTGTCGCAAAAAGAGAGGCTACCGGCAAGGGTGCTGCCAGAAGATTACGGGCAGAGAACGCTATTCCGGGCATTGTATATGGCGCAAAAAGAGAGCCCGTGAAAGTATCGATTGATGTTACCGCCTTTGATAAGGTGATCCGGGAAAACGGTACTACAGGTCTTTTTTTTGATCTGGGCATTGAAGGGGAGACCGGCAGAAGTGTCATGCTCAAGGATCTTCAGATGGATCCTTTTGACCTGCGCTACCTGCATATTGATTTTCATGAAATTGATATGGATGAGAAAGTGTCCATTGTCGTTCCGGTTGAAACCGAAGGTGAAAGCGTCGGCGTCAAAGAAGGCGGAATGCTCCAGATTATCCGTCGCGATCTTGAAGTGATTTGCAAACCTAAGGATACCCCTGAAAGTGTTAAACTCGATATTTCAGAACTGGAGATCGGGGATGGCATTCATGTGGCAGATATTGATCTGGGTTCCGAAATTGAGATTCCTTTTGATACCAATTTTACCGTAGTCACCATTGTTCCGCCTGAGAGTGGTGAAGATGAAGAGGAAATTGAAGAAGAAGCTGAAATTGGTGAAGTTGCTGAAGACGCTGAAGCTGAAGCTGCTGCTGAATAGATACAACGTTTATTTTGCGTTGCCGTTTTATTCTAAGATGCTTTTTAATTTTAGATTGTTCGTATAAGTCATGACTGACTCAAAACGATTATTAGCGGGTCTGGGAAATCCTGGAGATCAGTATTCCCGGACCCGTCATAATATTGGCTTTGATGTGGTTGATGCTTTGGCGGATCGGGCCGGGTGCCGTGTGAACAAGGAAAAGTTTAATGCCGCCTACACCGGCGCACGTATGGGGCTCCAGGAAATCCTTCTGGTTAAGCCCCTTTCGTATATGAACAGAAGCGGTGTTCCCATCCAGAAGCTGGCAGCCTATTTCAAAATCAATATAGAGGATATCATTGTGGTTCATGATGACATGGACCTTGCCTTTGGAAAGATAAAGATTGTGCAGGGCAGGGGGCATGGCGGCCATAACGGCATCCGTTCAATTATTGAGGCCTTTGGCCAAAAAGCATGTGTCCGGGTTCGGGTGGGTATTGGCCGACCCGTAAGTGATAGGTCTGTGACCGGACATGTCCTGGGTAAATATACCCCGGATGAACAGGCCTGTCTTGATCAGGTTATTGATGATGCCTGTGACGCCTGCCTTTCTATCCTCGAAAAAGGTGTGGTCAAGGCCATGAATCTCGTTAATTCCTCACGATAACAAATTATTCCCGTTCTTTTGTCACATCAATAGGTATACAATACAATTATATCTTTCCCATAGATAGATACGACTTGAATACGGGTGAAAACGCCTTCGTTCTATTTGTTGATTTCAAAATTTTCATGGTCTCTATAATAGCCTGTTTAAAATATAAACAAATCGTCTGAAATCACATGAGAATGGCCCTGATATCTTCAAAATTTCGGGTAATTGTTCGGCTATTAACAGAAAATGTGGAGAACCTAGGTTCTTATTCTCATGAGGTTTCGCTTCCAATTACTAACTTTTAAACAGGCTCTTATTCTTCTTACACCTGTTGGTTTAGAGTTTACTTTTAAAAATTAATAAGTTGACAATATTGTTTAGATATGGTTTTCTGCTTGAGAATGGATAACGTGTATCTTTAAAATAATAAGGTAGGCAAAAATGGCAAAACAATCTGGGACAACTAAGGCTAAAGAAACTAGCAAGTCAACCAAAACAGCGTTTTCAAAAGGCGACATGGCTGTTTATCCTGCACACGGTGTCGGGTGTATTGAATCCATCGAAAGCCAGGAGATAAATGGGGATACCATGAATTTCTACATGATGAAAATTGTGGAAAACGGTATGACAATCATGATCCCTACATCCAATGTTGAATCCGTGGGTTTGCGGGAAGTCATTCCTGAGACTGAAGTGTCCCAGGTATACGAGGTGATGCAGAAAAAGGCCCAGGCCAGTGACAACCAGACCTGGAACCGTCGTTACAGAGAGTACATGGACAAAATCAAAACCGGTTCCATCTACGATGTGGCTGAGGTATTCAGAGATCTTTTCCAGCTTAAGCTTGAAAAAGACCTCAGTTTCGGCGAAAGAAAACTTCTCGATACTGCCCAGAATCTTCTGGTCCAGGAACTTTCCATGGCCAAAGATGTTGATGAAGCCCATATGATAAAAGAGATTGAAAATCTTTTCAACTAAACGCCTTAGTTCTTAAAAGATAAACATTCCGGCAGCTAATAGCCCCTGCCGGTTTTGTGTTTTTTCATGCACATAAAGATAGAAATTTCACCGGATCAGGCTGGTGTCAGACTTGACCAGGCTGTTGCCGATTCCCAATCCCGGATATCTCGTTCAAGGGTTGCAAGTCTGATCTCCCAAGGCTTGATCTCGGTGAACCGCGGGTGTAAACGCCCCAGCTATAAGGTTAAGCCCAAAGATCTCATTGAAGGGAATGTCCCCTCATCAGATCCGCAGGATAGAAAACCCCTTCGCCCGGAATCAATCCCTTTGAATATCCTTTACGAGGATGACTATATTCTTATGATTGATAAGCCTGCAGGGCTTGTGGTGCATCCCGGGGCCGGGAATGATTCTGGTACCCTGGTTAACGCCTTGATTGCCCATTATCCAGGCTTCAGCGAACAAGGATGGGACAGGGAACGGCCAGGTATTGTACACCGCCTGGATAAAGATACCTCAGGGTTGATGGTTATTGCCAAAACCCTGAAGTCCCTTGAATTTCTTCAAAAAGAATTTAAACAACGGCGGGTGGAAAAGCATTACCTGGCTCTGGCACGGGGAAAAAATATACCGGATGCAGGGGTGATTGAGCGCCCCATTGGCCGGCATCCCCGCCATCGAAAACGCATGGCCGTTTTGGATGAGAACGGTAGATATGCAAAAACCCGGTTCATTGTAATCGAACGTTTTAGTTCAGGGTGTCTTATGGATATCCAGCTTTATACCGGCAGAACCCATCAGATTCGAGTTCATTTTTATGATCAGGGCATGCCCCTCTTTGGCGATTGTGTTTACCAGGAGCGACGGTTTAGGAAAAAAGATTTCAAGGTGCCGCGTCAGATGCTTCATTCCTGGACCTTGTCCTTTCGTCATCCCTATTCAGGTTTACGCCTGTATTTTGAAGCCCCCATGCCTGAAGATTTCAAAACTACTTTGCTGCATTTCTCCGAATCGGCCCAGTGGAAGCGAGGCTGTTATGAGGGGCAAGGTAGGTTATACCGCATTGATTTTTAAGACAATATTTCGTCCATATTTAACTCAAAAATACCGTATGGATTTATATGGAGGTAAGTTAACGGTGTCAACTCTCTGTAATCTTCCGGTCGCAAACGCCCTTTCCAATCTTTTCGTGAAAGAATTTCTTGAATCATTAATGTAGTTACATATACTAAACAGTTTCGCAACAGGTGGAGGTACAGGACCACAATTCCTTGATCTTCAAGATTGTTTGACTGAATTCTACCTGGCTTACCATAAAATATAAAGCGATTTGCTGAATTTCAGTTTTCAAAAACGTAAGGCCTTCATTAATTTTTAAATTGGTTTCCATCTATAATTTTAGTCGAAACCACATTGACTGAACTTTATCCGTGATCCCTCCCATAGTTTGCAAAATACCATTTAAACCCATAGACCATAAAAATTTGAATCCAATAAGTATTAATACCCCTCCCAGCAGCCGTTTTACAGTTTGGGGTTTCATCTTTTTCTGCATGACCCTGGTGCCCAGATATCCTCCGGCCCAGGCAGCCAGCCCGGCGAAAACAAGAATTCTAACGGACACAGACCCCATGGCAGCATAGGTTAAAAATGCAGAAAATGATGAAAAAGGCACTGAAAACGCTGTTACCATAGCCACTTTCTTTGGGTTGAACCCCTGGACCACCATCAGGGGGGAAATGATGCCTCCTCCGCCAACACCAAGAAGTCCTGAAATAAACCCGGCCAGCACGCCGACACCCAGAGGGCCTGCAACGGGACGGTCTTCCCGATACTGGTCTGCATATTTTGAGCCTTTGAAAAAGATCATCATGGAACCGGAAAAAAATAAAAAACCAATGAAGATAAAAAGCAGAATTTGGGTGGGCAAAAAATGACTGGCCCAGGCGCCAACCGGTGCCATTACAATTGATGAAGCAATAATTGGAAGCCCCAATTTTGCGTCAAGCCTCTTTTCCCTGAAATTGGACCAGGTGGCCCCGAGCATACTTACGCAGTTGACAAAAAGCCCAATGGGCCGGGCCAGGTTAAAGGGTACACCCACCCAGGATAAGGCGGGAATGAGAATAACTGCGGCCCCAACACCTCCCAAAGCGAAAATGAAACTTAAACCGAATGAAAGAAAAACAATAATAAGAATATGGGATTCCATCGTATTTGTCCTTTTATATGAAAGGCACCGGCACCCTTTATATTTAAATTGTGTTTTGCATCCCGATGGAGAAGCCAGGCAGAAAAACCATTTCCCATAATACCGACCATTGCAGCCCATATCACGATTTTTCCTGACACGATTTCAGGAGATAAAAACCTTTGAATTGCGCCATATAAAATAAAGACGCAGGCACCTGCCAGGATAATGACATTCAGCAGGGCGGTCATGATTTCAGCCCGGCGATACCCGAATGTGTTCTGAAGACCTGCCCCTTTGCGACCGATTTTATAAGCAATATAAGAGACAAGGATCGCTGTAAAATCGCTGAAATTGTGTGTGGCATCAGAAACCAGGGCCATGCTGTGGGCAAATATTCCGGCAATAATCTGAATCACCGGGATGATTAAATTTAAACATATAAACATAAGGTAATGAGCAGCCTGGTTCCGCTGGTTTCTTCAACATCAATATGGTGATGATGGCCTGAGCATTGTTCGGAATGGCCGGGCTCATTGTGGAGAGCCGTTTTAAAAATCTCTTTTTTCCTTATATTCTCACAGCATTTGTCATCTTCGTGTATCATTGTATTTTTTCCTTTTTATTTTCCATAACAGCTATGGGCTGACATAGTCTATCACTACCCAGGCTCAACCCACAATGAAACATGGAAGTAATTCAATAAGTTATTCTGATTTTTATATAAAACGGCATGATTGATGCTGTGTGTCGTACCCTGAGCAAGGGATACACATGTTAGTATCTCCCACTACCCGCAGATACGCCTTTGACACCAACTCTCCACACTGGCTGCAGGGAATAAGCCCCATTATTTCGCCAAAGTCATCCCCCCAGTCGTAATCCTGTACAGACTCAACGATCAATACCTCTTTTTCCGGCGCATCCCAGATGATATCGGCCATGGCCCAGGCCTCTTCTGCCGGAATTTGAGTGGGGGGAATCCCCTGGCCCCGCTTCCGCATAAAATCAGACTCTGCGATCATTTTATGCCGGCCGGGCTTATATGAAACCCGCACAGCCTTTCCTTTTTTCTTGTCGATCAATGTCAGGGCCAGTTTCCCCCACCCTGCTTTTTCGACATTCCCTTTCCCCAGGGTACATCCGGTGGCATACTGAACACCGTCTGCAAAGCATTGCGCCCCGTGGTTCTCACCAATTTCAAGAATACAGTGCAGCTCTCCGGAGGATCCTGTCCGAGCAACATTCAACTGTCGTAAAGCCGCCATTCCGGCACGAACCCCGGCAGCACTGGCCCAACAGATATGGCCATGAAATTCAAACGCTTTTTTTAAAATCTCTTTATCCATGATTTTCTTCCTTTATTCTTTGTAACTTGAACATCCCATACAAACTATTTTTCCATCCGGCTGAACCCGCAGCTTGTTGACAAATGTCACCTCACCGCAGGAGTTACACCGTCTGGTTTCAAACAGTCCTTTCCCTTTCTTAGGGTCCACGGTCTTTATTTCTGAAATGTTAAGAAACATGGTATCATCCATACCTTTAATTTTATTTACTAATGGGTCTGTAACTTCCGGCTTTATATCCTGCGGAGGGACCCCTGCTTTGCGCTGTTGAACAAAGGGTGAATTAAGCGCACCTTCAAGGAAATCGGGTTTGACAGACACACGGACTGACTGTCCTGTGGTATTGTCAATCAATGTGAAGGCAAGTTTGTTGTAATAAAGCTTTTCAATATTTGATTTGCCGTAAGTACATCCGGTGGCGGTCATGATTCCGTCCAGAAAACATCCTGCAGCATGCCCCTTTCCTGTCTCGGATATAACGGAAAGCTCTTTATCCTGGGCGCGTTCAACACCCAGGGCTTTCATGGCGGCAAGGCCTGCTTTAAGCCCCATGGGCATGGCCGGACATTTGTGGCCGTGAAATTTCAGTCCTGTTTCAAAAAGCGATTCAAAATTTGTCATGTTACACTCCTTTGTATAAGGTCGTTGACTTGTTAAATCTTAATTTAAAACAGAATGGGGGATTATGCATTGACCGCAATCAATTGCCTTTGCTTTTTTACATTGTTTTAATTGTCATGTTTCGTTTCCAGCTTCCGAAACAAGTCTTTCATAATCAAGTATCTGAAACGAATTTGCCTTTAAGCGGTGAATAATCCCCATATCCGCCAATTTGGTGATCCCCCGTGAAAAACTTTCCGGTGTCAGACCGGCAAGCGCAGCATATTCCCTGGAAGAGACAGGCAGTGAAATAATTTCCAGAATCCCGGCGCCTTGTGATTGAACAGACAGAGACACAAGCGCGGCTGCGGTTCTTGGAACAACGCCTCTTGTGGACAGCCTGCCAATCTGGTTAAAAGCTTCACGCAATCTCATGCCCAGATGTTCCAGTAAAAAAATGGCGATCTCCGGTTTTTGTTTCATGACGGCGTGCAATTTTTCCCGTGTCATCACCAGAGCCTCGATATCGTCTACCACTTCTGCGCTGGCTGGGTAAGATGAGCCATCAATGAGCGGCATGAAACCAAAAGTGTCGCCAGACCCGAAAATGTAAATTGCAGCCGTTTTTCCGCCTGCAAGCGGCCTGAATATTTTTACTTTTCCGGAGATAATTGATAGCATCCGCTCCGCAGTTTCACCTTCGTTCCATAAAACATATCCGGCTTCAAAATTCATTTTAACGAAATAAGCAGAAAGAGCCTGTTCGATTCCACTGCCAAACAAGCCCTTCTTACTTAATGGATTCAACATGCTGGAATTAAACATACTTTTTTAGACTCAGCCCTCATGCGGAAATAAACGGGGATACGATAAAATAGACCCCCAGAAAGCAAACAAGCATGAGCTTACCCCTTATTTTCCAGATCCGGTTTCTCTACCCCCATTTCGGTCAGGCGATCAACAATGGTCTTTTCTTCCAGAAAGCCCTCATGACGCCAGACTTCTTCCCCGTTCTCGTTAAAAAAGATCTGGGTGGGGATGGCCCTTATGCCGAATCTGGGGGCCTGGTCCCGGTTCTCCCATACATCTATGAAAACGATATGGGCTTTGCCTTCATAAGCTTTTTCAAGTTTTTCCATGATTGGGGCCATCATTTTGCACG
Source organism: uncultured Desulfobacter sp. (assembly GCF_963675255.1). GTDB lineage: Bacteria > Desulfobacterota > Desulfobacteria > Desulfobacterales > Desulfobacteraceae > Desulfobacter. The sequence continues at coordinate 1,985,138 of NZ_OY775937.1, forward strand.
GGATGCACTTTTTGGCCCCAAGATCAACCATGGTGACTGTTCCCTTTTCCGGTACTGCGGAAAAATCCTGGGCACAGGCAAGGGATATTGAAAAAAAAAGTAACACCAGAACCGCCGGTCCAACTATTTTTTTAGCCATTATTCTATCCTTTTTTAACTTCTGTTTTAACGGTGTCAAGATCAGCCGGATTCAAATTAAAATCTTTGTTTTTTTCAATACCAAGATCCGTAATCACCGTGTAGTTTCTGCACTCAATGCCGTTTTTTTCAAGTGTTGCTTTGGCACATCCCAACTGGCAGCCGTCAATCACCACAAGTTTCTCGACAATTTTTGCGGATTGGACGAATTCGCTAAGCTGTCCGCCGATACCGGCCAGGCAGAACATTTTACCGAAACCTTCCTGAGTCAGGTCAATGGCGGCGTGGTTGGAAAGCTGCCCAACATTGGAGCCGCCGGAACAGGCCAGTATCATGGTATTATTATCTGAACAGCAGCAATCTTCAGACATTTACAACTCCTTTTTTATTGTAATATATTTCAATCGTTATATTTTTAAATAAGTTATAAAAACCATCTACCCGAAAATGGTTCCGTACACCATTCCGGCGATGGTGGACAAGATCACGATGATGGCACAAAAAGTGGCAGTCTTTTTTACGCCCATGATGCTGCCAATCACCAGCATGTTGGGTAACGACAGGGCCGGACCGGCCAGCAGAAGGGCCAGGGCCGGTCCCTTACCCATGCCGGCGCCTAAAAGCCCCTGCAGGATGGGTACTTCGGTCAGGGTGGCGAAATACATCAAGGCTCCGGCCAATGACGCCAGCAGATTGGCCCAGATGGAATTGCCGCCCAAAAGAGACGAAATCCATTGTTCTGGAATCAATGCCGGATGACCGGGACGGCCCAGTAGAAAACCGGCAACGATTACTCCCCCGAAAAGCAGAGGGAAAATCTGTTTCATGAAGCCCCAGGTGGATTCCACCCAGCTTTTGCACTCATCTTTGGTGAACCAGGCCTTGAGCATTAATCCAAGGATAATCAGCAGGGCAATGGTGATGTACCACTTGGCTGCAAAGATTGTGGGCCAAATCCCGGTCGATCCGGAAGCCGGTTTGGCAAAGGCGGCAAACACCAAAATCAATACCATGGTCAGAAGGTATAGACTGTCTTGCAAAAGAGTTCTTTCTTTGGCCTCCTCGTCCGGCAGATAAATTTTTCCGGCAGTGCGTGAAGCATCGTCTTTATGGAAGATCAAGGCCATGAGCAAACCGGTAACCACGGCAAAAATCACTGCACCAACGGCCCTGGCAAGGCCGAGCTGCCAGCCGAGGATCTTGGCGGTCAAAGTGATGGCGAGCACATTGATAGCGGGCCCGGAATATAGAAATGCCGTGGCCGGTCCGATCCCCGCCCCGCGTGTGTAGATTCCTGCAAACAGCGGCAGTACCGTACAGGAACATACCGCCAGGATGGTGCCGGATATCGAGGCTACAGAATAGGACAACAGCTTGCCGGCCTGAGCCCCGAAGTATTTGAGTACCGAGGCTTGGGAGACAAACACGGAAATGGCACCCGCAATAAAGAAAGCGGGAATCAAACAGGTAAGAACATGTTCCCGGGCATATTCCTGAAGCATCATAAACGCTTCCAGACCGGATTGACGGATTACCGGATGACTCCAGGGTACATAGTAAGCAACCAGAAAAACCCCTATGATCAATAGTAGCTTGGTACGTTCTTTCATTGCATTTCCTCCTCGAGTTGGCGGTCTGGTTCTCCTGCCGGAGGTATCGCGGGCCGCCATCTCATTTTTTAAAATAAAAACTTTAAATAAGGATAATAATTTGATTGTTTTTCATTGGACATTCCTTTGAGTCTACTTGGTAATCCAGGCTATGATATCTTCTTTTTTGGGTACTTTTCCGGTACATTTCACCTCGCCGTCCACAATGACGGAAGGGGTTCCAAAGACACCGTAGGAAGCAATTTGCATCATATCAGTTACTTTCTCCACGCTGGCGTCAACCCCAGTCTCTTCCACCACTTCCTTGATCAGTTTTTCAGCTTTTACACATTTGGCACATCCAGGTCCCAATATTTTGATTTCCATGTTTAAACTCCTTCAAGTTTGATTTGTTTGTTCAGTTCATCAACTATTTGATTTATTGAATCAGGTATCAGGCGAATTACTGATCCGCTGAAACCACCTTTATTTTTTTTGTAAATATTTTTTGGCGCAATTTTGTTTTGTTCCGCTATTTTCTTTATAGTCAGATCTTCCTTGACCTTAATGCCTGAAGCGGCAAGGGCCAGGCTGCCCCATGGACTTGATATTCCTCCCGATTTTTTTGGAAAACGTTTTCAAAGAAGATCGTTCTGTCTGGCCGTAAGTTGGTTCTCCGTATTTTTGAGTATAAGCGCCCCTTATCCCACCTCTTATTTTCAGAATAGAGGAAAACGGCGGGATTTGGATATATGTACCCACTATAAATACCAGGATGATGACCAAGGCAAGGTTGAATTCTTTGGTAAAGATTTTTAAATTTCGGGCGTTATCCTTCAGATAGGTCATCATGGGTTTCCAGTTATAGTAGATATGAAAACCCAGGCTGAGAATAAAAAGGATGCCTACATTTATGTGAATGCCGCCCCATTGCTCCATAGTAAGTCCCCAGAGGTGCCAGTTGGCCCAATACGCAGCCCGGCCCTTGGGAACAATGTAGAGAACAACGCTGGTTACTATGGTCATAATAAAGGACAGTGCAGAAATCAACGATACGACCCTTCTAATTTTCATTCCATGCCTCCCCACATATTGGCATATTTATCCCGGCCTTATAGTACAAAAAGTTGTTTGATTGGCTATTTCAGCACTTTCCAGTTGTTTAAAAGCTGCTCAGCAACCCCAAAAGTTTATTATATAGAGTTGTAATATTGGAAAATAAAATGTCGGAACCATCGTAAAGCACCATGTTAAACAAGTAGCCCACAAACAGAATGCCGCAGGCAACAACGCAGACAAATACAGCGATCAGTCTGGGTTTTAACACTTTTCTTAGAATCACCATCTCCGGCAAAGAGAGCGCAATAACACTCATCATGAATGCCAGGACAGAACCCAGTGCAGCCCCTTTGCCCAAAAGAGCTTCAACTACGGGAATTATGCCGGCAGCATTGGAATACATGGGAACTCCGATGACCACGGACAGGGGCACAGACCACCATGTCCCTTTGCCCATAATAGACGCCATCATACCTTCAGGCACAAATCCATGGATTCCTGCTCCCACTGCAATGCCGAGTATGACATAGATCCAGACCCGGCCGATAATCTCTTTAACGGCATCCCAGCCGTAAATAAACCTGTCATTCCAGGTTAGTTTATCCTCTTCTATTTCAGCCGCGGCCATATTGGCCTGGGTCACCCAGCCCTCAATGTGGTTTTCAAGCTTTAAACGCCCGATAACCCATCCGGCAGCAATGGCGATGAAAAGTCCGGTCCCCATGTACAGGGCAGCCACTTTCCAGCCTAGAAGCCCGTATAAAAGACCCACGGCAATTTCATTAACCATGGGGGCCGCAATTAAAAAGGAGAACGTAACCCCAAGTGGCACCCCTGCCGTGACAAAACCGATGAAAAGCGGCACGGCAGAACAGGAACAAAACGGGGTGATAATCCCCAGAAGGGCTGCAAAAATATTGCCTGCAAATTCACTTTTCCCGGAAAGAAAGGCACGGGTCTTCTCCGGGGTGAAAAAACTGCGCATAACGCCTACGCCAAAGACAACCAGAAAAAGCAGCATCATAACTTTCGGCGTATCATAAAGAAAAAATTCGATTGATTCCCCCAGGTGAGAACCCTTGCCGATTTGCAGCAGGCTGTATGTCAGCCATTTGGATAATCCAGGCAGCTGCCGGTAAATCATCCACCACAGAACAACGCCGGCGGCTCCCATGAAAAGATTCAGCATTAATGCAGACTCGTTCTTTTGAACTAAACGGATGTTCGATATGTTTTTCATATTCACTCCACTACTTTTTTACATATAGGTACTTGCTTAATTTTTTGACGCCTTACCAACAGTATCATACCGATCGATATCCGGGAGAAGCTTAGTCAGTTCTTTAATCTGCTTATCACTATCCAGCCAGTGTTTCAGATTTCCGATCATGCTGGCGGCAAATGGGGAATCACCGCCGTCCGATAAAGCGTAATTCACCCACAATCCATCCTTAAAGCTTTTGACCAGATCCGCATCCTCAAGGATTTTTAAATGCTTGCTCGTGGTAGACTGGGCAATCCCCAGTAAATGTTGTATTTCGCAGACACATAAAGGACGCTTCTGGAGAATTTTCACCATTTTAACCCTGTTGGGATCGGATAATGCTTTCATGACTTTGATAAATGCTTTCATGACTGTATCCCCATCTATGCATCCTGCTGTGTTTTGAGTTTGTCTGTATGTTTCAAGTGTCGACTCTTTAATTGTGTTTCTGCTGGAACTGATTCAACCGATTTTACTTTACGTTTGATGACCAAAGGCGGCGACCTCATCACGCAATAACCGGCAATTTCCTTGAATACGTAGTCAATGCCTGCAAGGTCTATGTTATATCTTCCAACCGTATTCTGTCCCACCATTAGTACGTTTCTCCTCTTGCTTTTATAAATCGTTAAATGCGAATATATGAATTCGCATCTCGATTGTCAAGCAATGGGCAGAATATTTTTAAACGGTCAGGTTCACGCTTACCCCTGCTTTTTATTGACGTCTTTGTCTTTTATAAATATGCCAAGCTTATGATCCGTCCAGACTTCTGCGATCAGACCTATGCCGACCAGAATAAAAGGAATGCTCAGCCACTGCCCTGTATTCAAAATCACCTGTGTGTTGTAGGCGGCCTGGGGAACCTTGAAAAACTCCAAAAAAATCCGGCTGGAAAAAACAAGAACAAGAAATAGACCTGAGATCAGCCCTTGGGTATTCCGGGCCGTATCTTTGCGGTAGGTCATCCCAAGAATAATAAAAACCAGCAGACAGGCCAGCGATTCGTACAACTGACTGGGATGCCTTGGCAGGGGATCAACACGTTGAAACACCACAGCCCATGGCATGACCGTTGACCGGCCGATAATTTCCGAGTTAAAAAAGTTACCCAACCGGATCAACGCACCGCCAAAGGCAGCCGGCAGGGCAATTCGGTCCAGCAGCCATAAAAAGCCCTGGTCTTTTTTTGTGTGTGAATAGATCAAGAGGGCTGCAAGAATGCCTGCGGCCCCACCGTGGCTGGCCAGCCCCCCTTCCCATATTTTTAAAATCTGAACCGGATGCCCCAGGTAGTATGCCGGATCGTAAAACAGACAGTGGCCGAGCCGGGCACCGATGATCGTACCCAATACCATGTGATTCATCAAAGAGGTTAGATCCTGGACCGGCCGGCTCTCCTTTTTATAAATAGCTGTCATGAGAATATGGCCGGCGGCAAATGCTCCGGCGAAAAACAAGCCGTACCACCTGATTGTAACGGGGCCTGCCGAAAAAATAACCGGGGACATATCCCAGACAAAATAAGCACGGGTCACGGCTGAATATCCCCAAAGACCCGAACTCTTATTTCCTTTTTCAGAGGGATATCTCCATGAAAAAAAACTGAATCCACATCACTTGAAACCATATTTTTTCAGTTTGTACCTGAGCATCCGTTCGCTGATTCCAAGCTGCAGGGCTGCGTTGGTCTGATGACCGTCGCAGCTCTTCAGGGCCTGGGCCACCATCCGGGACTCCAGTTCTTCCAGATTTTCTTTGAGCGACCCCTTTGACGGTGGAAGAGGCTCTTTAAACGGAAGGTCACTGATACCAATCATCTCTCCATGGCAAAGTACCACGGCGCGTTCAATAATATTTTCCAATTCCCTGACATTGCCCGGGAAATCATATTTCACAAGACACCCCATGGCTTCTGACGAGATCCTGAAAATTTTTTTATCGGTTCTGCGTACAAATCGGTCCACAAAAAACTCAGCCAGTGCCGGGATATCATCTTTACGCTCACGCAGGGGGGGAATCTGCAATGTGACCACATTGATTCTGAAAAAAAGATCCTCCCTGAACACGCCTTTTTTGATATCTTCTTTGAGATTCCGGTTCGTGGCACTGATAATCCTGACATCCGAGGTTAATGTCCGCTCTGCTCCCACCCGCTGGAATTCTTTTTCCTGCAGAAAGCGCAAAAGCTTTGTTTGTACGGCTGCGGACAGTTCACCCAACTCATCCATAAAAAGTGTTCCGCTGTCCGCCAGCTCAAAACGGCCAATGTGTTTTTTATGGGCACCGGTAAACGCCCCTTTTTCATGGCCGAAAAGCTCGCTTTCCACAAGGGATTCGGGCAGGGCACTGCAATTGACCGTAATCAGGGGGTGATCGGCCCGGGCGCTTAAAGCGTGAATCAATTTTGCCAAAAGTTCTTTTCCGGTGCCGGTCTCGCCCTGGATCAGGACCGAGGCATCGCTTGGGGCAATCTTATGAGCAAGCCGAATCAGATCCTGCATTTTTTCACTTTTATAGATGATCTCTTTCTGGGTAACCTGTTTATCCCGAAGCTGGCGGCGAAGAATGCTGTTCTCCCGGATTACGGCCCGGTGGGATGCAGCCTTTTCGATAAGAAGCAGTAACTGATCCAGGTCGATAGGCTTGGTGATGTAGTCCATTGCTCCGGCTTTCATGACTTCGACAGCGGTTTCTATGGTTCCGTAGGCCGTGACCATAATGGCCTGCAGGTCAGGCTGCAGGGATTTCAGCTGTGTGAGCACTTCCAGTCCGTTTTGGCCGGGCATTTTATAGTCGAGAACCGCCAGGTCAATCTCGTACTGCCGGGCCGCATTCATGGCCTGGGTTCCGTTCTGTGCTTCAACGACCCGGTATCCTTCTTTTTCAAGCACGTCTCTTAGCATCTCCCGCTGCAGGTGTTCATCCTCAACAAGCAATATTCGGATTGTGTATTTCATGCCATGGCCTCCTTCAGGTCAGATTTGCCGTGCAATGGCAGCACAATCCGGGCTGTGGTACCGACACCTTTTGTACTGTTGATTTTCAGTTGTCCCCCATGGGCGAGGATAATTTCATATGCAATGGGAAGGCCCACCCCCAGCCCTTTGTCTTTGGTGGTGTATTCAAACTCCAGCACCCGTTTAAGGGTGTCACTGTCGATACCGGTTCCGGTATCGCTTATCAGGATCTGCGCATGGCCGTCTTCTGCCCCGGATGCCGAGACCGATATTTCACCCTTTCCCGGTATGGATTCCATGGCATTTTTAAGTAAATTCCAGACCGCCTGCCTGAATCTTGGTTCGTCCATGGAAACGATCAGGCTGGGTTCAGGGGCATTGAATATGATCTTAATCCCTTTGGGGCTTGCGGTCTCCCTTGCAAGGCTGAGCACGGGGACAAGAAAGTCACTCAAGGGAAACGGTTTGAATTTTTCGGGCTTTATTCTGGCCGGTTCAATAAAAGTTTCTATAATCCGGTTCAATCTGTCAATTTCATCCCTTACAATGGATACCAGTTGTGAAAACACCTTTTTATCCTTGTCCGTATCAGGTTTGAACTCCCTGTAAATTCGCTGGACGGCCATGCTCACGGCATTCAGAGGATTTCTGATTTCATGGGCAACCCCTGCAGCAAGCTTTCCCAGGGAGGATAACCGTTGGGCCTGTGCCAGCTGCCTGTTCAGATCCTGGACCCGGTCATTGTGCCGCCGTTGAATCCGATAGACGAAAAGAAGCACAATTCCGGCGCTACAGATGATGATCCCTGTGAAAACAAAAACATGGATCATATTTCGCTGGGCCGTTTGGCGGACCTGCGTGATATCGACGCCGGCAACGCCTTCAAAACCTGAATCCCCCCCTGTTGTCATGGCCAAACGTACCTCCATAACCGGCAGGTCCCGGCTCAGACGGTGCGGACCGGAAAAGTCAGGTTCGGTTAAATTCAAAGGGTTTTCGGACTGCACTGTCCGAAAAGCCTTATTGATGTTGTTCTCGCCAAAACCGGCAATCACACGTTCGTTCCCGTCTGTCACAAACAGATAGAAAAGCCCTTTTTGCCTGCCGACTTCCTGGATTACCTCCTGGCAAACGAGCCTGAGCAGAAACAGGTCCAGATCTCTTTGATTAAGCATCAAGAAAATCAACTCCGCCCCTTTTTCCCGGTGAATTCCGACCCAGTGTGTTTTGCTGACGTCCGGGTCATTAAGCTCCAGCTCAATATGAACGTCATTTTGTTCAAACGAAAGTTTGTCCAGTCCGTCCTTTTCAACGCCGGAAAGCGACCGGCTGCCGGATAAAATACGACCACCGGGGTCCAGAAAAAAAATCCCCGTGACAAAAAACCTATTGGCCAGTTGCTTTAATACGGCGTTTGGCGGCGGGTCGGCTTTAAAACTGCGATCCAGCTTTTTTGCGGAATCTATGAGCCGTTCTATGACCTTTTCCTTGGCCCTGAATTGGTTTTCAATATCTGTAAAATCTCCTAACGGGTCTACGAAGGAACGGGATTTTGGGGATAAATCATCGTACCGTTCCCTCACCACGGCTTCAAGGCTTTCAAGAACCGCTTTCCCGCCGGATTCAGCCATACTGAGTAAAAGGCTTTTCGTCCGGTAAACATCCATTACGGCGGTGATAAAAAAAAGGAGTGTCAGGAACAGAAACAATATGAGAATTGCCGGCAGATTTCCACCCTGCAATTTGGTTTTCCACGGCATAGATCCGGCCTACCATCCGCTATGAGAACCGGACGCGTTCATCATTGTGCACCAGTTGTGCCGCTGATCCGGGGTCAGCGTCTGTCTGATCCTGATTTGATATTCGACGATCAGGCTATACAGCTGCTCTCTGATTTTTAAATGCGCTCTGGACAAATCCATAATCATTTTTTCATTTGCATCGCTGCTGCGCAAAAGTGCCCTGAGTTCAATTCTTTTCAGCATACAGGCCTGGTAGCACTCCATGATTTTTTCCCGGTATTGCTTATCGATCATGCTGACAGCATCCCGCTGTTTCCGGGATAACCCTAAATCCTCTATCGCTGTGCAATGTCTGGTCCAATCCGGGGTATGAGCTTCATGTCTGTCATGGGAAGGATGTTCTGCGGCCGTTGCCAACTGCAAGGATAACAGCACAATCGCACAAATGGTTATCAGATATCTGTTCATAACGCCTTTATTCTTTCTCTTAAAACACTTATAGGCAACTTAATTTAAACAAAGAAGAGCAAAGAACATACCACCCGCCCGATGAATTCAAATAACATTACCGAATGACAGCCACGGGCTGACCTGGTCTATCAATACTCAGGCCCAACCCGCAACGAAACAAAAAAAGTAATTCAAGAATTTATTACAACGTTCTTAAAAAAAACACAGATCAAAAAATTTGCCGGCCCTTTGTTTTATTCATAATGGAGGTGTAAAAACACCTTTCCGATGACGCCGCCCGGGCTCCGAAAATCGACAAATTTGTCGATCGGGTAAATTTTACCCGAAAGGTTCAAACCAAGGCCGGAAGCCGGGTTTGTCATCTGCTACACTATTTTCGACAATTATTGCCTCATTTAATATATGACTGACAGCAACAACCACCGCCATAAAACCAACTTCCTGCCATCCTGCCGGCCGACATCCCCAAACGTCCAGAAGACCATGGCGGCAAGCTGGACGTCATCGGCAAAAATTACTCTGTCATAAGCACCACCGCGGCGCTATTAAATAGGACCCAGACCGTATCCCCTTCACCAAAAGAGAGACGGCGACAACTTTCGGTTGTGACAATGGAACAGATTTCGGTTCCGCCGGATATCTTAACCCGGTATTCGGTATTGATCTTTCCTTGGAGGATTTTTCCGACAGTCCCCTTGAATCGGTTATCTGCGCTGGATTCAGGGCAATCAAGGCGTTTTTCCAGGATCACCCAGGGTGCTTTAACTTCAGCCGTGATCCATTTGCCCGGTTTGAGAGCAAGCCTTTTGATACTGTGGTTTGTAATGACCGTTGTGACTTTGTGACCATCCAAGGTCAGCAGTTCAACGCGGCTCTGAATATCCCCTTGTTGGATAATCTCGATTTTTCCAAAAAATGAATTCCGGGCACTGGTTTTCCGTCCGGATTCCTTTTCCATGAAAAATCGGGTGACTTCCCGTAGTTCTTCCTCTGAAAAAGACACATGAGATAAGATAGGATTAGGCGTCGTGTGACCCAGCATCATCTGGACAGCAGGCAGAGGCATGTTGTTCTCGATCAATTCTGCCCCCCTGGCTTTTCGTAAAAATTCCGGAGCACCTAAAGCCTTTTTAAAACCGCAGGCCTGAGCCTGTTCATAGAATTTACGTCGGACAAATCCGGGGTCTACTTCGAGTTTGTCCGGGAATGTCATTTTAAAGGCCGGATCGGCGATTATCTCTTCTATTTCACGGCAGACGATCCCAGGCATATGAACCTTGCGTAAAAAAACACCCGCGTCCCCAGGTTTCTTTCCAAAGCACACCAAAGAGGCTTCAAAATCAATCTCCCGGAAAAGATCAAGCTGCAACACCTCGCCGAGCTTGGCACCGGTATACCGAATTAATAAAAAAATGATCAGAATACGTTGCCGTGCTATGCGTACATCAGACCGGGGCGTTTCCCCGACCCATTTTCTGAAAGCCTGCTCCAGGTTATGAAGTTGTGCCGGATCAAGGCACATGTCCTGCTCTTTAGCCGATATCTTTTTTTTCATATTCTCATTTGATGCCTAAAAATTCAAAAATGTATTTAGCTGCCGTGAAAATTATAATACCGGTCAGCATTCCTTTGATGGCCTTGGCTGGAACAAATTTTTGACATCGGGCACCAAGGTACATGCCTGCCATTCCGCCGATCCCGAACAAAAGGCCCAATATCCAGTCAGGAGCGATAGATAGGTTTGGGTGAAGAAAGGCAATGGCCTGATAAAAAAGAACACCGGCAACCGACGTTACAAAAGTTCCCATGAGGGCGGCTCCGGCCACGATATAAACCGGTAACCCGAAGAATGTCACAAAAAATGGTGCGATGATAGAGCCGCCACCGATGCCATAAATCCCACCGACAATACCCACAACGAAACTCAGGATAAAAATACCCCATAACGAAACGTCAAAGGATTCATCATAAAAGTTGAACCCCAATCGCCTTAAATTGAAATGCGTCACCATTGCGGTCTTATGAGTTTTACGATCACGATTTTTCACCATTTCTTGAAACCGCTTTTCGCATGCGGGTTTCGAACTGCCACCGGAGCTTTTATTCAGCAGGTCCCTTGCCATTTTAGAACCGATATACAGCAAAACACCGGCTGTAAAAAGCTTAAAATTCATAGGGTCCGGCAAATAGGCCACCCGAATTATTGCCCCGATAAAAACGCCAGGTAGGGTGCCAACGATCACGATCCAGGTTAAAGGCCATACCATTCTTCCTTCCCGCCAGTATCTATAGACTCCGCTTGGGATCGCCACAATATTGAACACTTGATTGGTAGCGCTGACCGAAGGATTGGTATACCCGAGGAATGACATTTGATACGGTAGCAGCAAAAAAGCTCCGGAAACTCCGCCCATTGAGGTGAAAAAAGAAATTATGAATGCCACTAAAGGTGGAATCCAAAGTGCAACTTCTATATTGGCAGTCGAAAAAAACATAAGGTTTCCTCCACGCAACAAGATACTTTTATTTATTGACACGAAACAATATTTTTTAGTGATAGTAAGTTCAATGAAATTTTGTGTCAACAAATTTGATCATATTCAATAAAAACAAGACCCAATCTGACTCCTGAAGCCGACAAATCTGTCGACCGGGTAATTTCTATTCAACCTTGTCAATTCCTTGCCCAGAAACCTTTTTAACCATCGACTCAATTGTCTTCGACAATTGTTGCCGCATTGTTCAAAAACAAAGCGATCATGCCTTTGGATAGGTATGAAGCCTCTAATCGCACTGAATTATAGAGACTTATCTCATTAATCTGGTTATAAACTTGCCTCGGCACGGTCTTTGCCATTTAGTTGCCCAAAACTCAAATCAAAGGAGGCAGCTAAAATGAAAAACCTAATCACACTCATCCTTTTGGCCGGTTCCCAAGCCATGGCCTGGCCCGGCAGCGGTCACTCCGGTGCGGGACCCGGAAATGGATATGCCTGCAACAGGGCCGACCTGGACCTGACCCCGGAGCAGTCCGTTCAACTGCTAAAGCTTAGGACGGTATTCATCAAGGCCGTGACACCTTTCCAGAATCAGATGATCACGCTGCGTTCCGAGCTGCAGATGCTATGGAACGCAGCCCAGCCGGACAAGGAAAAAATTTTTGCCAAAGAAAAAGAGATGTCGGATCTCAGGGGCAAAATTTCTGAAATCCGCACAACCTATCAGCTGGATTGCAGGGCGGTCCTTACGCCGGAGCAGCTGACCCGGACTCGTTTGGCGGAAAAAGGCCACGGCACCAATGGGCATCACAACAGAGCCTGGTAAAAATCTGTAATTCACCACCATTATCATCATCATCTCTATCTGGGTGATGTACTTAGATACAAAAGAAGTAAGGATCTTCTGTTCCATGGTCAAAAAGCAATTAAAAACAAAGAAAACAACCAGGCCATTAAAATCGGCAGGCGGAAAACAATCCACGATCTGGCTGTCCATCCTGCTTGTCACAATTAGTTTTATCGGCGGCACTGTATTCAGCAGTTTCAAGCTTTCCAGGACAGCCGCCCCGGTATCCCCGCCTGCCGGAACGACACCGGCAGCTGATTTTAATACGCTGAAAAAAAGGGCGATAGAAAACAAACAGAATGCAGATGTCTGGACCCAACTGGGCAATGCCTATTTTGATGCCAACCAGTATCAAAACGCCATTGACGCCTATGAAAAATCCGTTGCCATTGATCCGGGGAATCCCGATGTCATCACAGATCTTGGCGTCATGTACCGCCGCAGCAACCAGCCTGAAAAAGCCGTTGAAATGTTCAGCAGGGCAATGGCTGCTGATCCGGGGCATGAAGTGTCACGGATGAACAAAGGTATTGTGCTGCTCCATGATCTGAAAGACAGACCGGCAGCCATGAAAGCCTGGAAAGAACTTCTCGGGATCAATCCGTTAGCCACTTTTGGCGGCGGACAATCTGTGGATCGTGTGGTCTGGGAATACGAGCAGGAACGCAAATAATAAATGGATTTGTCAATGATTGGAAAAAAAATGGGAATGGCATCCAACAGGGCATTACGCGTTCTGGTGGTTTTGTTCTGCATTGGTACAGGCGTTGTAAATGCCGAACCAGACCCACAGATGTCTTTGGAATTGTGTGTTGAAACAGCGCTTCTCAACAACCCCTATCTTCTATCCCTAAAGGAACAGGTCAAAGGGGCGGAATACGATGTAACGATTGCCGAGGGCCGACGATGGCCTTCCCTTCATTTTAATGCCGCAGAGTCCTTGTACTCCGATGACACAAGATTGTTTTCGGCAAGTTACAATGGAGAAAAAGGGGTTTTCGGCAAAGATATGACGGATCTGGGCTTGATCCTTCAACTGCCGCTTTATACCGGGGGGCAGTTAAGCAGCGGAACTGCTGCAACCAGGCATAACCGTGAAGCATTTGAGTATACGCTTCTAAGAGCATCCCAGATTCTTGAATTTGATGTAGCCCAGACCGTGTACAAGATTCTTGGTCAGGTCAAACAGCTTGAAAGCATCATGTTTTCCCAACAGGTGTTGAAGCAGGATAAAGAGCGCATCCAGGCAATGGTTGACGCCAGAAAGGCGGCCAGGGTGGATCTGCTCAGAGTGGATGTGCGGCTGGCAAAAATTGACCAGGCCCGGGTAAGTGCTGAAAACAGTTTATATGGCGCATGGCAGGAACTGTTTCGTCTGATGGGGAAAAATAACCCATTGCCCCCCACGCTTCCTGAAATTGACGGCAGTCTGCTTCCTGTCCCGTCCCTGCCGGACACCGGTGATGCCCTGGAAAAAGCACTGGAAAACCGGCCGGATATAAAGGCTCTGGACAGCAGGGTGGCGGCCCAGAAACAGAAAGCGGCTTCAGCCCGGGGCAAAGCCTTGCCGCAGATCTCCTTAAAAGGAAGTTACGGATACCGGTTTATGGCTGATCCCAATGACTATACCCAGGGGACGGATGATTCTGATTTCAGAGGAAGCATCGGGGTGAACCTGGATCTCCCGCTGTTTGAAGGGGGGCGAATCCGGGCTGAGATTCACCGTGAGCAGGCGCTGCTGGCATCCATTGAAAATCAGCGGCACTCCCTTGGCCTTCTGGTTCAAAAGGAGGTTCGTACGGCTGTGCTATATATGACATCCGCCATGCAGCGGGTCAATACCCAGAAAACCGCCGTGGCCCAGGCCAGGGACGCCCTTGCCATTGAACAGGAAAAGTACCGCCTGGGCAAAGGAACGATTTTGGATGTTCTGGATGCCCAGAATGCCATGCTGGAAATTGAAACCGAATATTACCGGGCTGCGGCTGATTACCACACGGCTGTTGCCGAATTTGACCTTACCAGGGGAGGCGCCAAATGATACGCTATTTATCTTTATTTTTTATGTGTTTGACATTAACAACGGTTCTGGGGTGTGACGAACCGGATGGCATGGCCCAGACCGAGAGCAAAAAGTCAAAGGACATGTCCGCCCTGGTGGAAGTTGTCACCGCCCGCAAACAGTCCATATCAAGACAGCTGGAACTGACCGGGGATGTGGCCGCCACCCGAATGGTGGTTATTCAGGCCGGGGTTGAAGGCCCCCTTGCCTTTCTTCCATGGCGGGAGGGCGACCGTGTAACCAAGGGGGAAGTGCTTGTTAAAATTGACCGGCCCATGTATCAGGCAGAAATGCAGGCAGCCATGGCTGCGGTTGAAGTTGCCCGGGCAAGGCTTGCGGATCTTCGGGCCGGGGCAAGGTCAGAAGAAAAAAATAAGGCCGCCCAGAAGGTCCGTGAACTTGAATCCCTTGCTCAATTTACAGTTAAAGACAAAGACCGGGTGGACAGGCTGGTCAAAATCGGGGCCTTACCGGAAGAGGCCCTCGAAAAAGCATTTCTGGCCGGCATTAAGGCGGATGCGGATCTGGCCGCTGCCCGGGATACTTATCAGATTCTCAAGAAAGGCCCGACAAAGGATGATATTGATGTCCAGAAAGCCCTGGTAAAAGAGGCGGAGGCCAAACTCTCCATTGCCGGGGCAAAGCTTTCGGAATGCACCATAAGGGCACCCTTTGACGGTATTATTCTTCAGGTGAATGCCACTGTGGGCGATTTTGCCCAGGCACGTTCGCCATTGCTGAAGATCATGGACAGTTCCTCTGTGGTTGTCCGGTTCAGTGTTCCGGAATCCGAATCAAACCTGCAGGACAGAACCCTGCCCGTTTATGTCTCCTTTGACGCCCTTGGCGGTCAACCCCATCCGGCTTCCATTGCCAGAGTCTTTCCGCAAATAGATCTTAAAACCCGGACCCGTATGGTGGAAGTCATACCTGATAACGTCAAGGAGCTGGTTCCAGGCATGTTCGCCCGGGTGAAAATTGTCACTCAAAGGGCCTCTGATACGGTTGTACTCCCTGAAAAGGCCGTTGTGGCCATGGGAAACGGCAGCACTGCCGTGTTCGTTTTTAAAAATAATATTGCACAGAAACGCAAGGTTCGACTGGGCATTGAAGAAGCGTCCTGCATTCAGATTATGGAAGGTATACAGGAAGGCGAACAGGTGATTGTCGCCGGACAGGAAAAACTCAAGCCCGGCACCCGGGTTAAATTAACCTCACAGCAAGGCAGCTTCCCCTGCGCCAATGGGAATAAAGAGAGGAAAGCATCATGAACATCACCCAGATACTTTTAAAACGGCCGGTTGCTGTCACCGTTGTCACAATTGCCGTTTTGTTTGTGGGCCTTTTCAGCCTGAAAAATCTGGATGTGGACTATTTGCCAGAGATTACCTACCCGATGATAAAAGTCCACGCCTGGTGGCGGGGGGCGACCCCGGAGGAGATTGAAACCAATGTGGCCGATCCTGTGGAGCGGATTATTGCCACAGTGGACAACCTGGATTACATGGAATCGTCAAGTATCGAGGGCATGTATACCCTGCTGGTCAATTTCCGGTACGGGGTGAACGTTGACACGGCATACCAGGATGTCCTGGCAGCCATGGGGCGAGTGGCACGAAAACTGCCCCGCAGCATGGATGCGCCGATTGTTATCAAGGCAGACCCTTCCCAGCTGCCCGTAATGCAATTGACCATCTCATCGGACCGGTACGATCTGGTATGGCTCAGGAACTGGGTGGACAACTGGCTCGGTGACAGGATCACCACCATCAACGGTACTGCAGGAGTGGAAGCAGTGGGAGGCCTTAACCGGGAGATCAGGGTCCATCTTGATCCAGAGCGACTGGCTGCTTACGGAATTTCACCGGCAACCGTGGTAAAGCTGCTGGACAGTGAAAATCGGGAAGCCTTTTCCGGCAGAGTTACCGTCAAAACAAGGGAAATCATCGCCCGGACTATTGCAGAGTTCGAGAGCCTGTCCGAGATCCGGAATCTTGTGGTGAAAAGGACACCCGAAGGCCGGGTTATTTATCTTAAAGATATTGCCGAGGTTTTGGACAGTCATGAGGAAATGAGGGTCAATACCCGGTTCAACGGAAAACCCTGTGTAAAACTCAACGTGCTCAAGCAGGCTGAAGCCAACACCGTAGCAGTGTCCCGTGCCGTAAATGAGGGGCTTAAGCAATTAAAAACCGAATTTCCGGACGGCGTATCCGTTAATATTGTGGAAAACCAGGGCACCTATGTGATGGGTGCCATCCAAAGTGTGGAAAGCTCCGCCGTTCTGGCGGCCATTCTGGTAATTTTTGTGGTGTATCTTTTTCTGGGGCGCTGGCGTCAGGTCCTTGTCTTGGTTGTGGCCCTGCCAGTAACTCTTCTGGCCAACTTTTTTATCATGAAAATGGCCGGGTTTTCCATCAACCTCTTTTCTCTGGGGGGGCTTGTGGTGGCTTTGGGGGTTATTTTGGACAATTCCATCGTTGTTCTGGAAAACATGACCCGCCTGAAAGAAAAGGGGGAATCCCAATGGGCCGTAAAGGGCGTGTCTGAAGTTGGTTCCGCAATTATCGCTTCGACATTGACCTTTCTGGCTTTGTTCCTGCCTTTTCTGTTTGTGCCGGGGCTGAGCGCTCTGTTGTTCAAAGAACTTGTACTGGTGGTTGCAGGTATTGTTATCGTCAGCCTGATTGTCGCACTGACGTTGACACCGGTTTTGACGCGGGCACTGATCAAAGGCGGCGAATCGGGGAAAATGTCAGCCATTGCCGGCATGTTTGACAGGGTCATGAATACCCTGACTCAGGTTTACAGCCGAATTTTGCAAGCCTGTCTGACTCATAAATGGAAAACCGTGCTGGCATGTGTTTTTGTTTTTTCCGCTGGCATCTTCCTGGCCGGAAAGGACGGCTCTGAATTTTTACCCAAGGTGGATGACGGCCGGGTGATGGTTAAGTTGAAAATGCCTTCCGGAACCGCTGTTTCGGAAATCGACCGTATTTTGACGCAATTGGAAGAAAAGATACGGGATCTGCCTGAAATTGAGAATATTTTTACCCTTGCCGGCGGAAAAGTATGGGGACTTTATACTTATGAAATCGCCAACGAAGGCGAGCTGGATGTTCAATTGGTTCCCAAGTCCCGGCGATCCATATCCACCGAAGAGTTCATTAAAAAAATTAAACCCATGGTGGGTAAAACCCAGATCCCGGGAGCCAAAATTCCGGTGATGCAGATGAAGATTAAAGGCATCCGGAAGGTTGGAGACCAAGAGGTGGAAATCAAGATTAAAGGGGCACGTATCCAGCCTATTTTCGAGTTTGCCCGGGAAACGGCTGCCAGGCTTAAAGAAACACCTGGACTGACCAATGTGACCCTGTCTATGGACATGAGCAAGCCCGAATACCGCATCTATGTTGACCGGGCAAAGGCATCTGCCCTGGGAATTACGGTAAAAGAGGCAGCAGACACTTTGCAGGGACTGGTTCAGGGAACCGTGGCAACCCGCTACAGAGAAGGGGCTGACTACTACGATATCCGTGTGATGGTCCCCTCGGAATTTTTAAAAAGCAAATTTGAACTTGAAAACCTGATTATCAAGAGCAATTCCGATCAACCGGTCTATGTCAAGGATATTGCCCGGATTGAACGCTCCACGGGTCCCGTGGAAATCATCCGTGAAGACCAGGCCAAACAGATCATCGTCCGGGCGGACTCCCAGGGCATCAGTGTTGGGGAGGCTGTGGCACGAGCCGAATCCGCTGTTTACCAGATTCAAAAGTCTGCCGGTGTCTCCTTTGAGATGGGCGGTCAGGCCAAAATGATGGCTGACAATCGAAAAGCCATGGGAATTATCTTTGGATTTGCCGTGCTTTTTGCCTATGTAATTCTGGCCATACAGTTTGAATCATTTCTGTTGCCCATGCTCATGATGATCAACATCCCCCTGTCTCTGACCGGTGCTTTTCTGGCACTTTACCTGACCGCTACCCCCATCGGCGTAACCGTTTTGATCGGCCTCATCGTCATGATGGGAGGTATTACCTCACAGGGTGTAGTGCTGCTTTCCCTGGCAGAGTCATTTCGGTCCCAGGGATATCCTGCTGCGGCAGCGGTTGGACTGGCAGCTCCGTTAAGAATCCGGCCCATTTTAATGACCCAGCTGACAACAATTTTAGGGCTTGTGCCCTTGGCCCTGAATCTGGGTTCAGGAGGAGATATGCTGCAACCCATGGCTATTGCCGTTATCGGCGGGTTGACATATTCGCTCATGTTGACCCTGCTTTTTCTGCCTGCGGCATACAGCATTGCCATGGACAGGAAAGAAAAATGGGAAAGGGCTCGGATATCCGGCCGATCAACTTAATTGAATTAACCCCAAGAAAGAGAAAAAATGAAAAAATTATGTATCGCCATGCTGATTCTGGGGTTGTGCCTGCCGTTCTGGGCCGATGACAACCGCCTTGAAAATTATATTTCAAGCTTTGATTCTGCCGCCAGAAAAGAGATGAAAATGGACAGTGATTTTGGGCACCAACATGTCAGTGCTCACAGCCGTCATGACATTTCCGCTTCAAAAATCGATGATGTTTTATAGGCTTCCAACGTGAGCTGTTCTTATCTCACGCACCCGTGAGGAGAAAGTCGATTTCCTGCTCTTCGCAAAAAAATTTGCATTGAGATCAATTTGATTTATGATAGAAAAATTTTAAATTTATCAGAAGTGATAGGGTAGATATATGACAACACCAGCGGAATCAATCATCCAGGAAATTTTTAATAAATGCGCCGGAACATCTGGGTGCGAAGTCTGCAGATCGCATATGGAGGAAGATTGCCTGTTCTTCCCTGAACTCTATGAGTTGCATGACGAGTTTGTCGAAAAAAGGCAGCGTATTCCAAACAACAGGTTAAACGAGTTAATAAATTTGTGTACCTTCTGCGGTTTATGCCCTTGTCAGGATATCCGGATGCTGATTCTCAAAGCAAAGGCGGCTCTTGCGAATAAAAGCGGTTTGCCTCTCTCGTCCAAGATTCTTGCTGATGCTCAAAGTGCAGGCCGATTGGGAAATCTGTTTAACAATACAGTAAATTTTATAACTCAGAGTAAAGGGATATCCTTTTGTTTTAAAAAAAAACTTAAGGTTCATCAAGACAGACAATTGCCTAAACTCCCAAAACAGGATTTTTTTTCTTGGGTTAAAAAGACAGAATCTGGATTTATAAAAAAGAAACCGAAACAAAGGGTTCACAAAGTAGTATATTTTACTGGTTGCAGTGCCGGATATTTTTTCCCGGAAGTCGGCAAAGCCACGATCAATCTTCTTGAAAAACTGGGGGCGGATGTGCTTGTGCCTGAACAGCACTGCTGCAGTATGCCATTATTGATGGAAGGGCAGAAAGGGAAAGCATTGGACAAAATCCAGGCAAATGTTTCTACTTTGGTCAGGTTTATAAGGAATGGATACAAGATAGTTTGCTCATGTCCAACCTGCGGATATTTTTTCAAGAAACTGCTTTTGGAAAATGCGTATCTTTCAGATGCAGCCCAAGAAAAACTGCACTCCGACGACAATATAATGAAAGTTCCCTTAGGGTCTGATAAGTTCATCTCTCTTCCGAAAAAAACATATGGAAAGATTTTGAAAGATGACGGTTATTTTTCATCAATTAATCCACTGGACAGAATTGATCTGGCAAACGCTGTAGTTGATCTTGGTGAGTACCTTTTATCCTTTCAGAGAAAGGATAAATCCATCTTCGGTATAGAAGACATTCAGACCCCTTTGATGTATTTCGCACCCTGTCATCAAAGAGAGCAGGAAATAGGACAACCTTATCTTAAAATTTTTTCAACCATTTCCGGAACAGACATTATTCAGGTAGGTGGTGCTCTTAATTGTTGCGGTATGGGAGGTCATCTGGGATATAAAAAATCATTTTATCAAGCCGCACAGAAAATCGGCAACCCCTTATTTGAAAAATTTAGAAATGAAAAACACCGCACTATCATAACAGATTGTTTAAGTTGCAGAATCCAGTTTCAACATGAACTGCCCATGGATATATATCATCCTGTCCAACTTCTACAAATGCAGCAAGATTCTGTCTAAGCGCAAACGGAGTTGAGAATGATTTCTCTTGACGGAATTTTAATTTTTAAACTATAGTTAGGCATTTAGCTAATTATAAAACAGGCATCAAATGGACAAAACACTTTCCGTAATCAAATCAATATCAGATAAAAATAGACTCAGAATTTTAAGCGTTTTGCTGGTGCATACTGAATTATGTGCCTGTCAGATCACCGAATTCCTGGGGGTTACCGGAGCGACTACCTCCAGGCATCTGGGGTTGATGGTGAATGCAGGGGTTTTGAAAAATCGTAAGCAGGGCAGATGGGTATATTTCCGAATAAACATGGAAGAACCGTCTTTAACTGCTCTTCTTGGATGGGTAAAAAATAGAATCGAAACATCCCAGCAGGTAAAAGAGGACCTGGAAGCATTAAAACAGATATTGCATCTTTCCTGTGAAGCGTTAAGTCAAAAATAAAGACAAATCCGGGGTTGATCATAACTTCGGTTACTTTATGCCAATCGTTTAATTGACAGGAAGATAACGTTGGGATTACAGATGGTTGATAGTGCTCTATATCTGCTCACCACATAAGTGGCCCATCTTATGATCAAGCCCGTTTTTGTAAATAACTCTATCACCATAAACAGGTTGCTTCCCCTTGCCAGAATAGACTCCATTATTTTTAAATAACGGCCATGGCCGACCCGGTCTTTCACCGAGGTCAGGCCACAACAAATCATGAAAGAAACTAGCTGGTTAGTTTAGTTCTTTTATATAAATCTCTGAGGATCAGGACTGGTTTAATCTGCGCTGGGATTCGGTCCAGTCAATGCGGCTTAAAAGTCCCCGGATAATTCTGACATCCCTGGATGACAGGCCCGCATTAGAGAATATCCTGCGGTAGGTCCGCAGTAGATGATCCGGGTTCTGGGGATCAAGATAATCAATATCTAAAAGCGTCTTTCTCATGTGGGCAAACATGGATTCAAGTTCTTCTCCCCGGGCAGGATCTTTAACCCCGGGATCATGGAAATTTTTTGCAGCCCCGGATTTAAGGGATGCTTCGTAAAGCAGCACTGCCAGGGAGTGGCTCAGATTCATGGACGGGTAGCCGTCATGGGTGGGGATGGTGATAAAATACTGGCACAACTCCAGGTCTTTTGTCTCAAGACCGGTATCCTCCGGCCCCAGAACCAGGGCACTGTGATGTTCCTGTTTCTGGGCTTCAATCCGGGCCCCTGCCGTGGCAGGTGTTAAAAACCCTTTTCTGTATTTGCCGAACCTGCGGGTAGTGCCGTATGCGGAATGGACGTCAAAAAGTGCCTGCTCCAGGGTTTCAAATATTTGCGCCTGTTCAAGGAGATGAAAAGCGGACAGGGCCATTTTTTTTGCTTCAAGGGATTTATAAGCACTGCAGGGGCTGACAAGACGCAACCGGGTGCAACCGAAGTTCATCATAACCCGGCACACCGCACCAATATTGATGGGCCCCTGGGGACGGACCAGGATAATAGTGAGATTGTTCATGGTATTTTTATCCTTGAGCATTGGATTTTCAGTTTTTGGGGGATTCCAGAATCAGGGTGACAGGTCCCTGGTTGATCAATGATACGTCCATATTGGCCTGGAATTTTCCTTTTTTGACCCCAACGCCCAGTGAAGCTGCCCTTTCAGCAAAAAAACGGTAAAGCCGACATGCAGGTTCCGGCGGGGCTGCATCCGTGAACGAGGGGCGCCGTCCCTTGCGGCAGTCTGCCATAATCGTGAACTGGGAAACTACCAGAAGCTCGCCTTTGACATCAAGAAGAGACCGGTTCATTTTTCCCTTATCATCTTCAAATATTCTTAAGTTGATGATTTTGTCCACCAGGTATTCGGCGTCTTTTTTTTTGTCGCCATGGGCCACGCCCAAAAGTACCACCAGTCCTGTTTCAATGCTGGATATAATCGTGTTGTCTAAGGTCACATGGGCTTTTTTAACCCGTTGAACAATGGCTTTCATCGGTTTCCTTAGGATTGGTCTGGTTTAAATCCGGGGGTAAAAAATTCAGGCGGGCGTTATGCACCGGGGCCTGGGCCAGTTCGTGGAAAAGCCCATATCTTTTAAGGACTGAACCGCCTTGTCCACAAACATGCCTGCCTGTTCTTTGCTGTGTGCGTCGTCACCGGGAACCACGGGGATGCCCAAGTCCTTTGCCCTTTCCAGAATTGCCGGGGTCAGGTAAGGCGTTTTTTCTCCTTTGGCCAGGGGGCGCAGGTTATAATCCAGCACCAGTCCCAAATCTTTTATCACAGAAAGATTGCGCTGGATGCGTTCAGCAATTTCGGGTTTGTCAAGCCGTGTTTCAAAGTCAGAATCATAAATGCGTATAAGATCAAAATGACCCACAACAAAGGGATGCAGATCCAGGATCATTTCATACTGGGCGTCAAAATAGGCCATATACATGGCATCAAGGCCGTTGAAGTCCGCTGCAATGGCCTCATAGTCCTGCCTGGAATAGTCAAAACATCTGTCATTGAGATGGTGGACCGAGCCCACAATATAGTCGGGATTAAATTTCCGGATCAACGACCGCACCAGTGCCGGGCTTCCGGTGACGGTTTCGGTCTCAAATCCCTTAAATATCCGGATATCTGACTTATATTTTTGTTTAAGCCGTTCCAGTTCAAAAAAATATTTTGAAAACCGGTCCCCAAGGTCCTTGACCGAAAAGCCTTGCTCAAGCTCATCCGGGTAGATGAGCCGGTATTCGGGCGGAGGCATGTGCTCACTGATACCCACGGCTTTGAATCCTTTGCTGATATATGCCTTTATCAGGTCTTCAAGGCTGTCTTCAGCATGGCAGCAAAACTGGCCTGAATGACCACCATGAAGGGATATGAGTTCAGAATCAATCATGGAGCGGACTTTAACACCAAGCCGGGAGTAAAATCAAGGTCGGGGTTATCTGGGCACAAGACATTAAATTGATTGTTGCAATTTTCGACAAGGGATGTTTAATTTCCAATTATGTTGACAGTGAACTATCGTTAACCAAAGGAAAAAAAGAATGCCAACAGTATTTAGATCTGGTCCTTATCGGTTCTTTTTTTATGCTGGTGATCGAGATGAACCATATCACATCCATGTGGAACGAGATGATAAAGTCGCTAAGTACTGGCTTGATCCGATCCGACTTCAAAATAATGGCGGGTTCAGTCGCTTTGAATTAAAACAGATTCGAAGTATAATTGAAAAAGAACAAAAATCCTTTATGGAGGCATGGAATGAATATTTTGGCTGTTGAAATTCAAATCCCTTATGCCTTGGATGTTTACACATCTGAAGAGGCACTTACCGTTGATTTAAGCGACGGTCGTACAATTTCTGTCCCATTGGGTTGGTATCCACGTCTTGAGCATGCCGATCCTGACGAAAGAGCAAATTGGCGGCTTATTGGTAAGGGACGTGGTATCCACTGGACTGACATTGATGAAGACATAAGTGTGGAGGGCCTTCTTTCTGGAAAACCTTCTGGTGAAAGTCAAGAGTCTTTTAAAAAATGGCTCCAGAATAGAATTCCCCGCCCCAAAACCGCATAAATTTACAGTGGAGGGGCCAATTAAATTCAATTTTTGTTCTAAACCGTTCTACCTAAAAACGAATAGACAAAATATGCCTATAACCATATTCGCCTATTCTGCTCAGATCGGCCGATTGATCATTAATTTGTCTCACGCGGATGAAAAGACTATAGTGTAACACTCGATGATCAAGTTTTTGTTAATTTACCCAACTTCGGCGTTGGAAATAATTTTTAATCCTCAAAATATATTGTATATTCCTCCGGTTAAAAATTGTTTCCGCCTTGAATTTGAACAAATTCCCTAAAAACTTGATGATCGAGTAACAATGAAGTTAGGAAGTGAATCATGAAGGTAATATCAGTATTCAATAATAAGGGGGTGTCGGAAAAACGACACTTACATTTCACATTGCACATGCGCTATCCGAAATGGGACACAAAGTTCTGATTATCGATGCTGATCCGCAATGCAATTTGACAATATATTCTTTAACTCAAGAGTACATACATAATATTTGGGAAGTAGAAGATCCTTTTATCGACGAAGGTTACGAGTCAACAAAGGCTAAGCTTGATAAAGATGAATTCCAAAAGATTTCTTCAAATCCACGTAGCATCCATTACCTTTTAAAGCCAACAGAAGAGGGCACCGGCGATCACGAACAATGGGCACCTCCCATTGCCCTTTCTAGCAACCTTCACATAATTCCAGGTCGATTAACCCTTCATCTATATGAAGAAAAGGTGGCGAGTAGGTGGACAGATATATACCGTGGCGAACCACTTGCAATTAGAACTATTACAAGAATTCGAACATTATCCGAAAAATATGCGAAAATATATAGTTATGATTATGTACTTATTGATACATCGCCAAGCCTTGGTGCATTAAATAAAGTAATTATTTCAACAGTGGATGGTTTCTTCATTCCTGCATCTCCTGATTTATTCAGCCTTTATGGAATCAAGAACATCGGCAAATCCTTAAAAGCCTGGAAAGATGAGTTTAACGTCATTTATAAACTCATATCTGAGGAAAAACGAGGAGCATTTCCTAAAGACTTTGTGACTTTCCTTGGATACACAATTTATAATGCAAAGAAGTATTCTGGCGTTAACAACGATTGGAATTTAGCTCAGGCTCATTTAAAATATGCAAGTCAAATCCCCAGCACAATACGGGAAAATAGTCAAGAAAGTATGAGAGCCCACCTTACAGATAAGCAGTTAGATTCGCCTATTGGTTTGACATCTGTCATGCATAGCCATAATACTTTTCCATCCATGGCTCAGCACTACAACAAACCAATGTGGCAAGTGCCAGATCTCCCAAACCTGGAAGGTGAGCATAAGAACACTCTCAGGGGGTCAAGGACAAAGTATCTTGCGACGAAGGAGCATTATGAAATCTTTTGCAATGATTTGATTAGTCGAATTGATCTCTTGGGATGAAGACAATGGACGAA
This sequence comes from uncultured Desulfobacter sp., assembly GCF_963675255.1. GTDB lineage: Bacteria > Desulfobacterota > Desulfobacteria > Desulfobacterales > Desulfobacteraceae > Desulfobacter. Next base: position 2,010,881 of record NZ_OY775937.1, read on the forward strand.
AAAAAACTAGACATCATTATTGATGCATACTTAAGTGAAAAACATTTATTTGAGCGGTTTATGAATGGAGTTGTTGATACATTCCGTCTGGAGCCATCGCTAAACCAATATGGAGATCCCATTATTCATACTATAAAAACTAGACTTAAGGACCCTGATCATCTTAAAGATAAATTAAAAAGAAAGTGGACAGATGATGATCCAATTACATCTGATAACCTTTTTTATCGTGTAAATGATTTGGCTGGCGTTAGAATTTTACATCTATATCAAGATCAGTTCCCATTGATACATGGACATATTCAAAAACAGGTAGACGATGGTGATTGGTTTTTTCACGAACAGCCCATAGCTTATTCTTGGGACCCAGAGTCTATAGAATTTTTTCAAGAGCTAAGTGTGGAACCAAAGATCAAAGATTCATACTACACTAGTATTCACTACTTGGTGAAACCTAAGAAAGATTCGAATATTTGTTGTGAAATCCAGGTGAGGACATTGTTTGAGGAGATATGGGGAGAAATTGATCACACGATTAACTATCCTTATCCAACGGAAAACATCGCATGCAAAGAACAGCTTCGTGTCTTATCAAAATTAGTGTCAACTGGTACGCGATTAGCGGATTCTGTTTTTCGAACACAGAAAATAGATTGATGCGAACAAAACAGTTATAAATATATCTTTGACGCACAATGATTTTTTGTCGATCATTGTTTCAGGTAAATTTTTTGAAAATACTATTCCTTGAGCCTTTTTACGGCGGGTCCCACAAGGCTGTTACAGACGGTTTTGCTGCCGGTTCCCGCTACCAGGTGGATATTTTATCCCTTTCCCCCAGATTCTGGAAGTGGCGGATGCGCGGTAGTGCCCTGGCATTTATTCGGCAGATTAAAAATTTGGCGGATTATGATCTTGTTTTTGCTACGGATATGCTGGATGTTACAGATTTTAAAGCCTTGGCAGGGCCACAATGCCCGCCCGTGGTCCTGTATTTCCATGAAAATCAGCTCAGCTATCCCCTGGAACCCGGTGAAAAAAGGGATTTCCATCTGGGGTTTACCAATATCATATCTGCCTTGGCTGCGGATGGGGTGTTCTTTAATTCAGAATTCCACAGGGATGACTTTTTCAGCGCTGCAAACTCCCTGATTCGTAAAATGCCGGATCTTCGTCCGGGATGGATTCTGGATAAAATCCGGGGTAAAACCTGTGTAATGTACCCGGGTATTGATTTGGAACCCAGGGGCTTTGTGTCTTCGGAACGGCAGGACAGCAGCCTTGACAGACCCTTGGTGATCTGGAACCACCGGTGGGAGTATGATAAAAATCCAAAAGCCTTTTTCACTGTGCTGGAACGGCTTAAGCGCCGGGGGCTTCTGTTTTACCTGGCAGTGATGGGTGAACAGTATGGCACCGTTCCGGAAGAGTTTAATGGCATTGAGGAAAGGTTCGACGCCGAACTTCTTGTTTGCGGGTACCAGGAACAGGCCGCGGATTACAGAAAATGGTTGGCCAAAGGCAGTGTTGTGATCAGTACCGCCATCCAGGAGAATTTCGGTATTTCTGTGATGGAGGCCGTGGCCCATGGATGCTTTCCTTTGCTGCCAAATCGTTTGTCATACCCCGAACTGATCCCCGAACATTTAAAACTTGATGTCATTTACAGTGATGATGCGGATCTGGAAGCCAGGCTGGAACATATTCTGGTGCAGCCTGACGTCTATCGGGACAGAGCCGTGGCACTTGCGACCCATGCTGCAGGGTTTTCCTGGACGCATATGGCCGAAAAATGGGATAAAGCTTTATACCAGGTTATCGAGTCAGGTAGGCGCAAAAATTGACAAACATGTGCCTGCTATAACCTCATTTTTTAAATGGTGTTACTCGATGATCAAGTTTTTGTTAATTTGCCCAACTTCGGCGTTGGAAATAATTTTTAATCCTCAAAATATGTTGTATTAACCCCGGTTAAAAATTATTTCCGCCTTGAATTTGAACAAATTCCCTAAAAACTTGATGATCGAGTGTTATGATATCACTTCCACCCGGCTGCAGTGAAAGGCGCAGGTTTCTCCCTGGTCTGTCAGGCGCTGGCTGGTGAGCTGGTTGATGCCTTTGCCCTGGTCCATAAATTGTGGCCAGTGTAAGCCTTCGGCCACGACCAGGCCGGGCCGGGTGTCTGTGGTGATTTTTGCATCCAGCCAGCATTCCCCCCGGGCATTGAATACCCGTACTGGGGCATCCTGGACGATATGCCGCGCTGCAGCATCGTCGGGATGGATCAACAGCGTAGGCCGGCCCGCAAGTTTTCTGATCTTTGGGATTTCATTAAAGGCGGAATTTAGAAAAAGGGAATGGGGTGGTGTTATTAACTCCAGCGGATAGTTGTCATCGCCTTGGGGGTCCCGCCAGACCTGGCCGCAGGGCAGGGGGTCCAGACCTTTGTACTGCCAGTCCTGGGAGAAAAATTCCACTTTTCCGGACGGGGTATTAAAGCCTCTAACATAGGGATTGAACTCGATATTAAGACGAACCGTCTTGCCCTGCGCCAAAGCCTTTTTATCCACACCTTCCAAGCTGGGGTGGCAGTCTCCAAGAAACCCTTGAATGAATTCATCTTCGCTGAGCCTGAATACTTCTTCTTTAAACCCCATTCGCTTTGCAAGGGTCTGGAAGATGGCCAGGTTTGTGCGGCTTTGTCCCACCGGCGGTATGACCGGCTTGGCCAGACGTAGGTAATTGTGGCCGTAGGATCTGTAAAGATCCGTCATCTCCAGAAAACTGGCCGAAGGCAGAATAATGTCAGCCATTTTTGCCGTGTCTGTCATGAATAATTCATGGACCACAACAAAAAGATCATCCCGGCCAAGCCCCTGTTGAACCAGAGCAGACTGGGGCGCAACAGCCGCCGGGTTGCTCATGAAATTATAGAACAGTTTAACCGGGGGATCATTAAGGCGTGTCAGGGCATCTCCCAGTTCCACCATGTTTATAATGCGGGTGCCTTCGGGGCACAGGTTCGGGCGGGTGAGCCGAGTAATATCCGAAGGCCCGCCGCCAAGGCCCCGGGTAATGCCGGCCCCGGGCGTATCAAAGGCCCCCACCAAGGCGGGAAGGCAGGCAATGGTCCTCATGGCCATGGCGCCTCGAAGTTGGCGGGCCGGTCCCCAGCCGGTCCGTATGAAAGGGGCTTTGGCTTTGCCGTATGAGAGTGCTAAATTTTCAATGTCCCGGGCTGAAATTCCACAGATGTTTGCTGTTTTTTCCAAAGGATATTCAGCGGCCCGCAGGACAAGTTGCTCATACCCGATGGTCCGCTTTTCAATAAAGCGTTTATTTACCAGGTTTTCCTGGATCAGGACATTCATCATGCCAAGGGCCAGTGCCGCATCTGTTCCGGGTTTCACCATGAGATGAAAATCCGCCTTTTTTGCGGTCATGGTCCGATATGGATCAATCACGACGATGCGGGCCCCCTTTTTTCTGGCTTTGAGGAAAAAGGGCCATGCGTGGATATTGGTGGTCAGGGTATTGCTGCCCCATATGATAATGAAATCCGAATCTACTGAAGACTCAATATCCGTGCTTGGCCCGGATCCCAGGGTGGTCTTAAATCCTTCGGTGGCGGCAGGTCCGCAAATGGTTAAAAGAAGCCTGGAAGCCCCGAGCTTATGAAAAAATGCCTGGCCGGCATTCCCGTGAACCATACCCATGTGGCCGGCATAAAAATAGGGTAGTATGGCTTCGGGGCCATGGTCTTTGACCACGGTTTGAATCCGCCTTATAATTGTATCCAGAGCCTCATCCCAACTGACAGGTTCAAAACGACCGGATCCTTTTGGGCCTTTTCTTTTTAAGGGTGTCAGGATTCTTTTTTCGTTGTGCACATGTTCAGGGAAAAATGTTGCTTTACGGCAGATGAATCCTTGTGTAAATGGATGATCAGGATCTGCCTTGACTTTTGTTATTCTACCCTTTTCCACTTTGACAAGAAGTCCGCAGGTATCGGGGCAGTCTTTGGTGCACACGGCCGGTTTCCACATGATTTATGATCCTTGTTGTTAATTTGGGATTTAATCATATCATTTTTAATCATTAAGGATAAGAACCTGTTCAAAAATAGATGAATCGACTATAATCACATGAGATTTCGTTTTGATCCTAATTTTCAAACAAGCTCTAAAGTTTATTCAAGACAGGTGTTGACGGATATAAAATAATCATTACTTTTACATCATTGCAAACAAAAGTAATACAGAATTGGAGATGCATTATGAATCTTGATAAATTAACGTTAAAATCCCAGGAGCTGTTTCAGAAGGCCCATACGATTGCGGTTGAAAAGGGACAGCAGGCCATTGAGCCCATTCATTTTTTGGGGGCTCTTCTGGCAGATGACCAGGGTATTGCGGTATCCATATTTAATAAAATAGGTGCCGATCCCCGTGCTGCCGTGCAGCGTGTCTCTTCTGCCCTGGACAATATGGTAAAAGTCTCCGGGGGGCAGCCCTATCTGTCCGAACCCGGACGAAAGATGCTGGATCTGGCCTTTAAAGAATCTGCAAAGATGAAGGATCAGTATGTCAGCCTTGAGCATATCCTGATCAGTCTAACCCAGGGTAAAGATAAGGCCGGCGAAATTCTTACTGATTTAGGTGTTACAAGGGACGTGATCCTTTCCGTGCTCAAGGACATTCGGGGCAACCAGCGGGTGACCGACCAGAACCCCGAAGACAAGTATCAGTCTTTGGAAAAATTCGGAAAAGACCTGACAGACTTGGCCCGCCAGGGAAAATTGGACCCGGTTATCGGTCGGGATGAGGAGATTCGGAGAATTGTTCAGGTATTGTCCCGGCGCCGGAAAAATAATCCTGTGCTCATTGGCGAACCGGGCGTTGGTAAAACCGCCATTGTAGAAGGACTGGCCCAGCGAATTGTGGAAGGCGACGTGTCCGAAACCCTGAAAGACCGACGGGTTATTGCCCTGGATATGGGGGCGTTGCTGGCCGGGGCCAAGTTCCGGGGCGAATTTGAGGACCGTCTCAAGGCGGTATTAAAAGAGGTTGAGGCTGCCGAGGGCGAAATCGTTCTTTTCATTGACGAGTTACATACGGTGGTGGGGGCAGGGGCTGCTGAAGGGGCTGTGGATGCCTCCAATATGCTTAAACCCGCCCTGGCCCGGGGCAGTCTGCGCTGTGTGGGGGCCACCACCCTGGACGAGTACAGAAAATATATTGAAAAGGATGCTGCCCTGGAGAGGCGTTTCCAGCCGGTTCTTGTCAAGGAACCCACCGTGGAAGATACCATCTCCATTCTCAGGGGGTTGAAGGAAAAATATGAGGTGCATCACGGCATTCGGATCAAGGA